>JBEVMS010000018.1:0-12344 GCA_040508515.1 Dyella sp. | reverse complement strand
CTGGTAACCATCGGCACGCCGTGCACGATCTCTGCGGTGGGTTCCACCGAGACTTATCAAGCCAAGGTGTGCGGCGACGATGACTTCATCGCGCTGGCCGCGTTCGACGCCGGCTTGATCGAATTCGACGCCGCGACGATCGACCAGCCGCTGCCGCTGATGCGCTGGACGCAAGGCGAGCACGCGGGCGAAACCGCCACGCTGGCGCAAATCGAGGATCGCCACGGCGCACACCTGCGTGCGGGCATGGGCATCCGGCGCATCGATCCGTCGCTGCTGGCGCCTAACCAGACGGTGACCGACATCGCCGCCGCGTTACCGCACGATCTGGCCGAAGGCGGTCTGCGTCGACTCGGCGGACTGCGTTACGACGACGTGCGCGGCTCGGCGCTGAAAGATATGTACGGCTTGTTCCAGGACGAGCCGCTGCTGGCGCCCTCGCTGCAGGCGCAGTTGTTCGCCTATGCCGGCCTGGGCGCGCTGGCCGGCCTGCCCAAGCCGCTGTCCGAGCTGTTGCCGCGACCGTTCGAATTCCGCGTGGTAGCCGCCACCGCCTTCCCCGGACTGGACCCGCTGGGACAGTGGCTGCGCCCGGATGCCCCACCCCCGCCCGAAGGTCAGCCGCGCGATAAATTCGCCGTGCGCCTGGCCGCCTCGCTGGGATCGCACGGACCGGCGCTGCTCTCCACCATGCTGGCGCCCTCCTACAGCCTGAGCCGCACGCTGAAGAATCCCGCCTTGCGCGACTCGCTGCACTCGGACGACCCCGGCTACCTGCGCGTGCCACAGACGCCGCTGACCGCGGTGGGCGCCTGCGCCTCCAGCCTGATCGCCTTCTGCGACGCGGCCCCGCAGCTGTTGTTCGACTACCCCGGTTTCCAGCGCCCGAAGATGGTGCTCTGGACCGCCGCCGACGCCGCGCTGCGGCCGCGCTACGGCATCCTCGACGCGTTCGGCGGCGGCGCGCTGATGACCAGCGAAAAGCTCGCCGCGATGAACGCCGAGCGCCCGCCGGAGCAGCAGCGCAGCGCCGGCGAGAGTCTGGCGCCGTTCGATATCGACGCCAACGGCACGGTGGTCGGCGAAGCCGGCTCGGGCCTGCTGGTGACGACGCTGGACTTCGCCTTGCGCAACCAGTTGGACATCACCTCGATCGTGGTCGGCTGGGGACAAAGCGGCGAAGCCGGCGGCAAGGCACATTTCGCCGGCGTCGGCTTCGGCGGCGAGAACGCGATGATCCACGCGCTGGACATGGCGCATCAGGCGCACGGCTACGGCGTAGCCGATTTCGAATACCTGGTCGCGCACGCCACCGGCACCCGCACCAATTCCAAGACCGACCTGGGCACGGCCGCCGCCGGGCGTGCGGCCGCCGCGCTGCGCCAGGGCGTCACCGACCCGCTGCCGCCGATGGCCGTGGGCACGCCCAAAGCGCTGGGCGACGGCCACAGCATGGGCGAAACCGGCCTCAAGGCGATCTCGCAAGCGTTGCAATATGTGCTTGGACGTACTGCGCCGGGCGTGCCGACGCTGCGCCAGCTTGATCCGGAACTGGCTGAATCCACCCACGCCTTCACTCTGCAAGCCGCACCGCTGCCAGGCAATCCTGACAGTGGCGCGCTCTGTGCCACGCAGGGCTTCGGTGGCTACAACGGCGCAATCGCCTTGCGCTCGGCGCACGCTGAAGCGTTCGCCCGCTACGCGTGCGACCCGCAGGTGCTGGCCGACTATCTGGCGAACTGGCCACAGATCCGTGCCGAACGCGAGCGCCGCGAACGAGCCTACCGACGCGGGCCCAAGTTGGCGTTGGCGATGGCCGAGCGCCATCGCTGGATCGGCGCCGATTGAGCCACGCCCCGGCTGCTATTTCGGTGGCCGGGGCCATCCAGCGGTTCAACCACGACCCATCTCCGTTCTGCATGCTCTGCACGTCGCGTGTCTCGCATGCTGTCGCGCCAGCCCCTAAGTGCACTCTGGACATGCTCGCTTGCCGACGCTCATCGGCGCATCCGCGTCGCGCAATTGAAGCGAGCCAGCGCGTCGCTGAAGGATCGTACGCCCGCCGTCGCCGCAGCCAAGGGCGCTATGCTTGACGTTCTTTCGCTTTCAACTGATCCGATCGATGCTTATTTTGCTGGCAAGACATGGGCAAACCCTATGGAACCACCAGGGGCGTCTGCAAGGTCAACGGGATAGTCCGCTCACCGCCGCCGGCATCGCGCAGGCGCGTCTGCTCGGCAAGGCCTGGCAGGCACGCGGGGTGCGTCGGCTGGTCGCCTCAACGCTCGCACGCACGCTGCACACCGCTCACCTGGTCGGCGAGCAGTTGACGCACGCGACGTTGAACACCGACCCGCGTCTGGTCGAGCAGAGTTTCGGCGATGCCGAGGGCATGCTGCTGGCCGAAGCGCGTGCGTGTTTCCCCGTCATGCCACACGTTCTGGACGGCATCGACGCGCATGCCACCGCCCCCTCCGGCGAGTCGCTGTGGCAGACCATCGAACGCGCACGGGTAGGCATCCAGGCGGTCGTGGCCAGCCGCGATCTCGATGACAAGGCGCCGCTCGGCATAATCAGCCACGGTCGCGTGTTGCAGGGACTGGTCTGGTGGCTCAGTGGCGCCGACTCTCACGGCAGCGCGCGCTTTCGCCACGCCAATGCCAGCTACTGCGAACTGGATGTCAGCGCCGGCGAGATCGCCTTGCTGCGCTGGGGTATCACCAGCCATCTCGACGCGGCGGAGACGTTGATCCCGGCCTGAGGCCATTCGCACATCGATGCGACGACACCGCACGATCGGCCCGCCGCCCGAGCCGCTGAGCCGCCACGTTGCCTCATGCTGGGATCGACGATTACATCGGCGACAAGTGACAAACCACACTTGTAAGCGCTGCAGCAGATGCGACGCTGCCAGGCTCTGTGCCCAGGATCGCCATGAAAACTCTGTTTCCCTACGGCTTGGATGCCCCGCCGGTGGTGCGCAATCTTAGCGCGGCCGCGGTGGTGTGTTGGCTGGGATTCGCCGCCAGCTTCATCCCGTCACTGCCGCTACGCGTCGATGGACTGGCATGGCCCGCGCTGAGTTTCAGCTTCGGTGCCGGCGCTATGGTGTGGAGCAGCCGTTACGGCAAGCTGCGCCGACGCGAGCAACTGCTCGATCGACTGCCTTGGAGAGGCAACGAGCGCGTGCTGGATATCGGCTGCGGCCGGGGTCTGATGGCCGTCGCCGCGGCCCGTCGAGTGCCCACCGGTCACGTGAGCGGCCTGGACATCTGGCAAAGCAGCGACCTCAGTGGAAACCACGCGCAGGCGCTGAGCGTCAACGCCGCGCGCGAATGCGTTGGCTCCCGGATCGCCACCCTCACCGCCGACATGCGTTGGCTGCCGCTGGCCGACGCGTCGATCGACACCGTGGTGTCTTCTATGGCAATCCACAACCTGGCGCACGCCGAGGCTCGCGCGCAGGCCATCGCCGAGATCGTACGCGTGCTCAAACCCGGCGGCCTACTCTTGATCGATGACATCCGCCACCTGCGCCGCCATGCCGAGCAACTAGACGCCGCCGGCATGCAAGTCGCGCTGCGGCGTGACCTGGGCCATTGGGGCTGGCGGCTCCTGAGCCTGGGCCGCATGGCGCCGGGCACGCTGATCGGATGCAAATCAGTGTCTGAACATCGAGGATGATTGACACGGCGCGTGGCGGATTTCTACCCGCGACTGGCGATGACGCGATCCAACGATGGCGCGTTGCTTTCTGAAGCTGATCCGGCTCGCGATGCTAGCGCCTCATCAACCACGCGTAGTCGGCGAGCCCTCACGCATAAAAGCCAGCCCCTGCGCGATCACCGCTGGATCGCTCAGCACGTCGCGATGGCCCAAGCCTTGTGTGGGCAACCAGCGGGCACCGCGCCAGCGCCGCGCCAATTCCTCGCCCTCAGCCTGCGGCACGTCATGATCGTCGCGGTCGTGCACGATCAGCGCAGGCACGTGCAGCTCATCGACCTTGGCGCGCACATCCAGCGCATGGATGCTGATGCCGGTATGTCGCTGTAATTGCGCATGCAGCCGCGGTTGCAACGCCTCGCGCAACCGGATGAAGCGACCGAAGCGCGCGGTGGCGGCCAGCGGATCGATCGCCGGCGCCAGCAGGATCATGCCGCGCGCGCGCCAGTGCTCGTCCTGCGCCAGCACCAGTGCGGCGCCGCCCAGCGAATGGGCGATCGCCCAGGCCGCTTCGCCGTAGTGACGGCCAATCGCGCCGATGATCCGCGCAAAATCCGGCAGCGAGCACAACGTCCCTTCACTGTAGCCGTGGCCGCGCTGATCGAATGCCAGCACCGCATAGCCTTGCGCGCGCAAACCCTCGATCCACGGCAGAAAGCGCAGCCCGAAACTGGACCAGCCATGCGCCAGCAACACATACGGTTGGGTTTGCGGATCGCCCCACTCGTAGATCGCCAGACGCTCGCCCTCCAACACCAGCCATGCGTGGCCCACCCCGCTGGCGGCGCTTACCGCTTGCGCGCGACTGCGGCTGCTGGCGAAAGGCGTGCACAACAGACGCGCCGCCGCCGCCACCGTGCGCGTCGGCGCCACTCGACCGCCTACAGCGAAAGCGGTCCGCAGCGCGGCCAGCTTGAGGCTGGCCGTCGCCCCACTGCGCTGGCGCGGCGGCAGGCTAGGTTGGATGGTGGTGGGCATCACAGGCATCGATGGGAAACCAATCGCAAACTATAACGTGAGCGCGACCTTGGGCCCGAGCGCGCAGTTCGCCGTGGCGATTCATGCCTCCAGCCAAAGTGCCATGACGAGGCTGCGCAACGCTCGCAGCCGGCGCTCGCCATCCAACGGGCCACCATCCCGCTCACGCCAAAGCGCCATCGACACAACATCACTCAACGTCGTGAATGAGCGCGCTGGCACTTTTCCTTACGGAGGCTGAATATCACCCGGCAACAACGTCAACAGACGGCGACATGCCGCGTTTTCCCTTTCTGCCGGAGATCGCCGGCTTCTATAAAAAGGGATACCAAATGAATCGCCTTACCCGAACCTTTGCACTCGCCGGCATGCTGGGAGTCGCCCTGGGCGGTGCGGTGTATGCCGTGCCGGCGGCGGCGCGCACCGTGGTGGTGGTCGATGCCGGCATGGCGCCGCCGCCTCCGCACTACGAGCGGATGCCGCCAGGCCGTCCAGGCTACGTCTGGGCACCGGGCTATTGGCGCTGGGATGCCTACGCGCATCGCCATGTATGGGTCGGCGGCTACTGGATGCGTGGCCGGCCGGGCTACCACTGGGTGCCGGGCGTGTGGGTGCAGCGTGGCCCCAACTGGCATTGGCGCGACGGCTACTGGGGTCGCTGAGTCCAGCGACGCCAGCCTAGGCTTGACCGACCACGGCGAAGACAGCTCGACCGCCTCGCCGTGGTCCGCTGGTGCACTGTTCCACCGGCGATGTTCGATAACATACTGCCCACGCGCATCGCGTGGTGTAAGCGTCGCGCACAAATTTTGTTCGGCGATCGCCAGCCGCGCTATTCCACGGCCCGCGCCGCATTGCCCTGGGTACGCCGATCATGGCTGCGATTGCCCTGATAAATCAGATACAGCGCCAGCGCCAGCAAGGCCATCGCCAGGTAACGACGCGCATCCAGATGAATGGGCGTGTTGTGCAACCAGCCGAAATTGTCGATCAGCAAGCTCATCAGCAACTGCCCGCTGATCACCGCCACGGTGGCGGCGGCGGTACCCACGCGCGGCATCGCGAAGACGATCACCAGCACATAGACCACGCCGAAAAAGGCGCCGCAGACTTGCCAGCGCGGTACGCTAAACAAGGTCTGGCTGTGCGGCGTTTCCAGAAAGAACGCCAACAGGTACACCACCAGCGCGCCCAGCGCGAAGGTCAGCCAGCTACTTTCCAGCACGCCGACCTGGCTACCCAGGCGACCGTTGATCGCCGACTGCGCGCAGAGCAAGGCGCCGCTGATTACCACCAGTAAAAGAATCAGTACGGTCATCTCGGGTTCCTCAATGAATAAGCCACAGCGCCGCCAGGATCGCTACTAGCGCGCCCAACCGGTAACGGTCGACCGGCTTGCGCGTACTGCCCAGCCAGCCGTAGTGATCGATCAGCAAGCTGGCCGCGACCTGGCCGCAAAGAATCCCAACCATGGTCAGGCCCACGCCGATGCGCGGCGTGGCCAGGGTCAACGTCACCACATAGACCGGTCCGATGATGCCGCCCAGCAACTGCCAGCGCGGCTGCGCGAACAGCAGGCGCAGGCGCGGCCGACCGAACACCAACCCGACGCTCAGCAAGGCGGCCCCCACCGAAAAAATTCCCAAGGTCGCCCACAGATGCCCCACTTCCTCACCCAAGGGGCCCAGTAGGCCGGCCTCGATCGACAAGCCCATCCCGGCAAGCAGCACCAGTAACAGAATCAACGCCTGCGTCATCGCTCTCTCGATCGCAAAAACCGCCACCCTAGTTGCATGTCATAAACGTAACAATGTGGCATGTTTGGAAATGACTATTGCGATTGGAGCAACTCAATGCAGCTCAAGGCCTTGCGCTTTTTCGCCAAGGTGGCGGCCAGTGGCAGCTTTGTCGCCACTGCGCGCCACTACCGCGTACCGGCCTCCTCGGTGTCGCGTCACATCGCCGCGTTGGAGCGCGAGATCGGCCAGCAGTTGTTGTTCCGGCATACCCGCGCGGTGCGCCTGACCGATGCCGGTGAACGCTACTACCAGCAAGTGCGCGAAGCACTTGAGCAACTGGATCTGGCCGCCGAGGCGGCCGCCGGCATCAATGCACCGCCCAGCGGCGTGTTGCGGGTGAACGCGCCGCTGGCGCTGGGCCGGCTGCATATCGCGCCATTGCTGCTAGGTTTTCAGCGGCTGCATGGCGCACTCACGGTGGAGTTGACGCTCACCGACGCCTTCATCGATCCGGTGCAGGAAGGCGCCGACCTCACCGTGCGCGTAGGGCGCTTGAACGATTCGGGTTTGATCGCGCGTGACCTGGGCGAGCAGCGTTATTTGCTGTGTGCCAGCCCCGGCTACCTGCGTCGGCACGGCGAGCCGCAGAGTCCGGGCGAGCTGAGCGCGCACAATTGCCTGCTTTACAAAGGCCCGCGTGGCGCCCAGCGCTGGTATTTTCGTCGCCCGGACTGCCCCGCCTACGAGGCACTGGAAGTGAGCGGCAACCTGCGCGGCAACAACGCTGAAAGCCTTGTCGCCGCCGCCATCGCCGATCAAGGACTGGTGTTGTTTCCTAGCTGGCTGTACAGCGAAGAGGTGCTGCGCACGGGCGCGCTGCGGGTCGTGCTGACCGACTGGCAGGCCTCGGTCGACGCCGAGCCGCAAGGCATCCATTTGCTGTATCCGGAAAATCGGCTGCGCTCGGCCAAGGTCAGGCTGATCACCGACTACCTGCTCGAACACATCGGTCAGCCGCCCTACTGGGATCGGCTGGGCGCGGCGACGGATTAATCACCACGTCTTTTGGACGTCCATATGCCCAAACCGGCACGCGCCAAGCACGCCTTCCCACGCTGAACCCGGCCAACGCCACGCGCATGCCATGCCGCGAGCTGCGTGCGTTGCATCAGCAAGGCGACGCGCGCCGCCTGCTTTTGCTGCGGCGCAGTTTAGCCGCGCGCCCAGTGGTACTAGAATACGCCGTCCAACCACCGTTTCCGATCCGTCCGGAGACGGTGGTTTTTCATATTTTGCAATGCCTTAGCCGAACAAAACTTACCTTTCGGCACCTTCCTCGGAGTTCTGCATCGCCATGATTTTCGAAACCATCGCCAACACCGGCCACGAAGAAGTCGTCTTCTGCCATAACAAGGACGCTGGCCTGAAGGCCATCATCGCGATCCATAACACCGTGCTGGGCCCCGCCCTGGGCGGCCTGCGCATGTGGCCCTACAAGACGGAGCAGGACGCGATCAACGACGTGCTGCGGCTGTCGCGCGGGATGACCTTCAAGAACGCGGTGGCTGGACTCAACCTCGGCGGCGGCAAGGCGGTGATCATCGGCGATCCGTCCAAGGACAAGTCCGAGGCGCTCTTCCGCGCGTTCGGTCGTTTCGTCAATTCGTTGAACGGCCGCTACATCACCGCCGAAGACGTCGGCATCGACGTCAACGACATGGAATACGTCTTCCGCGAAACCGAGTTCGTTACCGGCGTGCATCAAGTGCACGGTGGCTCGGGCGACCCGTCCCCGTTCACCGCCTATGGCACCTTGCAGGGTTTGATGGCCACGTTGCAGGTCAAATATGGCAACGAGGATGTCGGCAAGTACAGCTACGCCGTGCAGGGCTGCGGCCACGTCGGCAGCGAGTTCATCAAGCTGTTGCGCGAGCAGGGCGCCAAGGTATTTGTCACCGACATCAACAAGGATGCGGTGCAGCGCTGCGTCGACGAACTGGGCTGCGAAGCGGTCGGCCTGGATGAAATCTACGACGTCGATGCCGACGTCTACTCGCCCTGCGCGCTGGGCGGCACCGTCAACGAGCAGACCATCGACCGCATCAAGGCCACGATTATCTGCGGCGCGGCCAACAACCAGCTGGCTAACGATGCCATCGGCGATGAGCTGGCCCGCCGTGGCGTGCTCTATGCGCCCGATTACGCGGTCAATGCCGGTGGCGTGATGAATATCTCGCTGGAAATCGACGGCTACAACCGCGAACGCGCGATGCGCATGATGCGCACGATCTACTACAACCTGGGACGCATCTTCGAGATATCCCAGTCCGAAAATGTGCCGACCTACAAGGCCGCCGACCGCCTGGCCGAAGAGCGCATCGCCACCATCGGCAAGATTCGCCTGCCGCACATGGGCAACGGCGCGCCGCGTTTCCAGGGCCGCATGCGCGGGCAGTAAGCCGTTCGCTGCGCCACGTAATACGTGACGCACGATGCATTTTCAGCGACGCCTCGACCTCAAAGTCGAGGCGTCGTTGCATCGGAGAGATGAAATTTTGTTCACTTGCCGTATCGGCAAAAGTGCCTCGGCTATAGTCGCTCCGATGCGCGGTTATCTAACCAGCCTGCGAGGAACGCCATGATTTCCCTGACCGTCAACGGAAGCCAGCAGCAGTTCGATGGCGATCCGAATATGCGACTGCTGTGGTATTTACGGGACACGCTGGGATTCACCGGCACCAAGTTCGGTTGCGGCATGGCGCTATGCGGCGCCTGCACCGTACATATCGATGGCACCGCCACCCGCGCCTGCATCACCCCGCTGGCGGCCGTCGCCGGCAAACAGGTGACCACCATCGAAGGACTCTCGCCAGACCATAGCCACCCGGTTCAAAAAGCCTGGCAGGCATTGAACGTGGCGCAATGCGGCTACTGCCAGCCGGGCCAGATCATGCAGGCCGCCTGGCTGCTGAAGACCACGCCACATCCGAGCGATGCCGATATCGATCAGGCGATGTCCGGCAACATCTGCCGTTGTGGCACCTACACGCGGATTCGCGCCGCGATCAAGCTGGCCGCCGGCGAGGCAGGCACTCCATGAAGAACGCCGAACTGACCATTTGCAATGAAAGCCGGCGTTCCTTCCTACTCGGCTTTGGCGCAGGCAGCCTGCTGCTCGCCGTCGGCGGCTTGTCGTTTTCCCGCACGGCGATCGGCGCGCCCGATAAACAGTATGGCGGCGCCGGCATGGAACACGGCCTGCGCGACGACCCCCATCTGTTCGTGGAGATCGCCGCCGATGGCAGCGTCAGCATCCTGTGCATTCGCTCGGAGATGGGCCAAGGCGTGCGCACCAGCGTGGCGATGGTGATCGCCGACGAACTGGGCGCGGATTGGTCACGGGTCAAGGTCAAGCAGGCGACCGGCGACGAGGATCGCTACGGCAATCAGAACACCGATGGTTCGCGCAGCCTGCGCCAAAGCTTTGCCGCGCTGCGCCGCGCCGGTGCCGCCGCGCGCTTGATGCTGGAACAGGCCGCCGCCACGACGTGGGGCGTGCCGCTCAGCGACGTCAGTACCGGCGTGCACGAGGTAGCGCATGCCGCCTCGGGTCGCACGCTGGGCTTCGGTGCACTGGCGGTCAAGGCCGCTGCGCTACCAGCACCCAAGCCGGACATGCTGGCGCTGAAAAACCCCACTGAGTTTCGCTACATCGGCAAGGGCAAGACCGATCTTATCGATGGTGGCGACATCGTCAGCGGCAGCGCGCACTACGGCATCGACACCCGTCTGGACGGCATGCTCTACGCGGTAGTCGCCCGACCACCGGTGTACGGCGACACGCTGGCCTCTTACGACGCCAGCGCCGCTGAAAAACGGCCTGGCGTGGTCAAGATAATGTCGCTTGACAGCGCCGCGTTACCCTCGGGTTTTCAGCCGCTGGGTGGCGTCGCGGTGATCGCGCAGGACACCTGGAGCGCGATCGATGCGCGCCAGCAATTGAAAATCCAATGGCATGCGGGGCCGAACACCGGCTACGACTCCACCGCCTACCGCGCTCAACTCGAACAGGCCACCCAGCAACCGGGCAAGCTGATCCGCAACGACGGCGACGTTGCCAGCGCATGGGCTGGCACGGCCAAGCGCGTCAGTGCCACCTACTACATTCCACATTTGGCGCATGCCTCGATGGAGCCGCCGGCGGCCGTGGCTACTGTCACCGAGGGGCTCTGCGAGGTTTGGACGTGCATCCAGGCTCCGCAGGAGGCGCGCACGCAAGTAGCCAAAGCACTGGGCTTGCCTTTGGAAAGCGTCACCATCAACGTCACCCTGCTCGGCGGCGGCTTCGGGCGTAAATCCAAGCCGGATTACGTGGTCGAAGCGGCGCTGCTGTCACGCGCGATGGGCAAGCCGGTCAAGCTGACCTGGACGCGCGAGGACGACATCACCAACGATTATTTCCACGCCGTTTCGATGGAGCATTTCGAGGCCGCCCTGGACAGCGCCGGCAAGGTCACCGGCTGGCTGCACCGTAGCGCGGCGCCGTCGATCGCCTCGACCTTTGCGCCGGACACCGGACATGAAGCAGCCGGCGAACTCAACCAGGGCATCACCGACCTGCCCTTCGCCATTCCCAACATTCGAATCGAAAACCCCGAGGCGAGGGCGCATACCCGCATCGGCTGGTTTCGCTCGGTGTACAACATTCCACACGCGTTCGGTATCCAGAGTTTCGTTGCCGAACTGGCGCACGCCGCCGGCCGCGATCACAAGGATTTTCTGATCGAGCTGCTCGGCCCCGACCGGCAATTTCAACCCGATGCGCTGGTGCCGGTAGGCAACTACGGCGAGAATCCCACGCTCTATCCGGTGGACACTGCACGCTGGAAGCGAGTAATCGAAACCGTCGCCAACGCGGCCCGCTGGGGCCAGCCGCTGCCCAAGGGACGCGGCCGGGGGATCGCCGCACACCGCAGCTTCGTCACCTACACCGCCGTGGTGTGTGAAGTCGACGTCGCTAGCGACGGCAGCGTGAGCATTCCGCGCGTGGATATCGCGATCGACTGCGGGCCACAGGTCAATCCTGAGCGGGTGCGTTCCCAGATGGAAGGCGCGGTGATCATGGGCATCGGACTGGCCATGCATGGCCAGATCACGTTCAAGAACGGTCGCACCGAACAAACCAATTTCAACGCTTTCCGCGTGCTGCGCATGAGCGAATCACCCCGCGAGATCCATGTTCACCTGGTGGCGTCGGACAACTTCGAGCAACCTCTTGGCGGCGTCGGCGAGCCAGGCCTGCCCCCGGTCGCGCCGGCGTTGGCCAATGCGATTTTCGCGGCGACCGGCACACGCATACGCAACCTGCCGATCACCGGACAGCTTGGGGCGGCGTCCACTGCTGCCGCAGAATGATCCCATGGCCTGACGGCGTTCGCCGTCGGGCCAAGCCTCGCACCATGGCCCCGCCTAAAACCATGACATGGACGCCTGGACGTCTAAATCCAAACGTCCGAACGGACCTTTTCTCAACAGTACCGCCGGCCAAATCCAGCCTTGAAAGGGCAGTCCACGAGGCGTGCTAGCGCGCCGCTTACGCTTGCACTACGTTCGCCGCGTGCTCATAGCATGCCGCTGGCATCCAGCGGACTTCGGGCCTCTCCGTCTCGGGGGAAACCCTGCGCCATCGCGACCGTCACGTGCGGTATCGACGTACTTGCCGCAGCGCACCTCGCCACCCTTGAATCGCAATATATTTCGACGCCATGCTCGCGTGATGATCCCATGCCCGTCTGCTACACTCTCGCCGCAGCCACATACGCGCTGTAAGGCTTTGCCTACAAAGACTAAAGCCGATTAAGGGAGCCCCGCCAACGCGGGCTGTGTGGTCAACGTCAGGCATTC
>JBEVMS010000010.1:0-3236 GCA_040508515.1 Dyella sp. | reverse complement strand
AGCGGCGCCACTTTTACCGCGACGGCGTAGGCATTTACCCCGATCGCGCGGGCGGAATCGAGAATCTTGGTCTGCATCAGCCGAAGCCGGGCCGCCCAGGCGGAGGTCGGCGCCAAAAAAATCAATCGCCCTGCGCGCAGATTGGCAAAGCGCACTTGCTCGCGCAGGGGCATCGGCAGGGTTTGACGCAGCGCGCGATCGAGTGCACCCAGCGCACTGGCCTTTTTAGCCAGCGCGGCGATCGGACCGTATTCGATCACGGCGCGCGGTCCGTTGCTGCGGCGACCGGGTCCGGAGGGCGAGCGCTGCATAGCGGCTGATCTGTAGAGGGGTGAGGTACTGCGATGATACTCGCACCGTCTGGCTGGGTGTGTTCGGGGAGCGCGCGCACCGTGGTGATTTTGACGGTGATGGCGGCGAGTCGGATTATGTCGGGGGGGGGGGTGACCACCGTGTTCGATTAGCGTGGGTGGCGACGACGAGTCCGGAGGCATGCGTGACTCGCTGCAGAGTCCTCGGTGCGCTCTTGAAACCTTTGAATCTGCCGCCATCCCGCAATACGAGAATGTTTGGGGTGGTTAGCGCAGCCGCAGGTCGGGCGCAAGGCCGGGTGTTTGGGCCTAAGCGGCCTACCCTAGTATCATTCGTCCTTTCGTCCCAACCGGCTTCGCTCGGGCGGGCGGTTTCTGTCTCCTGATCCGGAAGATCGATGTTCAATCGTGCTTTGACGAGCGTTTTCGGCAGTCGTAACGAACGCGTGCTGCGCCAGTTGTCCAAATCCGTCGCCCGGATCAATGCGTTGGAAGCGGAGTTCGAAAAGCTCGGCGACGACCAACTGCGCGGCAAGACCGACGCCTTCAAGCAGCGTGTCGCCGCCGGCGAGTCGCTGGACAAATTGCTGCCCGAAGCCTTCGCCACCGTGCGCGAGGCGGCCAAGCGCGTGCTCGGCATGCGCCACTACGACGTGCAGATGATCGGCGGCATGGTGCTGCATTCGGGTCGCATCGCGGAAATGCGTACCGGTGAGGGCAAGACCCTGGTCGGCACGTTGCCGGTGTATCTGAACGCGCTCGAGGGCAAGGGCGTGCATGTAGTCACCGTCAACGACTACCTGGCGCGTCGCGACTCGGCGCAGATGGGCAAGCTCTATAACTTTCTGGGGCTTTCGGTGGGCGTGGTCTGGCCGGGCATGGATCACGCCGACAAGGCCGCGGCCTACGCCGCCGACATCACCTACGGCACCAACAACGAGTTCGGCTTCGACTACCTGCGCGACAACATGGCGCTCAGCAAGGAGCAGCGCTACCAGCGCGGCCTCAACTACGCCATCGTCGACGAGGTGGACTCGATCCTGATCGACGAGGCGCGCACCCCGCTGATCATCTCCGGCCCGGCCGAGGACTCACCGCAGCTGTATCTGGCGGTCAACAAGATCGTGCCCAAGATGATCCGTCAGGAAGCCGAGGACGGCGCCGGCGATTATTGGGTCGATGAAAAGCAGAAGCAGGTGCACCTGTCCGAAGAGGGCATGTCGCACGCCGACGAGCTGCTGCGCGAGGCGGCGGTGATCGAGGACGGCAGCGGGCTGTACGACTCGAAGAACCTGGCCGTGGTGCATCACCTCAACGCCGCGCTGCGCGCCAATGCCATCTACCACCGCGACGTCGATTACATCGTGCGCGACGGCGAGGTGGTGATCGTGGATGAGTTCACCGGCCGCACCCTGCCGGGACGGCGCTGGTCCGATGGCCTGCATCAGGCGGTCGAGGCCAAGGAAGGCGTGCCGATCCAGCGCGAGAACCAGACGCTGGCCACGGTCACCTTCCAGAACCTGTTCCGCATGTATAAGAAGCTGGCCGGCATGACCGGTACGGCCGACACCGAGGCGTACGAGTTCCAGACCATCTACGGGCTGGAAGTGGTGGTGATCCCGACGCACAAGCCGATGATCCGCAAGGACAATTCGGACATGGTGTTCCTGAGCCAGGAGCCCAAGTACAAGGCGGTGGTGGAGGACATCAAGGATTGCTTCAGTCGCGGTCAGCCGGTGCTGGTGGGCACCACCTCGATCGAGGTGTCCGAGCTGCTCTCCAACCTGCTGCAACAGGCCAAGATTCCGCACGAGGTGCTCAACGCCAAGCAGCACGAGCGCGAAGCGCACATCGTGGCGCAGGCCGGTGCGCCCGGTTCGGTCACGATCGCCACCAACATGGCCGGTCGCGGTACCGATATCGTGCTCGGCGGCAGTCTGGAAGCGGCCTACGCGGCGCTGCCCGAAGGCGCTGATGAGGCTGAGCGGGCCAAGGTCAAGGCCGACTGGCAGGCGCGTCATGAACAGGTACTTGCCGCCGGTGGACTGCACATCATCGGTACCGAGCGGCACGAGTCGCGGCGTATCGACAACCAGTTGCGCGGTCGTTCCGGCCGTCAGGGCGATCCGGGTTCCTCGCGTTTCTACCTGTCGCTGCAGGACAACCTGCTGCGCATTTTCGGCGGCGAAGGCCTGGTGCGCTGGATGCGCCGCTTCGGCATGAAGGAAGACGACGCGCTGGAAGATCGGATGATCAGCCGGCAGATCGAGAAGGCCCAGCGCAAGGTCGAGCAGCACAACTTCGACATCCGTAAGCACCTGCTGGAATTCGACGACACCGCCAACGATCAGCGCAAGGTGATCTACCGCCAGCGCGACGAGCTGCTGGAGCTGGACGATGTCTCGGCCACCGTGGTCGACATCCGTCATGACGTGGTCAGCGATCTGGTGTACCGCTACGTGCCGGCTGAAAGTATCGACGAGCAGTGGGACTTGGCAGGCCTGGATCGCGAGCTAGACAGCGAGTTCGGCTTGCAGCTCGACCTGCCGCATTGGATCGAGCAGCAGCAGGAAGCCGATGCCGGCAGCGTGCTCAAGCACGTGCGTGCGGCGATGGATGAGCTGTTTGCCAGCCGCGAGGCGCAGCTTGGCGCTGACACCATGCGCCAGTTGGAAAAGCACATCATGCTCAGCGTGGTCGACAACGCCTGGAAGGAGCATCTGGCCAGCATGGATTACCTGCGCCAGGGCATCTACCTGCGCGGCTATGCGCAGAAGCAGCCCAAGCAAGAATTCAAGCGCGAGTCGTTCGAGCTGTTCTCCGCCATGCTCGACCGTATCAAGACCGAAGTGGTGCAAATGCTGGCGCGCGTGCGCGTGCGCAGCGAAGAAGAAGTCACCGCGATGGAAGTCGAGCAGCAGCGTC
>JBEVMS010000310.1:0-4539 GCA_040508515.1 Dyella sp. | reverse complement strand
CCGCCCAGGACGTAATCGGCCTGCAGATTTTCATCGTCGCTGGAAAGCGCACGCACGCGACCGTCATGACGAAAGGTATCCAGCAATCGATCACGCAGCAGCACCGGCGCGGGATCGCTCCAACGCGCGCCGTGGTAAGTGGTGATCACATGATCGGCTGGCACCACCGCGATACGCGTGCTGTCCAGGCTGGCGCCGGCTTGCGGGGTCTGGATGCGCAGCGACCAATCCACCGCAGTGACCTGGCGTGGGCGGGCGCCCGGGCTGCCAGGCAACAGGTAGACATTGGGCGCTTCGGCCTGGGGCAGGATCGAGCAGGCGTTGAGCAGTAGCGTGACGGCGAGCAGCAGGTGATGCGCTTTCATGGTTGAAATTCCTTCGGTTGCTCGCGGCCCAGCAAATAGCCAGCCGGGTTGGCGTCCAGCCTGTGGGTGATCGTGCGCAGGGTGCCCAGGGTTTGGCGCAGCTCGTGCACCGCCGGCCCCAGCTCGTTGAGACCGCGCATGCCGCCGTCGAGTGAGTCCCGATTGTCATTGAGCAGTCGCTCGATGCTGTCGCTGCTACGTTGAAGCGAGGCCATAGCCGCTTGCGCGCTATCGAGCGTGGCCTTGCCCTGCTGGCCGATCAGCCCGTCGGTGTGGCTGATCAGTTGCTGCGCTTGCTGCAACGTGGCGTTGGCGGTGCGGCTGGCCTGGATCAGTTGCGCCAAAAGTACACGGATGTCGTCGCGCTGGCTGGCCACCGCGCCGCTGGCTTGATCCAGATGCGCCAGGGTCTGCTGGATGTGTTGCATGTTCTGATCCGACAGCAGCCGGTTGGCGCGTCGCACGACATCGCTGATGTTGCCGATCAGGTCCTCGCCATTGGCAAGCAGTTTGGTCAGCGGCGAGGGATCGGCGACGATCACCGGCACCGTATCGTCACGCCCGGCCAATGGCGCGGACTGGGGCGAGCCGCCGGATAGCTGGATGATGGTGGTGCCCGTGATGCCGGTCAGCGCCAGCTTGGCACGGGTGTCCTGTTTGACCGGGGTGTCGGCGCTCAGGCGCACGCGGGCCAGCACCCGCCGCGGATCGGCCGGGTCCAGCCGCAATTGGGTGACCGCGCCGACGCTGATCCCGCTGTACTGCACGCTGGCGCCGCGGGTCAGTCCGGTGACGGCCTCGGTGAAAACCACGTCGTAGTCGCGGAAGGCGCGATCGGCGCTGGACTTGGCCAACCACAAACCGAACAGCAGCGCGGCGACCACGACGACGACGGTGAACAGTCCGATCAACACATGGTGGGCACGGGTTTCCATCATCAGCGCTCCGGTGGGACGGTGGCGGCGGCCTCACTGGCGCGCTCCGCGGCACGGCCACGCGGGCCGTGGAAATACGACTGCACCCAGTCGTCGTGGGTCTGCGCCACCTCGGCCAGCGGGCCGATCGCCAGGACTTTTTTCTGCGACAACACGGCGACGCGATCGCAGATGCTGTGCAACGTATCCAGATCGTGCGTGACCAGGAACACGGTAAGCCCCAGCGCGTTGCGCAAGGTGACGATCAGCTTGTCGAACGCCGCCGCGCTGATCGGGTCCAGTCCCGAGGTCGGTTCGTCCAGGAACAGAATTTCCGGGTCCAGCGCCAGGGCGCGTGCCAACGCGGCGCGCTTGATCATGCCGCCGGACAGTTGCGCGGGATATTTTCGTTCGGTGCCCTCGGGCAAGCCGGCCAGCGCCAGTTTGACGCCCGCCAGTTGCTCGGCGTCGGCGCGGCGCAAGCCGGCGTGCTCGATCAGCGGCATCGCGATGTTTTCGCCCACCGTCTGCGAGGAAAACAGCGCGCCATTCTGAAACAGCACGCCAAAGCGGCGTTCCACCTGCGAGCGCGCCTGCGCATCGAGCGTGAGCAGATCCTGGCCGAACACCTGCACGTGGCCGGCCACAGGATGCTGCAAGCCGATGATCGAGCGCAGCAGCACCGACTTGCCGGTGCCCGAGCCGCCGACCACGCCGAGAATTTCGCCGCGATAGACGTCCAGATCCAGATGCTCATGCACCACCTGACTGCCGAAGCGATTGCCCAGATCGCGCACCGCGATCAGCACCTCACGCGCCGGCTGCGCGGCGGGTTGGGCGCTCACCAGCCCATCTCCATAAAGAACAGCGCGGCCACCGCATCGACCAGGATTACCACGAAAATCGACTGCACCACGCTGGAGGTGGTGTGCTCGCCGACCGATTGCGCGCTGCCGGAAACCTTCATTCCCTCCAGGCAGCCGATGGTGGCGATCAGGAAGGCGAATACCGGCGCCTTGACCATGCCGATCACGAAATGCCGCACGCCGATATCCGCCTTGAGCAGGGCCAGAAAACGAATCGGCGGAATCTCCAGCGTCAGCGCGCAGACCACTGCGCCGCCTGCCAGGCCAGCGATCATCGCGATGAAGGTCAGCATCGGCAGGGTCAGCAACAGCGCCAGCACGCGCGGCAGCACCAGCAGATCGATCGGCGACAAACCCAGCGTGCGGATCGCGTCCAGCTCCTGATTGGCCTTCATCGAACCGAGCTGCGCGGTGAACGCACTGGCGGTGCGGCCGGCGATCAGGATCGCGGTCAACAGCACGCCGAACTCGCGCAGAAACGAGAACGCCACCAGATCGACCGTGTAGTAAGTGGCGCCGAAATCGGCCAGCACGGTGGCGCCCAGAAAGGCCACCACCGCGCCGATCATGAAGGTCAGCAGCGCGACGATCGGCACCGCGTCCCAGCCGGTCTGCTCCATCTGCGCCACCAGTGCGGTGATGCGCCAGCGTTTAGGATGAAACGCGTTGCGTGCCAGCGCTTCCAGGATCACCCCGATGAAGCCCAGCAGCTTGAGCACCTGGCGCCAGGTGCGTTCCATCGAGATGCCGATGCGTTCGAGCACCAGCAGCCCTGTGGCCGGGGCCACCCGTGGCGGCGGTTGGCAATAGTCGCGCAGGGATGCGCCGATGGTCTGGATCAGTGCCAGTCGCTCGGGCGGCAGCTCGGGGGTGGCCTCGGCCAGGGTGACCAGACGCGTGCAGCCGAGGCAGCGCACCAGGAGCGAGGCACCGGCCGTATCGAGCTGGCCCAGTCCCAGCAGATCCACCTCGACGCTGGCGTCGACCGGTGCCGGCAGCGCGTCCAGTTGCCGTTCCAGCGCGTTGTAGTGCGCCAAGGTCCAGTCGCCCCCCAGTTGAAGACGCGGCCGACTGGACGTCCCGTCCAGATGCACACTGCCGGCACTAGTCGGGCGCGATGGGCTCATGCCTGGATAGTTCAGTGTCATAGGGTGTTTTGCAAGCGCACATCGCGTCGGCTTGGATTGCGCTCGGGCGCCGGTGATAATCGATTCCTTTCCTTTTGGCTGCTGGCAATGACCGATAAGACCATCCTCAACGACACCCATCGCGCGCTCGGCGCCCGGATGGTCGACTTCGGCGGCTGGGACATGCCGATCAGCTACGGCTCGCAGATCGAGGAGCACCATGCGGTGCGCCGCGATGCGGGCATGTTCGACGTGTCGCACATGACCGTGGTGGACCTGCACGGCGCGCGCACGCGCGAGTTTCTCCGCCACTTGCTGGCTAACAACATCGACAAGCTCAAAGTGCAGGGCAAAGCGCTGTACTCGTGCATGCTGGACGAGCGCGGCGGCGTGATCGACGACTTGATCGCCTACTTCTGGACCGAGGATTTCTTCCGCCTGGTGGTCAACGCGGCCACTCGCGCCAAGGATCTGGCCTGGATCGAACAGCAGGCCAAGGCGTTCGAGGTGAAGGTGAGCGAGCGCCCGGACTTCGCGATGATCGCGGTGCAAGGTCCCAACGCACGCGACAAGGTGCTCGGCCTGCTGGCCGAATCCGATCGCACCCGCGTGGCCAAGCTGGGCAAGTTTGTGGCCACCGAGACGGCCGGTCCAGGTGGCATGGCGTTGTTCGTGGCGCGCACGGGCTACACCGGCGAAGACGGCTTCGAGATCATCGTGCCGCAAGACCAGGCCGTGGCGCTGTGGAACGCACTGGCCGCCGCGGGCGTAGCGCCGGCGGGTCTGGGCGCGCGCGACACGCTGCGGCTGGAGGCCGGCATGAACCTCTACGGCCAGGACATGGACGAGAGCGTGACGCCGTGGGAGGCCAATCTGGGCTGGACCGTTGCGCTGGATGAAGGCCGTGATTTCATCGGTCGCGCCGCACTTGAAAAGCAGCAAGCCGCTGGCGTGCCGCGGGTGATGATCGGTCTGGTGCTGGACGACAAGGGCGTGCTGCGCCACGGTCAGAAGGTGCTGACCGCGCATGGCGAGGGTGAAATCCTCTCCGGCAGTTTTGCGCCCACGCTCAACAAGGCGGTGGCTTTCGCGCGCGTGCCGGCGGGCGAGCTGGGTGCGTTGAAAGTGGACATCCGCGGGCGCGAAGTGCCGGTGCGTCAGGTCAAATACCCGTTCGTGCGCGACGGCAAAGCCTGCGACGGCATCTGAATCGATCCACCCGGTCCGTGACGGATGCGGCGCATAGATGTTGCGATGCCCGCGATCC
>JBEVMS010000297.1:0-5063 GCA_040508515.1 Dyella sp. | reverse complement strand
GCACGCAGGGCGATCGCCAGACCGATACCACGCGAGGCGCCGGTGATGAACAGGGTCTTGCCTGTGAGGTCGCTCATGGCGGACGCCTTGGGGAGGTGGAAGCGCCGATGTTAAGGCAGCGCCGCGTGCGGGGGGCGATTGTCGAGCCTGCCCGCCCAGGGAGGAGATGCTTTCGGAGTTGACCCTGGGCCATGCTAGGTCTTGGCGCCCGGCGCGCAGGGTCGAGCTGCTCACGCCAAATCCATGACGCAAGCTCGCGGCATCGTGCGGGCGAGGTGCCGGTTTCATGAGCGGCGGTGGCGCGAGTGACTTTCGACACCTAGCCACGTGTCTGCGGCATGGGCTCTAATGTTAGCTTATAACATTGCTCAAGGAATCAAGCATGAAGTACGCGATAGGTGGTTTCGTCGCCACTGTGCTGGCGTTCGGTGCGGGCGTGGCGCTGGCCGACGAAGGCATGTGGACACTCGATCATCTGCCGGTCCAGCAGATGCAGCAACGCTACGGGTTTACGCCCAGCCAGGCGTGGATCGACCGGGTGCAGCACGCCACGGTGCGCCTGGCCGAGGGCTGCTCGGGCTCGTTCGTTTCTGCCGATGGCCTGGTGATGACCAACCACCATTGCGCCAACGCGTGCCTGTCGCAGATTTCCAACAGCCAGACCAATTACATGGCCGACGGCTTCAGCGTCGACAAGCGCGAGGACGAGCCGAAATGCCCGGAGGTCGAGCTCAATCAGCTTGACTCGATCAGCGACGTTACCGCCAAGGTCAACGCCGCGACCGCCGGCAAGAGCGGCGCCGAACGTATCGCGGCCGAACGCGCCATCAACAGCGCGATCGAAAAGCAGTGCGTCGCTGGCGATGCCAAGACCTGGCGCTGCGATGTGGTGACGCTGTACCACGGTGGCCGCTACGCGCTGTACAAGTACCGCCGTTTTCAGGACGTGCGGCTGGTGTTCGCGCCGGAGCAGAGCATCGCGTTCTTCGGCGGTGACCCGGACAATTTCAATTTTCCGCGCTACGACCTGGACGTGACCTTCTTCCGCGCCTACGTCGACGGCAAGCCGGCCAAGACGCCGCAGTATCTTAAGTTCGCCAGTGAAGGCGTCAAAGCGGGCGATATGACCTTCATCGTCGGCAATCCCGGTTCCACCCAGCGGCAGACCCCGTGGCTGCAACTGGCCTACCTGCGCGATCAGCAACTGACGCCGTTCTATGCCTATCTGTCGGAGAAGCGCGGTGTGCTGTGGCAGTACGGCCGCCTGGGCGAGCAGCAGACCAAGCAGGCGCAGGACGACCTGTTCGGTGCCGACAATAGCCTCAAGGTGTTCGGCGGTTGGTTGGAGACGCTCAGCAACGAGTCGTTCGTGACGCGCAAGCAGGACGCCGATGCCAGCCTGGCCGCATGGATCAAGGCCGATCCGGCGCGCGTGGCCAAGTACGGCGATCCGTGGGCCGAGATTACCAAGGCGCAGCAGCAAGGCGAGGTGCTGGCGCCGCGCTACAGCATGATCGAGCGCGGCCAGGGCTTCGATTCGAGCTTGTTCGCTGATGCACGCACCCTGGTGCGCGCGGCGGCCGAGCGCACCAAGCCCGATGCCGAGCGCCTGCCGGCCTTCCGCGACGGCAACCTGCCGGTGCTGGAGCAGCAGTTGAAATCCACCGCGCCGGTGTATCCGCAGTACGAGCAGACGTTGTTGTCCTGGTCGCTGGAAAAAATGCGCCAGCGGCTGGGTGCGGACGATGACTTCGTACACCAGGTGCTCGGTAAGCAATCGCCCGATCAACTCGCCACGGCGCTGGTCAATGGCACCAAGCTGGCCGATCCGGCGGTGCGCGAAGCGCTCTGGCAAGGCGGCGAAGAGGCGATCGCGGCCTCGACCGATCCGATGATCGTGCTGGCCCGCTCGATCGATCCGCAGGCGCGCGCGGTGCGCAAGCAATACGAGGCCGAGGTTGATGCGCCGAACCGCAAGGCGACGGAGGCGATCGCCCAGGCGCTGTTCGCGCGCGACGGCACCGCCAGTTACCCGGATGCCACCTTCACCCCACGCTTGACCTTCGGCAAGGTGATCGGCTGGAACGAAGGCGGCAAGCCGGTGCCACCGTTCACCGACTTCGCCGGACTTTACGCACGCGCTACCGGCGCCGATCCGTTCAAGCTCCCGGATAGCTGGCTCAAGGCCAAGTCCAGCCTGGATCTGAGCACGCCGATGGACTTCGTCACCGACAACGACATCATCGGTGGCAATTCGGGCAGCCCGGTGATCAATCGCCAAGGGGAGGCGATCGGCCTGGTGTTCGACGGCAATATCCATTCGCTGGGTGGCGATTTCACCTACGACGGTTCCAACAATCGGGCTGTGGCGGTCGACACCACCGCGCTGTTGGCGGCGGTGCGCAAGGTCTATCACCTGCCCAAGCTGGCCGACGAGTTGCTCAACGGTCACAATTGAGTCGTTGCCTTTGCGGCGCGTACGCCTGCCCGGCCGTCATGGCGGGGCAGGCGTACGTCGTGACGGCGGCAGTTTCCTTAACTACCGACGGCCGATCAGCCGGATTGACAGCATGACTTACCTTTTGCGGCTGCTCGGGCACCGTCGATTACGGTGCCTTTGGTTGGGCAGCTTGTGGCTGCTGCCGGCACTGAGCGTGGCCCAGCCCAGTCAGATCGACGCCATGCGTGCCTGGAGCGACGCCAGCCATACGCGGCTGGTGTTCGACCTGTCCGGTCCGCTGGATTACCACTTGGAACCGCGCGCCGGAGTGATCGCGTTGCTCCTGCATGGCGGAGCATTGGGCGAGGGTTTTCACGCGTTGCCCGCGCAAGGGCTTTACCGCGGCTTCGCCAGCACCCGGCATGGCCAGGACACCCAGATATTGGTGAGCTCGCAACGGGGCGCACGCGCCAGCAGTTTCGTGCTGCAGCCGGATGGCCAGCACGGCTACCGGCTGGTGCTCGACCTGCTGCCTGGCGTCGCCGACGCGGCCGATCCGCCGGACACGGTCGCGGCACATTCGACACGCGCGCCGGAGGCGGCGCCAACGCCCGCGCCGTCGCGTGGGCGGCGGGCAGCGGCGGACGCCCAGCCGACGGCCACCTGGGACGAAGACGCCGGGCATGCGGAGGTAGGACGCAAATTGCTGGTGGTGGTCGATCCCGGTCATGGCGGCAAGGATCCGGGCTCGCACGGTCCCGATGGCGTGCTGGAAAAGAACGTCACCCTGGCCATCGGCACGGACCTTGCGGCAGCGATCAACCGCCAGCCTGGCATGCGCGCCGCGCTGACCCGCGACGACGACACCTTCGTTCCGCTACAGGACCGTTACGGCATCGCGCGCCGCCAGCATGCGGATATGTTCGTGTCGATCCACGCTGATTCGGCGCCCGATGGCGCCGATGCGCGCGGCGCCTCGGTGTGGGTGCTTTCACTGCGCGGCAAGACTTCGCAGGCCGGCAAGATTCTGGCTGATCGCGAAAACAACGCCGATCTGGTGGGCGGCGTCTCGCTGCGCGAGCAGAGCGAGGACATCGCCTCGCTGCTGTTGGACATGCAGCAAGACTACGTGATCCAGGCCAGCGAGACGATCGCCGACAATGTGCTGCATGCCTTGGGCGAATTGGGACCGACCCATCGCGGGCATATCGAACGGGCCAACTTCGTGGTGCTGCATTCGCCAGACGTACCCTCGATCCTGGTCGAAACGGCCTTCATCAGCAACCGCCAGGAGGAGCGCAAGTTGGCCGATACCAAACAACAAAAGGCCATCGCCGCGGCGGTATTGGGCGGCATTGTCAGTTATTTTAAGGACACCCCGCCGCCGGGCAGTTGGTTTGCCGCGCATGCCGGGCATCGGGCCGATGTGCAGACCACCGCCAGCGGACCGTCACGACAGCGAGCCGGGGCCGGTTGAAGCGTGCCGTTTGCCTTTTGCCGAGCTGCTGCGGCGAGCTGTAATTCGGTGCTGTTCCAGAATTTGCGACCCTGGAGGTTGCACCAACCATTACCTTAGCCTTTGGGGAGTGCTATGCGAAATTGTTTTGCGGGATGGGCCTGCGGCGTGTTGCTGGCGATGACTTCGGGGGGCGCCGCGCTAGCGCAGACCGCGCCGATGACGCCGGATATCCCGGCCACGTACAGCGCCTCGACCGACAGCTACAACTACGTCACGCGTGAGGTGATGATTCCGATGCGCGACGGGGTCAAGCTGCATACGGTGATCGTGATTCCCAAAGGCGCTACACATGCGCCGATCCTGCTGACCCGCACGCCCTACAACGCCAGCGGCCGCGCCGCGCGGTTGAACTCGCCGAACATGCTGTCGCAACTGCCGCAGGGCGACGAGGTGTTCGTGCAGGCGGGCTATATTCGGGTGTTCCAGGACGTGCGCGGCAAGTACGGGTCGCAGGGCGACTATGTGATGACCCGACCGCTGCACGGTCCGCTCAATGCCAGCGAGGTCGATCACTCCACCGACGCCTACGACACGATCGACTGGCTGGTCAAAAACCTTCCCGAGTCCAATGGCAAGGTCGGCATGCTGGGCTCGTCCTACGAAGGCTTCACCGTGGTGATGGCGCTGGTGCATCCGCATCCGGCATTGAAGGTGGCCGCGCCGGAGAGCCCGATGGTGGACGGCTGGATGGGCGACGACTGGTTCCACTACGGCGCGTTCCGCCAGACCAATTTCGACTACATCACCGGACAGACCACGGTTCGCGGCGTAGGCAAGCCGATCCCCCGCGGCGGCTACGACGACTTCAGCAACTTCCTGGCCGCCGGTTCGGCCGGCGATTACGCGCACGCCTCCGGGCTGGAGCAGTTCCCGTTCTGGCGCAAGCTCAGTGAGCATCCGAGCTACGACGCGTTCTGGCAGAACCAGGCGCTGGACAAGGTGATGGCGCAACAGCCGCCGCAAGTACCCACGCTGTGGGTGCAAGGCCTGTGGGACCAGGAGGACATGTGGGGCGCGGTGCACAGCTACGCCGCGATGGAGCCGCGTGACACCGGCAATACGCTCAACTATCTGGTCATGGGCCCGTGGCGGCACAGCCAGGTC
>JBEVMS010000143.1:0-24340 GCA_040508515.1 Dyella sp. | reverse complement strand
GTGCTCCATCACGCCCAGCTCCCCTATGCCGCATGGCTGGGGCTGGCCTCGGCGGCCCAAACCGGCGCCGTGGTTTCGGCGCATCTGCAGCGCATGGGCGTCCCGCACGAGATGCTGCCCGGCGCGCTGCCTGGCATCAACCGCGTGCGTTACCTGCATGCGACGCAGCCGGCGGTGTCGATCATCATCCCCACGCGCGACCAGTTGCCGCTGATCAATGGCTTGATCGACAGCCTGCTGTCCAAGACCCGCTATGCCAATTACGAGTTGCTGATCGTCGACAACGATAGCCGCGATCCGGCTGCGTGCGCTTACCTCGATGGCATCGCGCAGCTCAACAGTCCACAACTGCGCGTGTTGCGCTATCCGCATCCGTTCAATTACTCGGCGATCAATAATTTCGCCGCGGCGCAGGCGCGCGGCGAATATCTGATTCTGCTCAACAACGATACCGCGGTGATCCAGGAGGACTGGATCGAGCAGTTGCTCAATCACGCGCAGCGTCCGGAAGTGGGCATCGTCGGCGCCAAGCTGCATTACCCGGACGGGCGCATCCAGCACGGCGGCGTGATCTTGGGCCTGCGCGGGCCGGCCGATCATCCGTTTATCGGTCTGCCCGGCGAGGCCACCGGTTATATGCACCGGCTGCAGGTGGATCAGAACTACACCGCGGTGACCGCCGCCTGCCTGATGATCCGCGCCTCGGTGTACGCCGAGGTCGGCGGCTTGGACGAAGAACACTTCAAGGTTTCCTACAACGATGTCGATTTGTGCCTGAAGGTCAACCAGGCCGGCTACCTCACCGTGTGGACGCCTTACGCGCGGCTGATGCACGAAGGCAGCGTCAGTCAGACCAAGGTCGACACCACCGCGCAGGCGGCCAAACAAAAACGCTTTCAAGGTGAGCAGCAGGCGATGTATCGCAAGTGGCTGCCGCTGTTGGCGCGTGATCCGGCGTACAACCGCAACCTCAACCTGGACGGCAACGGCTTCGACCTCGACCCGCAACCGCAACGCGCCTGGCAGCCGTTCGTCACGCCGCTGGCACCGCGGCTGTTCTGCGTGGCGGCCGATGCGCAAGGCTGCGGCCACTACCGCATTCGCCAACCGTTCGCCGCCATGCAGCGTACCGGCCTGGTCGAGGGTGTGCTGGCCGAGGCCCACTTGGCGCCGATCGCGATGGAGCGTTTCCAGGCCGACACCATCGTGCTGCAACGGCAGCTCACTACGCCGCAGTTGCAGCTCATGAAGAACTATCGCGACTTCAATCGCGTCTTCAAGGTCTACGAACTGGACGACTACCTGCCCAACGTGCCGCTGAAAAGCGCATTTCGCAACGCCATGCCCAAGGACGTGCTTAAGGCACTGCGCAAGGCCGTGGCGATGACCGACCGCTTCGTGGTCTCCACCGCGCCGCTGGCCGAGCAATTCGCCAGCCTGCATTCGGACATCCGGGTGGTACGCAACCGCCTGCCGGTGGACTGGTGGAGCAGCCTGGATGCGCAACGCCGTGTTGGTCCCAAGCCGCGCATCGGCTGGGGTGGCGGCGCCAGCCATCGGGGCGATCTGGAGTTGATCGCCGACGTGGTACGCGATCTGGCCGATGAAGTGGAATGGGTGTTCTTCGGCATGTGCCCGGACAAGCTCAAACCCTATGTCCACGAGTTTCATAGCGGCGTGCCGATCGAGCAGTACCCGGCCAAGCTGGCCTCGCTCCATCTGGATCTGGCGCTGGCTCCGCTGGAAGAAAATATCTTCAACATCTGCAAGAGCAACCTGCGGCTGCTCGAATACGGCGCCTGTGGTTTCCCGGTGGTGTGCAGCGACATCGCCTGCTACCAGGACGATGCGTTGCCGGTGACACGCGTGCGCAATCGCTACAAGGATTGGGTTGGCGCGATCCGCATGCACCTGGACGATCTGGACGCCACCGCCGCAGCGGGCGATGCCTTGCGCGCAGCGGTGCAGCGCGACTGGATGCTCAGCGGAGACAACCTGCTGAACTGGCGCAAAGCCTGGTTGGCCGATTAAGCGTCCGCGCCACGGCCCTTGGCAGCTTGTAAGCGAGCCCCGCCAAGCCATCGCCCGATGAAGGAATAATCCCCATGAACGTAGTGACTGAAGACAACTTCACCGGCCTGCTTGAACAGCACCCGTGGGCCAAACAATTTTCCGTGCTTGGCTATGCCGATGGCGGTTCTTCCTTGATTCCGCACCGGTGCTTTCGCAACTGGCTGGACGAGGAACCGGTCGATGGCCATTTCCACATCGGCCGCTGTTCGGGCCTGGGCGTCGGCACGATCGCCAAGTACGACAGTACCCAGCAAAAACTGGTGATTGGTCGTTATGTCTCCAGTGGGCTGCGGGTGCGTTTCCTACTGAATGGTCAGCATGAAATCCGCACGATTTCCAGCAAGATGCTGGATGCGTTCGGCATGGCCCAACGGCCGCCGCCGCAGTACGGCGACACCGTGGTGGGCAACGACGTTTGGATCGGCGACGAAATCATGGTCCTGGGCGGCAGCACCATCGCCGATGGCTGCGTGATCGGTGCGCGTTCGCTGGTACCGCCGAACTTCAAGAGCGCGCCCTACGGCATCTACGCCGGCTCGCCGGCACGGCTGATCCGTTACCGCTTCAGCGAAAAAATCCGCGAAGCCTTACTCGCGCTGGCCTGGTGGGACATGCCGCTGGCGTGGATGCGCGCCAACAACCAGCACTTCCTGGTGGATCTCACGCACGACGAGGGCCATGCGATGGAGGTGCTGCAGGAGCTGATGCGCCAGAAGCAAGGGGCCATGGCTGCGCCTACCTCCGCGGTGCTGAGCTAAGCGGCGCATCCGGCGCGGCGGTCCAACAGGCTCAGCCGCGCACCGCTCTGGCGGTTAGGCATAACCCCACCTACCCATGCTGACGACCGAACTCGTCGATTAGCTGAGCCAACTGCTCCACCGCCGATTCGCCCACCGCGTTGTACAGCGAGGCGCGCATGCCGCCGATGGAGCGATGGCCTTCCAGGCCGGAGAAGCCGGCCGCGCTCGCCTCGATCAGAAAGCGATCGTGCAACTGCGCTTCCTTGAAGCGAAAAGCAACGTTCATTACCGAACGCGCCGCATGGTCGGCGTGCAGTTCGATCATTTCATCGTGGCGCTCCAGTACGTCGTACAAGGTCGCCGCCTTGCGTGCATTGATCCGCTGCATCGCATCGACGCCGCCGATCTCATCGCGCAGCCAGCGGCTGACCAGGTTCAACACGTAGATCGAGAACACCGGCGGCGTGTTGTAGTTCGAACCGTGGGTGACATGCGTGCGGTAGTCGAGCATCGGCGGCAAGCCGCCGGGAATGCGCGAAAGCATCGCATCGTCGATCAAAGCCACGGTGACGCCGGCGGGGCCAAGGTTTTTCTGCGCATGCGCGTAGACCATCGCGTACTCGCCGATATCGAAGCGGCGCGACAAAAAATCCGAGGACATGTCGGCGATCAGCGGCACGCCATTAGGGGCCGGCGCGTTGCGAAACTGCAAGCCTTCCACCGTCTCGTTGCTGACGTAGTGAAAGAACGGCGCGTCCTCCGAGCGCTGCAACGCGCTCCATACCGGCAACCGGCGATAACCCTCGGCCGCGCCATCCCAGACCACCCGCGCATCGACCACTGCGGCCGCTTCGCCCACCGCCTTGCCGCTCCAATAACCGGACGTGACGAACTCGGCCGGCGCCTGGGCCTGCGCGGCGAAGTTCATCGGGATCATCGAGAACTGCAGGCTGCTGCCGCCCTGCAGAAACAGCACGTGATAGCGCTCCGGCACGTTCAACAATTGACGGATGTTTTCCTGCGCCTCAAGCAGCAAGGCCTTGAACCAGGACGAGCGGTGGCTCATGCCCAGAATCGACAGACCGGTTTCCGGCAAGGCAACGATCGCCTGCTGGGTTTGTTCCAGCACGCAGGCGGGCAACGCGCCCGGGCCGCCGGAAAAATTGAGCAAATTGGACAGCATGGGCGTGACAGACCTGAGCATTAGGCGCGCGGCGCAGCGTGACGATGCAGCATGTCGGCGAATGCGCCGAACACTTTCTGCATTTGCACAGCCTTGTAGGGAAAGATGCCGGGGTCGTCCATCGCGTGGATCACCAAGGCGTTGGCTAGTTCGAAAATCAACAACTGGCCATCCGTGGTCTGGGCGCAATCGAAGCCCACATACTCCAAACCCACTCGTTGATGCAGTTGCACCAGCGCAGCCGCATGCCGCTGCGCGAAATCCTGATCGAACCGTGCCATCAATTCGGCCTCTTCCGCGCGTCGCGCCGGATCGGGTTTCATTTCATCGTACGGGTAATGCACCATCCAGTGCGCCGAAATACCCATGTGGCAAATGAACGGCGCGCCGTCGATCAGCACGATGCGGTACTTGCGGTAGAGCCCATCCGGCGAGGCGTACTCGATGAATTGCGCGACGAAGAACTCACGGGCATCGACACGCGCCAGGTAATCGGCCAGTTCATCCAGCGTATCCACGCGGCACAAGTCGGTGCCGGCATGCGAACCGAGCGGACGCACGATCAACGGCAAATCCACGCCAGGCAGCACGTGCATCAACTGCGCGGGATCGACCAGCAACGCCAGCAGCGCCGCCCGCGTCACTCGGTACGTGCGCGCCATGCACAAGCCGGGCACGTCGTGCAGCACTCGAAAAGCTTCTGCGCGCGACAGCGCGGGAATCCGCTGCGGCAGGTTGAGCACCGGCCGCGGCCAGTCGTGCAGGTACTCACCCAGTTGAGCCAGCGTCGCGCGGTGCGCGTCGGCCTCGCTGATCGCCACGAATACCAGATCGTGCGCCGGCAACGGCGTCGGCCAGGGAAGCTTGGCGTCCACATAGAGCACGTCGATGTTCAGCGCGGCATCTTCAAGGATGCATTCCACCGGCGTATTGGCCATCAAATCGCCGGGCGTCTTGATCACCAGCAGCCGCGGCGCGTCCGGTTCGGCGTGCTGCACATGGAACAGCCGCTGGATCTTCAGCGCCTCATCCAGCACCGCTAGGGCGTTGGGCTTTTGAAAGCGCAGTTGCAGAATCAAGGCCAGATCCAGCATGGCGTAAGCGTCGTTGAAACGCTCGGCGCGCTCGATCAGCCCCGGCACGTGCACGCTCAGGTCTTCATCCTGATACGCCGCTCGCAACAACGGCGCCAGCCCCATCAATGGCGCAGCCTGCGCCGTTGCGGCGGGAAGTAACTCGACGGCTTGCTCGGTGACATGCATGAATCGGAACCGCCGTCGCCCGCAGGCGACCCAAAGAAGTGAAAGCCGGATCGCCCGCCGACGGATTTACTGGATGAAATTGAACAGGCTCAATCCCTGCACCTTGGTGAACACTTGCTGCGAGGCCTGCAACGCCGTCGATTGCAAGGTAAGGTTGCTGACCGCCGAAGCGATGTCCACACTCTGCACGTTCGACAGCGCCTGACTGTAGGTCACGCTCAGATCGGCCTGCGTGGATTGCTGCTGCTGCAGGATATCCAAGCGCCCGCCGACCTCAACCTGGGTGTTGGTCACGTTGTCCATCGCCTGGTTGAGCGACTCCAACTGCCGGTTGAGAACATTGTTCAAGGTGGTCGAATCGCCCGTGCCGCTTTGCAGGACGTTGATCATATTGGTCAGCGTGCTGAACACATCCTGCGTGGTGCCCGACTGCACCGACACGCTGTCACCCACGGCCGGCGTGCCCGTGGTGCTCAACGAGATGCCGTTGAAGCTGATACTGCCACCATCGGTCAACGTGCCGGTGGCCGGCTGGCCCGTACTGGCGTCGATCACCGGGCTGCCGTCACTGGCATTGGTGGCGGTCCACGTGCCGTTGGCGCCGAAGGTAATGTTGTAGTCGATCGGGCCAGCCGCGGTGGCAGCAGCGAACGCCCCACTGTCGGTGACACTGTTGGCGCCCACCACCAGCGTGCCGGTGTTGGCCGCACCGGCGCTGGCCACGAAGGAACCGTTGCCCGCTGGCACCTGCATGAAGATCGCGCTGCCCGAATCGCTATTGGGCAATTGCAAACCACCGCCCACCGCCACCATCTGCTGGCTGGCGTTGCCGCTGTAGGTAACTGAGCCGTCTGAATTGAGCACGAACGGCGTCGCGGTGGTGCTGGTCCCGGCGAATAGCGCCGAGCCATTGGCGTCGGTGCTGTTGGCCAACTGCACCAGATTGCTGCGCAGTTGAATCAGCTCCTGCGCCATGTTGGCGCGGTCGCCGTCGGACAATACGCCATTGATTCCCTGCAGCCCCAGCGTATTGACCCGATCGAGCAAGGTGCTGACCGAACTGAGCGAGCTGGTTTCGGTCGACAGGCGGGTATTGGCGCTGTTGATGTTGGTGGTCGCCTGCGCATTGACCGCCAGAATATGGTTGATCGCCAACACCTGGGCGGCGCCGGCCGGATCGTCCGAGGCGACATTGATGCGTAGCCCGGTACTTACCTCGTTCTGCGTGTTGGCCAACGTGCTCTGCTGATTGAGCATGGTGTTCAACGACTGCTGAAACTGCTGACTGGTGGAAATACGCATCGAATTACGCCTGGATAGCGGTGATCAAACTGGCGAAGATCGACTGCGCGGTGGCGATCACCTGAGCCGAAGCCTGGAAGGCCTGCTGATACATGATCAGATTGGCGCCCTCCTCGTTGGTGTTGACGCCAGACACGCTTTGCTGGCTGTTGACCGCCTGATTGAACAGGTTGGTCTGGGTGGTCAAGTCGCTGTTGGCCTGGCTACCGACGGTACCGATCTGGGTGGTCAAGTTGCCGATGCTGGCGATCACCGAGGTCTGGCCGCCGTTGAGCACGCCGACGCTGGACAGGTTCGATAACGCCAGTGCGTTGCTGTTGTCGTCCAGCCCGTTGGTGTTGGCCGCCACAGTGAAAGTATCGCCGGTGGCCGGCGTACCGGTGAGGCTCAGGCTGAAACCATTGCCGCTGGTGATCGGCTGGCCAGGCGTGTAGGTCAACCCGGTTTGCTGGCCTGCGCTGTCGGTGAGCGTATAGGTGTTGGGACCTGTAAAAGTGACCGTGGCGCCGTTTAGCAGAGCGGGATTGCCCGCGTCGGTCACGCTGACCGCACCGACCTTGCCACTGCCTTTGTTGGCGCTGCCGGCGCTGGCACTCAACGCGGCCGCGGCCGCGATGCCGTTGGGATCGGTCAGGCTCACCGCCAGCGACGTGGCGGCATTGCGCGTGGGCTGGATCTCGAAGCTGTCGCCGATCTGGAGCGCCCCGCCTGAGACATTGATGGTCAAGCCCTGGGCCGACAACGAACCATCCGGATTGGCCGTCAGCGGCACGCTCTGACCGCCGGTGGTGGTCAAGGTAAAGCCATTGGTGCCGGTGCCGGCACCGGTGAATTTGAGCACGAAGTCCGAGGTGGTCAGTTGCGAAACATCGCTGATCGTGGCGGACACCGTGGCGCTACCGGTGTTGTTACCCGACGGCAGCACGGTGGGCGCGGCGATGCTGAAGATCGGCTGGCCTTGCTTGCCGTTGAGATCCAAACCCTGTGCCTGCTGCGCGTTGACGCTGGACGCGAGTGCCACCGCCGCCTGACCTAACTGGTTCTGCGAGGTGGCCAGTACGTTGTCGCGGTAATTGATCAACGCACCCAGGGTGCCGCCGGTGAGGCTGGAGGTGATGTTGTTGCCGTTGCCATCGGTGACATCCAACTGGGTCGGATCGAACTGATCGGGCTGGGTCGACAGCGGCGTGGACAGGTTTCCATTGACCAGCGGCTGGCCCGCGCTGGTGTAGACGCTGATCGAGCCGTCCGACTCCACTATCGGCGAAACACCGGTCAGGCCGGCCAGTTGCTGGACCGCCTGGTCGCGTTGATCGAGCAGCGCATTGGGCGGCCCATTGATGCCACCGCTGACGCCACCGGCCTGATTGATCTGGTCGTTGAGGCTGGCGATCTGGCTGGACAACTGATTGATGCTGTCGACCGTCGAGCCGATCTGGCCGTTGACCTGGCTTTGCTGCTGGCTCAACTGCTGCGACAGCGTGTTGAACACATTGGTGAGCGAGGCGGCGTTGCCGAGCAGTGCCTGACGGTTGGAGCTGGTCGACGGCGAACTGGCAACGGTGCCGAAGCCGCCGAAGAAGCTGTCCAACGAGGTCTGCAAGTTGCCGCTGTTGCTGAGCAGGCTGTTGAGCGTGGTGGTCAAGCCGTCAAAGGTGGTCGCACCTTGCTGCGCGGTATTGGCGCTCCATACCGCGCTGGTCAGGAACTGGCTGTAAGCGCGCTGCACCGACAGCACATCCACGCCGGTGCCGCCGTTGAATCCGCTGCTGCCCAGGGAGACATTCTCGACCTGATTGAGCAACTGGCGGGAGTAGCCCGGCGTGGCGGCGTTGGCAATGTTGTTGCTCACCGTGGCGAGCCCCGCTTGCGCGGCATTCAACCCCGAGACACCGATGCTAAGCATGTTAGGCATGAGACATTCCTTGAATAACGCTGGATCTGAGGCGCTTTATGGCCATGCTTACGGTGTCGGCACAGAAATGCTTTTCTTGAGCGCGTCGAGTGCCTGACGCATCACAGAACTGTTGGCGATCGCCGCCACTTTGGCCGCGTAGTCCGGATCGGTCGCATAGCCGCCGTCGACCAGCGCGTGGGCGTAGCCGGCCACGTCATCGCCGTGGCCGCGCGCCTGCGCGTAGCGCGGGTTGCCGCCGATCAGGTCGGCGTAGTCGGCCATCGCGTCGGCGGGAGAATCGTAAGAACGGAACTGCGCCTGCTTGCGCACCGCGATGCCGTTTTCGTATTCCACCGTGGGCACGTTGACCTTGCTGCCGTCCCAACTGCCGGTAGCCTTGATGCCGAACAAATTGAAACTGCTGGTGCCGTCCGGATGCTTGGGCATGTTCTTGCCCCAATGGGTTTCCAGCGCCGCCTGGGCCAGCACGGTGCGTACCGAAAGACCCAACTGCTGCGCCACCACCGCCGCCTGCGGCGCCAGGTCGCGTACGAACTCTTCGGCGCCATCGGGCAGCCACGAGGCCACCTTGCCCCCCGCCGAGCGCGCTGAATCGGCGACGTCGGAGAGCCGTTGGCGCCAGTTGTCGACTTGGCCGGTCGTGCTTGGATCGACCACGCCATTGGCACCCTGGGCATGACCTGCATGCCCGCCCAACTGGCGCACCAGCATGTCGGCGATGCCCAGCCCCTTGCCCTGCGACAGGCTGACCGCCAACTGCTGGTCGTACATGTCACGCCATTGGCCGCCGGCCTGGCTGTCGAAGTTTGGATCGCCGAAACTCGCGTCGCGCATCGACTTCAAAATCATCTGCGTGAAGATCGCCTCGAACTGCTTGGCCACCGCCGGCAGCGCGGACTTGCTGTCAACCTGCGCCTGATGCCGCAGCGCGCTGAACCCGGACATATCGGTCCAGGTATTGAGGCTTTGCGCGCCGACGTCGAGCGGGCCGGCCATCAGATCACCACCAGCTCGGCACGCAGCGCGCCAGCCTGCTTGAGCGCTTGCAGGATCGAGATCAGATCGCTCGGCGTCGCGCCCACCTGATTGACCGCGCGCACGATGGTATCCAGGCTCACCCCAGGGCCAAACTTGAACATGTGCGCGCCGTCTTCGCTGACCGACACGTTGCTGTTGGGCACCACGGCGGTCTGCCCGCGACTCAGCGGACCGGGCTGACTGACCTGCGGCTGCTCGCTGATGGTGACCTGGATCGAGCCGTGCGCCACCGCCGCCACGCTGACCCGCACATCCGAGCCGATCACTACGGTGCCGGTGCGCGAATTGACCACCACGCGCGCCGGCGCATCCCCCGGCTGTACATCGATCGATTCGATCGCACCCAACCAGGCCACACGCTGGCCCGGATCGGCCGGACCACGCACCGCGATGGAGCCGCCATCGATCGGACGCGCGGTGCCGCTGCCGTACAGGCGATTGATCGCGTCGGCAATGCGCGTGGCGGTGGTGTAGTCGTAACTGTCGAGATTGAGCGACAGATCGCCGCCCTCGCTGAACGAGGAAACCACGCTGCGCTCCACCGTGGCGCCGTTGGGCACGCGCCCGCTCGCGGTGATATTGACCTGCACGCTGGAACCGCTACGGCCTTGCGCGCTGACCCCGCCGACCACCACGCTGCCCTGCGCGATCGCGTACACATTGCCATCAGCGCCGCGTAGTGGAGCCATCAACAGCTCGCCACCGCGAATGCTGGTGGCGTTGCCGATCGAGGCCACCGTCACATCGATTGCCTGGCCCGGCTTGGCGAATGGCGGCAGCTCCGCGGTGATCGTCACCGCCGCCGCGTTCTTCAACTGCGGCTGGATCGTGGTGGGCACCGACACGCCGAACTGCTTGAGCATGTTTTCCAAGCTCTGCGTGGTGAACGGCGCCTGCGTGGTCTGATCGCCGGTGCCGTTGAGGCCCACCACCAAGCCATAGCCGATCAACTGGTTGCTGCGTACGCCGGCGACCTGCACCAAGTCGCGGATTTTGTCAGCGTGCGCGGAACGGACCGGCGCCAGCGCCAGCAGCACGCTCGCCAGACCGAGCACAACCGCGCCGAGCCGGCGCCAAACCGCATGCGCGCGCATCAGTACGGCATCCACTTGGAATTGAAGAAGCGCGCCAGCCAGCCCTGCGTGTTGGCATCGGCCAAGGTGCCGCGCCCGGTGTAGGCGATGCGCGCATCGGCCACGCGGGTGGAATCGACCGAGTTGTCCTGTTCGATGTCCTGCGCACGCACGATGCCGGAGATGCGCACCAGCTCCTGGCCCTGGTTGATGGTCAACCATTTTTCACCGCGCACCAGCAGGTTGCCGTTGGTCAGGCGCTGCGCCACCGTCACGGTGAGCTGGCCACTCAACTGATTGCTCTGCGTGCTGGAACCGTTGCCGTCGAAAGCGTTGGCCGAATTGGTGCCGGTGGTGGCCGGCTTGCCACCGATCCGCAGCGTCTGCCCCAGCAGGGTCGGCGCGCCGCTGGAGGTCTGATCGGTCTTGGAGGTGCTGGTTTCGGACTTCTTGCTGGCCTGGGTGCTCTCGACCAGGTTGATCGTGAGAATGTCGCCGACCCGATGCGCGCGCGCATCCGCGAACAGCTCCATGTTCTGCATGTCCTGGTAGATCGAACCGTTCGCCTGTGCTGGCGCGGTGGGCTCGATCGGCGGCGTCGCCGCCCAGTCGGCATCATCATGGAGCGAGCGCTGCGTGGCGCAGCCGGCGATGCCGACGAAGGCCAACGCCAGCGCGGCGCGCGCGCATAGAGACAGATACTGCATGACGTGGCTCAAGTCTTGTTGATGACGAACTGCAACATGTCGTCAACGGCGCTGACTGACTTTGAGTTCATCTCATAGGTGCGCTGGGCTTCGATCATGTTGACCATCTCGGCCACCACGTTGGTGTTGGACGACTCCAGCGAACCTTGTGCCAGGGTACCCATGCCGTTGACGCCGGCCTGACCGGTTTGCGCGGCGCCGCTGGACGCGGTTTCCAGGTACAGGTTTTGCCCCATCGCCTGCAAACCCGCCGGGTTGATGAAGTCGGCCATCTGCAGCACGCCCACCTGCACTGGCGCGGTGCTGCCGTTGGTGGTGGCGGTGACCGTACCGTCGGTGCCAATGGTCAGGCTTTCCACGTTCTGCGGCAGGGTGATCGCCGGCTGCAGGGGATAACCGTCGGCGGTCACGATCTGCCCGGTATTGTCTTGATGCAGCGAACCGTCACGGGTGTAGGCGATGGTGCCATCGGGCATGGTCACCTGCAAAAAGCCACGCCCTTGAATCGCCACGTCCAGGCTGTTGCCGGTCTGCGTGATGGCGCCCTGGGTGAACAACTTTTCCGTGCCGACCACCTTGACACCGGTGCCCATCAACAAGCCCGATGGCGACTGCGTCTGCTGAGTCGTCTGGCTGCCCGGCTGACCTTCGTTCTGGTACATCAAATCTTGAAACGAGGCGACCGAGCTCTTGAAACCGGTGGTGCTGGCATTGGCCAGGTTGTTGGAAATCACGTCCAGCCGCGTCTGCTGCGCGTCCAGGCCGGTCTTGGCGATCCATAAGGAAGAAAACATCGCTAACTCCGTTTCTTGAGGCTGGCCCGACGCTACGGTCAGGAGGTCTGCAGCAATTTGGTGCTGGCATCCGAATCGTCTTCGGCGGTCTTGATCGAACGCACCTGCAATTCGTACTGGCGCGACAGCGCGATCATCTTGACCAGCTCGCTGGAGGGATTGACGTTGCTACCTTCCAGCGCGCCGGTACTCAATCGCACGGTGAGGTCGGGGTCGGCCTGAACGCCACCAGCAAGGTGCATCAAACCATCGCTGCTCCTGCTTAGCTGGGTCGCGTCGGGATTGACCAATTTGATCTGGGCCACCGCCGCGACCGTGTTGGGCCCCTGCCCCAGCGGCACGGTGGAAATCGTGCCGTCGTTGCCGATGCTGATCTGCGAACTTTGCGGAAGATTGATCGGACCGCCGTTGCCCATCACCGGGTTGCCGCGCGCATCGGTCAAGGTACCGTCGGCGGTCAGTTGAAGATCGCCGGCGCGGGTATAGCCCTCCGTTCCATCGGGCGCCTGTACCGCAATCCAGCCGCTGCCGCGCACCGCGATGTCCAGCGAGCGACCGGTCTGCAACGGCACGCCCTGCGACGAATCCTCGCCGATGCCTTCGGCCACCGCATTGATGCGTGTGGCCTGGCCTGGGCCGAGCACCGGCACGCTCTGGAACGCCGACAGCTCGCTCTTGAAGCCCACGGTGGAAGCATTGGCCAGGTTGTGACTCACCGCATCCTGCGCGCGCATCGTCTGCGTGGCGCCGGTCATTGCAATGTAGACGGAACGATCCATACCGGCCGATTACCTGGAGATCGCTTGGAACAGCGTTTGCGACAAGGTGTTGTCAGTGGTCAGCACCTGGGCATTGGCCTGGTAGTTGCGCTGCGCCTGGATCATGTCGACCAGCTGGCCGGTGGTATCGGAGGTGTTGGATGCCTCCAGCGCGCCGGAGGTGATCGAACCGAACTGACCGGAATTGGCCGCGCCCACAATCGCCTGGCCGGAGGTGTTACTGGCCACCCACTGGGTGTTGCCGATCTGGGTCAAACCCTGATCGTTGGCGAAGTTGGCCATCACCACCTGACCCAACTGCGCGGTCTGGCCGTTGGAGTAGTTGGCGGTGACGATGCCTTCGTTGTCGATCGACAAGTTCTGCAGACTGCCCGCCTGAAAACCGTTCTGGCTTACCGCGCCGGTCGCGAAGGCGTTGCCGAACTGCGTGGTGTTGGCCAGGTTCACCGTCATGGTGGTGGGGAACGTCGCACCGTTGGTCGGCTGCACCGGGGTGAACGTCAGATTGCCGTCGGCCGGGGTGGCCAGCGTGCCGTTGGCGGCGAACGTCAGCTGAGCCGTGCCGGCGCTCTGGCCGTCGATCACCAGATTGGCGTTCCAGGTGTTGTTGGCGGTCTTGACGTAGAAGACATTCGCCTGGTGCGAACCACCTTGCGAGTCGAATACGGTCACCGGGCTGGCATTGTTGAAGCTGGTCGGATCGGCTGGATCGAACGGCGTCGTGGCCGGAATAATCGCCGAGGTCGAGTTGAGGTTGGCGGTGATCGCGATATTGCTGGTCGGCTGCGCATTGGCCTGCGCGCTGTTCACCGTCAGACCGATGGTGGTGCTGGTGTTGAAGCCACCCAGGCCGTTGGGCGGGAAGATCTGTAGCGCCGCATTGGTGCCGTCGCTGGTGATCACCTCACCGGTGGGGGTCTGCTGAAACGCACCATTGCGCGTGTAGGCCGGACCGCTGCCGTTATTGACCATGAAAAAACCGTTGCCACTGATCGCCAGATTCAGCGGCACGCCGGTTTGCTGGATATCGCCCTGGGTGAACTGCTGCGCCACGTCCGACAAGCGCGCACCGCTGCCGATCGCGTTGGCGGCCAGATTGACGCCGGTCACCGCGAACACGTCGGAGAATTCCGCCGTCGATCCCTTGAAGCCGGTCGTGCCGGCATTGGCGATATTGTTGGAGATGACGTTGAGGTCGGCCTGGGCCGCGTTGATGCCGCTGAGCGCCTGATTGAGAGCCATACTGAATGCCTCGAAACAATGAAAGGATGAGTGACCGGCTTACGCCGGCCCTTGAGAATTAGTTGATCTGCACAATCTGACTCAGCGGCACGCTGCCGATGCCCGCCACTTGCAGCACGGTGCCGAGGTTGCTGCCGCCAAAACCGGCCCCGCTGACCTTGCCGGCCACGTAGGTATTGAGCGGTGCGGTGCTGCCGGCATTGTTGGCCGACAGCGCGTAAGTGCCGCTGGCCACGGGATTGCCGTTGTTATCGGTGCCATCCCAACTGAAGTCGGCAAGGCCGGACTGTTGCTGGCCCAGGTCAATCACCTTCACCAGGTTGCCCTGGGCATCCTTGATCGATAGCTGCACGTCGCCGGCCGAAGCCACGTTGACGGCGCCATTGACGGTCACGCCCGCGGTCAAGTCCGCCGACGGCTGCTGTACCAGCACCTGTCGTCCGACCAGGCCGGCCGAGCTGATCACCTGCGAGGTCTGCAGCGCCGTGCCCAGATTGCTGGACAGCGACTGCACGGTGCTATCCATGTCCTGCGTCGCCGAAAGCTGGCTGAACTGCGCCAACTGGGAAGCGAACTGTGAATTGTCCATCGGCTGGGTCGGGTCTTGCGCCTGCAACTGCGCCGTCATCAACTGCAGAAAATCGGCCTGGGTCAATTGGGCGGCGGAGGTGGCGCCACTGCTGCCGCTGGTGCTGGTGCTACTGGTGCTGTTCGAAGAAATGCTGCCGATGCTCACGTGAAACTCCGAAGTTTGCTGCCACTGCCGAGGTTGATGGTGCCGAGCGTTAGCTGCCGAGGTTGATCGCCTTGAGCATCAACTGCTTGGCGCTGTTCATTACCTCGACGTTGTTCTGATACGAACGCGAGGCGGAAATCATGTTGACCAGTTCATCGACGGGATTGACGTTGCTGCCGTAAACATAACCGTCGCCATCGGCCATCGGATTGCCAGGTTCGTAGCGCGTCTGCACGGGCTGCTGGCTTTCGGTGATGCCGAGCATTTGCACGCCCAAAGTGCCTTCGTTGGCGTCCTGCGACAGCGAGCCCTGATCGACGCCCTGCAGCGGCGCAAATAGCAGTTGCTTGGCGCGGTAGGCCGAATCGGCGCTGGACGACACGCTGTCGGCATTGGCCAGATTGCTGGCCACGGTATTCAGGCGCAGCGATTCGGCGGCCATGCCCGACCCGGCGGTATCGAAAATCTTGAACATGGACATTAGCTACTCTGCCCCCCATTGATGGCCAGCCGCAGGGTCTGGATGGCGCCATTGATGAAATTGAGACTGGCTTCGTAATGCACCGTGTTGCCCGCAAACGCGGCCTGCTCGATCTGGCCGTCCACGGTGTTGCCGTCCATGCTCGGTTGCATCGGCACGCGGTACTGCAACTGGTCGGCCTGGTTGGCGACCGCGTTGATCTGGCCGGGCGTGGGCGTGCTCAGCTGCAAATCGGTCGACTGCCCGCTGGCCTGCTGCAACGCTTTGCGAAAATCGATATCGCGCGCCTGATAACCGGGCGTGTCGGCATTGGCCAGATTGGAGGCGATCACTTCGGAACGACGCTGCCATAGCGCCAGCGCCTGGCCATTCAGGCCAAACACACTGTCGGTGGAATTACTCATGGGCAAGCTCCCTGCGGCGATGGCCGCCTGGGAGGTATCGAGCAAGTTGCATGCCATCATCCGCGGTGCTGATCGCAGCGCGTGCCGCACCGATGTACGGGTCCAGCCAGGCCGGGACGCGCTAGCGCGGCGACGTTAAACCGGCGGCCAGGGGTCGATTTTCTGACAGTGACGCAGTGCGCGTTTCAACCGTCAATTTGTTGGCGATGGCAACAATTCGAGCACCGTCTGCGCCAGCAAGTCCGGCTGAAACTTGGCGATGAAGCGGTCCGCGCCCACGTCACGCACCAGCGCTTCGTTGAACACGCCGCTGAGCGAACTGTGCAGCACCACCTTGAGCCGGCGCAAGCTGGGATTCTCTCGAATCGCGCGCGTCAGCGCGTAGCCGTCCATGCGCGGCATCTCGATATCCGACACCACCAGGTTGACCCCCTCAGCCTCCATCCCGCCAGCCAGTCCCGCCAACTCGGCCAGCCGATCGAGCGCTTCGCGACCATCCTGCGCCACCACGCAGTCGATATTCATTTGTTTGAACAGGCCGACCAGCCGCTGCCGCGCCACCAGTGAATCGTCCACCACCAGCACCCGCCGCGGGCGCATCACATGCTGTTCGGCCACCTGCTGCAAGCGCGGGGAAACTTCTACAGGCGTGCCGTCGATGCTCGCCAGCACGTGCTCCACATCGACCACCGCCATCAATTGGCCATCGATGCGCGTGACCGCGTTGACCCGTCCGCCGAAACCCAGCGCGCTCGATGGCGCATCCAGCGATTCGCCGGCGCAATGCACGATGCGCTGCAGGTCAGCTACCAAAAAGCCCTGCACGGTGCGGCTGAACTCGGTCACGATCATGTGCGCCGAATCGAGCTCGGTCAGCGGCGGATAACCCAGCGCGACGCCCAGATCGATCACCGGAATGGTCTTGCCGCGATAATCGCAGCTACCGGCCAGCAGCGGATGCGCGCCCGGCATGCGCTCCAGCGGCGTCTTGCGCAACACCTCACGCACCTTGAACACATTGATGCCGAACAGCTGCGCATCGCCCAGCCGAAACAGCAGCATCGCCACCCGGTTGTGTCCGGCCAGCCGGGTGTAGCTTTCCACGCCATCCAACAACGGTGCGCCAGCCATGCCAATCCCTCATCAAAACGTGCCGCCGCGCAGACTGCGGCTTGTCGCAGAACTATCGGCCGTACGGCGGCAAACTTGAATTGAACCGTCCAAGACGCTGGCATGTGCCTTGCTTCCTCAAGTTTTCGCACATCCCGACGATCTGGCGGGATACGACCATTAGGAATTGCCTTGCTTATGAGCCTGATCCGCAGCCAGCATCTGGCCGCCCTGACGCAAGCCGCGCTCGCCGGTAACGAGACCCAGCTGGCCGCGCTGAGCCGCAAGCATCCCACCATCGCCGCGGCGTTGGCGCCGCTGCTTGCTCGGCTGACGCCTCGCGTGCCTGCGGCGGTGGCGTTGCATTCACTGGAACAGCAAAGCATGGTGCTGGCCGCCGCGCAGGCGCTCAATCGTGAACAGACCGCCCTGCAGCAATCGGCGGGCGAAAGCCGCGACGGTGTCGGCCGATTGACGGATGGTAGCGCCGGGATCTCGACAGCCCTGCAACAGGCGCAAAGCGGCATTGCCAGCGCCAGCAGTGCCGGGGAGCACAGCCAGGCATCGATCAGCGAACTCAACGGCCAATTGCGTCTGCTACGCAGCGCGCTGTCGGCGATGAACCGCAACCAGAGCCAGTTGTCCGAACAGGTCGCGCAGATACGCAAGCTGACCGCCACCGTGCAGGAGATCGCCCACCAAACCAACTTGGTCGCGCTCAATGCGGCGATCGAGGCGGCGCGCGCCGGTGAAGCAGGCCGCGGCTTCGCCGTGGTCGCCGATGAGGTCAAGCAATTGGCCGAAAAGACCGCCCAGGCCACCGCCGAGATCGAAACGGTGACCGGTTCGATCGGCGAATTTTCGCTGCACATGGACGGCGACGTGCAGCAAGGTCTGCAACGCCTGGAACGCGCGCAGAGCGGCATCGCCGAAGCCGAACAGTCGCTGCGCCAAGGCGGCGAATCGCTGCAGGGCGCCAGCGAAAAACTGCGCACGCTGCGTGAAACCCAAGACGCCCTGCATGTCCGCGCCACCAGTGTGCAAGCCGCGCTCGGTGCGTTGCAACGCCGCGCGAACGAGGCACACCGTCAGGGCGAGTCGCTCAACCGGGCGGCGATCCTGGCGCATCGGCTGTGCCTTAACTGGCTGGAGGGCGAGAGCGGCAACGACATCGCCAGCCTCAGCCTGACTGTGCGCGAATCGGTGCAGAGCATGCGCCAGGCGATGGACCTTGCCCTGCAGGAACCCACCTCGCTGGACCGGCGCTGGTTCGATACCGACGTTCTCCAGCGCAGCCTGGACCGACTGACCACCCGCTTGAGCGGCCATGGCGCGGGACAAACGCTGCGCGAATCGGCGGCCCGGCTGCGCGAGCAAGCCAACAGCTTCATCGAAATGCTGGGCAGCGGCCTGCTCGATCAAGCCGCGCAGATGCCGGCCCGGCTGGACAGTGAGCGCGACACGATCAATACGCAATTGGCCGTATTGTTGGCCGAGAGCCGCGCATGAATCGGCGCGCCGCCCTGCTCTGCTCGGCGCTGGCGCTGATCTTAAGCACAGCCACGCTGCACGCGGCGCCGACAACCGGACCACAGATCCGCGCCGCCGCTGAGCAAGCGGTGCGGGCGCAATACAGTAAGGATGGCGGCCGGGTGGTCATCGTCCCCGAACAACTCGACCCACGCCTACGCCTGAACAGTTGCCCCCGGGCACTGGTCGCCAAGCTGCCAGCGCGGCAGACACCGACCTCCCGCGTATCGGTCGCGATCAGCTGCCCCGGCAGCGGCGGCTGGGTCATCCATGTGCCGGTGCAGATGCAGGTCTATCGCCAGGTTCTGGTCACCACGCGTCCCCTGGCGCGCGGCGACAGCCTCGGCCCAGGCGACGTGCGCAACGAAGAACGCGATGTCAGCCAGCTCGGGTATGGCTACATCGAAAACCTCGATCAGGTCGCCGGCCGCTCGGTGGCCCGTCCGCTTAACGCCGGCAGCGTACTCACCCCCGGCCAGCTCAGCAGCCGCCAGGTGGTCCGCAATGGCGACGAAGTGCAGTTGGTCGCCCAGCTTGACGGCATCGAGGTGCGCACGGCAGCTACCGCGCTGGGCGGCGGCGATACCGGCGAGCGACTGCGCGTGCGCAACGCCCATTCGGGTCGAATCATCGACGGCGTGGTGCTCGGCGCCGGCGAAGTGCGTGCCTTGCCTTAAATGTTGCCTAAATTGCATATTGATCACGCTTTTCAGCCATAAAGTTCCAGGTCACCGTGCCGATACCTCTTGCAGGGCCTAACCGCACAAGAGAATCCAAGGACCTATGAATACGACAATTTCGTCCAACAGCTTGTCGGCACTGCCGCAGGCAAAGAACAATCCGGGCACCCCCGGCAGCCAGGACACCAGCGTGAGCAATGGTCCGCCCTCGCGGCCAGCCAGCGACAGCGTGCAACTGACCGATTCGGCCCGTGCGCTGCAGCAAGCCAGTGGCGCTGATGCGCAGAGCCCGGTCGACATCACGCGCGTGGAACAATTGCGTGCCGCCGTCGCCAACGGCAGTTACCGCATCAATCCGAGCCTGATTGCCGATCGCATCACCGCCCTGGAAAGCCAGATAAATCGCACGCCATGAGCGCCCCTCTGCAGGCCGAGCTGGGCGATACCCTGCGCACGGTGATCGATGAGATGACCGCCTCCACCCAGCAACTGATCCAGGTGCTGGATGAGGAGCGCCTGGCGCTGAGTACCGCTGACGCCGAGGCACTCAACCAGGCCGGTGAGGCCAAGCAGATGCTGATGCGCCGGCTCGAACAACTCGACGCCGAGCGCCAGCAGCTTTCCACCGCGTCGCCGCAAGCCGCGCAGGAGGTCCAAGACAGTTGGACGCAATTGCTCGCCACGCTGACCATTTGCCGTGACAACAATCTGCGCAATGGCACCCTGGTTGGCCAGCGCCTGAGCATGGTTCGGCGCGCGCTGGCTGTGCTGACCGGCCAGGACAACGACAGTGGCACCTACGGCCGCAGCGGCACCTTGATGACACGCCATCGCTCGGTACCGCTGGCAGAAGCTTGACTCCACGTGGCGCCGCGGTCATTGGCGACTGCGGTCAACTCTCACGCCCGGACATGCGAATATCGCGTACCTGCCCGGCCCGGCCATGACGACCGACGATGAGTACAAGCACCGCCCCCCCGATTTCCGGCGACGACGCCTCCGTGCTGACTTCCGAACTGCCCCTGCCGGTGGTACGCAGCCCGATGCTGGATCATCATCGCGAACTGTTCGCCTACGAACTTCTGTTCCATCGCGAAACGCTGCAGCCCGACGAGGAAACGCTGCTCATGCAGCGCGTGCTGTCCACCATCACCGACGGTGCGATGACTCGGCTGGTTCGTGGCAACCGCGCATTCTTGCGCCTCTCGCGCCAGTTGCTGCTGGATCAGACCGATGTGCTGGCGCATCACCCGCGGCTGGGCATCATCGTGGAGCCGGCCAGTATCGGCGATGCGCCCTTGATGCAGCGCCTGCAACAACTGTCGCACCGCGGGTGCTCGCTACTGCTTGACCTGGCCGAGCTTGATCCGGGCTGCAGCGAGCCGTATGGCAACCTCGAGCCGCTGCTGACGTTAGCCCAGCATGTGCGGCTGGACGCCGGCGCGCTGGACGCCGCCACGCTGACCCGCCGCAGCGAGCAACTGCACGCGCGCGGATTGGGCGTGATCGCCGGCCATGTCGATGACGATGAAATCTTCGCACGCTGCCAGTTGCTGCCAATCCAGGCGGTGCAGGGCCGCCACCTCCTACTGCCCGAGCAGGTCGAAGTGCCGGTGTTGACCGCCAACCGCGCCAGCCTGCTGCGCCTGATGAGCGCACTGCAAGAGAACAATCCCGGCCCGGTCGAACTGGGCGAGATCGTGCGCGACGACGCCGTGCTGAGCTACAAGCTGCTGGGCTGCGTCAACTCCGCCTATTTCGCGCTGCCGCGGCAGCTCAAGTCAGTGCAGCAGGCGGCGATCTTCTTCGGCGTCTCGCGCATGCGCAACTGGATCTACACCATGGCGCTCAGCGGCATGGACGACCGCCCGCCGGAGCTGCTGCGCGCCGCGCTGATCCGCGCGCACATGTGCGAAACGCTGGCCCAGGGCATGGCCCCGGAGCAGCAGGAAATGGCCTTCATGGCCGGACTGCTGTCGCTGCTCGATACGGTGATGTGCGCGCCGATGGAATTTGTGCTCAGTCATCTGCCGCTGGCGCGCGAAATCCGCGAAGGGCTGATCGACGGACGCGGCCCGTTCGCTCCGCTGCTGGAACAGATCTACGCCTGGGAAGCGGGCGAACTGGGCGCCGCCGAGGCGCAACCGCAGCGCATCCGTCGGATGGCCGGAATCTATCTCGAAGCCACCCAGTGGGCCGATCACGTCTACACCTACGCCGACCAGAACTCGCGCTGACCCCCGCTTCGGCGGTGAACACTCACGGGCTGAGTAGCGCCCACAGCACGTGCCGCCACACGATCAGCCCGGCCATCAGCAGCATGCTCAGCCAAGTCAGCGCCATGCCTACCGCACGCCCGAACGAGTAGCCGCGATGATGCGACAGGCCCCAAGCATGCAGAAGCCGCCCCAGCAGCAGGCCGCTACCGAGCAGATGCAGCCATAGGGGCCGGGTCTGGTCCCATTCCAGCACTACCAGGGCGAGCAGACCCAGCGGTAAATATTCCACCGCGTTGGCATGCGCACGGATCGCCTTGGCTAGCTCCGGGATGCCGCCATCGCCCAACGGCACCTGGCGAAGATTGCGCAACCAGACCACCCGCGCCGCCAAGCCCAGCACCAACAGCACCGCCAACGCCAGATAAATTCCACTGATATGCATGGCTTGCTCCTGAAATCAGTCGTTGACGTACACGTCGTTCAGCGCGGATCGCGCCGGCGCCATAGCAGCACGATCAGCGCCAGCAAGGCCAGTGTCAGCCAGGCCAGCACCGCAACCCGGTCGCTACCCAGCCAAATCACCGCGCCGATCACCGCCACCGGCAGCACGCCGGCAGCCGCGCCCCGCAGCTGCGCCATGAGACTGCGGCCCGGACGCCATAGCAGCAGCGCGCCGCCCAGCAACCCGAGCACGATCGCCAGTTCGCGTCGCACGGCAACGCCGGTGGGTGGTGGCGGCAGTTGCGGCATCACGTCGATCAACGGGCGCTCACCGAGCTGGATATCGAAGCGATGTGCGTCCTCGCCGGAGCTGATCGGCGCCAACGTGCCGGCAGTCACGGCAGCAAGCACGGTCAGCACTTGCCGCGGTACCGCCCTCCAACTGATGCGCAGATCACCCAGGCGCGGAGTTGCCGGCTGGGCGCTGGTCACCAGATAGTTGCCATGAAGCGAAAAACTGGCGGCGAGATTGGCCGGCAACGCATCCATGTGAGGCACCACCGGCACGCTGCCGGGAAGCTGCTGCACCAACGCCGGCGCCAGTATGAATCCACCCAGGCGAACCGCGCCCGCCTCGAACCGTTGCCCCTGGATCGGGAAAGCGCCGGGATTGCGATGCCCGGCCGGCTGGCTAAAATTTTCCGACGCCAGCGGCCGATCGACCCAGTCCATTTCGTAATGCAACTGATCGCCAATGCGCACCTCGCGCCATTGCAACATCTCGACTTGGCGGATCAACACCGGCGCATCAGCGCTCAGGTTGAACTGAACATCCAGGGGCGGCTGCGCGATAACCGGAAGACCCGATACGCGTACCAACGTGCCATCCCGTAGCGGCTGCGCTGGCGCGGCACTGCCCAGATCCAGCACCTCGCCACCCGGCCGGTCCAGCGCCTGGCGATAGAGCATCACGCCATGCTCGGTCGACGCCACCAGTACCAGCGCCGCCAGCAACAGTAATCCGCCCAGGCCGCGCAACACGATACCCGGGCCATGCTTGGCCAGCTTGCGTGACGGGGACCGTGTCATGCTGCCGAGACCGTCTCACCGATCAGCTCGCGCCGCTCGTCGACGCTGGTATAGCGACCACGCGCATCGCGCAACACGCGTGCCGCCGCACATTCGTGATCATGGGTAAAAAACAGGCTCAGCTCACGATCGATCGCCTGATCAAGCAGTTGCTGCTTTTCCTCGATGAGCCGCTCCGGCCAGCGGTCATAGCCCATCGTGATCGGCAAATGCACCCAGTAGCGTCCGGGAATCAGATCGGCGCAGAAAAGCATGCCAGCCACTTCGGAAAGCATCAGTCCGGGCGTATGGCCGTCTGAAAAATGAAAGCGAACCGCGCGTCCGAGTGTCTGCGAGTACTCACCCTCGACCCGCTCCAGTCGGCCGCTAGCCTGCAGCAATTCCGGCAGTTCGGGAATGAATGAAGCGCGATCGCGCGGATGAGGATCGAGCGCACGCTGCCAGTGCGCGGCGCCGATAAGAAAGCGTGCATTGGGAAACAGCAAGCGTGGTGGCGTATCGCGCTGCCAGGCCGCAAGCAGGCCGCCGGCATGATCGAAATGCAGATGCGACAACACCACCGCGTCAATGTCGTCATGACGTAGCCCCACGGCAGCCAGCGATTCCAGCAGCACATGCGTCGACTCGCGCACGCCATAGCGCTCGCGCAGTGCCGGCGGGAAGAACGCGCCAATGCCGGTTTCGAACAGCACATTGCGGCCGTCCAAATCGGTCACCAGCAGGCAGCGGCAAGCCAGTGGAATGCGATTGAGCTCATCCGGCTCGATCCAGTGCGACCACAGGGCTTTGGGCGCGTTGCCGAACATCGCGCCGCCATCGAGTTGCTGCGAGTTGCCCATCAGCGACCAGAGTTTCATTGTCACCTCACTGCCGAGGGCCTAGGTCGCGCGTATCGGCGACCGCGCATCGGCATCGTTGCATCATCTAGCCCAAGCCCGATGGCCAGCGCGGATCGCGGGCAGCTACGGGCGCGTTGTTGCGTGGATTTGAGGCCATCGGGTTCATATAGCCGCAGCGCTCACCATCTTACAAGCGATAACTCATCCGATCAGCCCGGCACTGTGCGATCTAATCGCGTTGGCAACCCCGTGCTAGCCGTCCATGAGCGCCGCCGAGGCCCTAACTTTTCCGGGCCCACCCGACATGTCGCCGCCCGTCACAGGCAAGGCCAGCCTGGTCCCACCCTCCCACCAGCGTGGTGACGCGCAGCTTGGCGCTGGGGACGCCGTGACTTTGTGTGAGCCATCCGGAGTCGTCACAGTTTTGCGCAAGGCGCCCGCTCAGGCGGTAAAGGCGGGCCAGCGACCGCTCGCAACCCGCGCCCTCATCCACGCGTGTTCTTGGCCATCAGGTGCTGGTACTTGAGTTGCAACTGCGCCGGGGTTTCCGGGTTGGCCGCGTCGGTCTCGATGCATTCGACCGGGCACACCACCACGCATTGCGGCTCATCATAGTGACCGACGCACTCGGTGCAGAGCGCCGGATCGATCACGTAGAACTCCTCGCCCAGCGAAATGGCCTTGTTTGGGCAAGCCGGTT
>JBEVMS010000258.1:0-4154 GCA_040508515.1 Dyella sp. | reverse complement strand
AATTTGACCAATGTCCCGCAAATATACGCCTAAGGCCGCGAGTAACCAAGACATGCCTAGCGTTAAAAAGACCAGAGGTAGTATGACGAAAGGCAAGTAAATGATTGTCCAAGCCATCTGCCCTTCTATAATTAACCGAAGAATAATGAAGGCGACAATATTCATGCACATATGAAATAGCGCCGACAACAGCATTGACCACGGAAGAATTTCCAGCGGGAATATGACGCGCTTGACAAAATTGGGCTGCGAAGTGATTAGATGTGGTGAGCGATTTAGACACTCGGCAAAAAAGCCTTGAACGATCAACGCCACAAACAGGATGACTGAAAAATGAACTTCTCCGCCTGCTTGTGGCCATTTACTTTTAAATACAAACCCAAAAGCAAGCGTATATACCCCCAACATTAAAAAGGGGCTTATAAGTGACCACAATAAACCAAAGCTCGCACCACGATACCTTCCAAGAATATCCCGCTTAGTCAGCTCTAGCGTCAGCGATCTATGATGCAAGAAGGCCGAGAAAGGCCCGAACCACTTCTCGCTCCTGGATCTCTCCAAATGATTCATTGAATAATGTATTCCGTTTAATCAGGGGCTGCTAACCCAGTGATGGCACCGCAACAGGCACGTGCGCAAGCTATCCTTGAGGGGACGACGGAAAGCCGAAATATGACTAAACCCTGTCAGCAACCGTAACCGCACACCGCCAACTTTGAAGCCATAAAACAACTTCTCAACATGTAAACGCACACAAAACCTTGCCTCGTTGCTCCCAGGCATCTGTCCTATGCGTCTAAAGCTTTCAGCAATTCGCTCTTGAGATCAGAAACATTTTCGATACCCACGCTAATACGAATCAGCGATGGACTAATGCCAAGCTCCTTTCGCTTAGCAACGGGCACTGACGCGTGAGTCATGATGGCCGGATGCTCGATCAGGCTTTCTACCCCACCTAGCGACTCGGCCAGCGCGAACAGTTCGCATCGCTCAAGCATTCGCTTGGCTTTGCGTAGGCCGCCTTTGACTTCCATGCTGATGATCCCGCCGAAGCCATCCATCTGGCGCTTAGCCAAAGCGTGTTGCGGATGACTCTTGAGGCCGGGATAGATCACTCGCTCAACTTGTGGATGAGCCTCCAGCCACTTAGCCAGTGCCATCGCGCTTGCGCAATGCGCCTGCATGCGCAGATGCAGCGTCTTCAAGCCGCGCATGGCGAGGAAGCTGTCGAACGGCCCTTGCACCGCACCGACCGAGTTCTGCAGAAAGGCCATCTGCTCAGCCAGTTCGGCCTGCGCCGCCACTACGATGCCGCCGACCATGTCCGAATGACCGTTGAGGTATTTGGTGGCCGAGTGCAGCACCAGATCCGCGCCAAATTCGATTGGCCGTTGCAGCATCGGCGAGCAGAAGGTGTTGTCCACCACCAGGATCAAGCCATGCTTCTTGGCAAATGCCGAGAGTTTGGCCAGATCGACCAATTTCAGCATGGGGTTGGTCGGCGTCTCGGCCCAAATCATCCGCGTGTTGGGCTTGAGTGCTGCCTTGAGTGCGGCCGTATCGTTGAGGTCGATGAAGGAAAAATCCAGACCCGCCGAGCGGCGCCGCACGCGCTCGAACAAGCGATAGCTGCCGCCGTAAAGGTCGTCCATCGCAATGACATGGCTGCCTGAGTCAAGCAGATCCAGCACAGTGCTGGCGGCCGCCAGGCCCGAGGCGAACGCAAAACCGGCCGCGCCACCTTCCAGATCCGCCACGCAGCGCTCGTAGGCCATGCGGGTGGGATTCTGGGTGCGCGAGTACTCGTAACCCTTGTGCACGCCCGGACTGTCCTGCACGTAGGTGCTGGTGGCGTAGATCGGCGTCATGATCGCGCCGGTGCTGGGATCGGGCGACTGACCGGCATGAATCGCGCGGGTACCTAGACCGAGACGCGTTGCCGCTAGCTTGCTGGGCATACCTAACCTCAAAGGACGATGTCGTACAGGCATGGCGTCTGCTTGAGCATGCGCATCCTGCACAACTTACTAAGCGGGATATATTAGCCTTTAAGCCTGTCCAGATACTAAAGACGTGTTCAGGTTATCGATGATGCCGGCCTCTGTGACCTTTTGAGCAGGTTCGGCGCATGCGACAATCCACGGCCATTTGCCTAGGGATACGCATCTCCATGACCACCTTGCTCGTTACCGGCGGAGCCGGTTTTATCGGGGCCAACTTCGTACTGCAGACCGTCGCCGACGGTTTGACGGTGATCAACCTCGACAAGTTGACCTACGCCGGCAACCTCGACACTTTGGCCTCGCTGGAGGGCAATCCGCGACATGTGTTCGTGCAAGGCGATATCGGCGATCGCACGGTGGTGGGCCGATTGCTAGCTGAGCATCGGCCGACGGCGATCGTCAATTTCGCCGCCGAATCGCATGTGGATCGTTCCATCGACGGCCCGGCGGAATTCGTGCAGACCAATGTGGTCGGCACCCTCTGCTTGCTTGAATGCGCCCGCGATTACTGGCGCGCACTTGACGATGGTGCCAAGGAAGCTTTTCGCTTTTTGCATGTGTCCACTGACGAGGTCTACGGCTCGCTGGGCGATCAAGGCCAGTTCACCGAAACCACGCCGTACGCACCCAACTCGCCTTACTCGGCCAGCAAGGCCGCGTCGGACCATCTGGTGCGCGCGTTCCATCACACCTATGGCCTACCGGTACTGACCACCAACTGCTCCAACAATTACGGTCCTTACCAGTTCCCCGAGAAGCTGATTCCGCTGATCATCCACAAGGCCTTGGCGGGTGAGTCGCTGCCGGTTTACGGCGATGGCCTGAATGTCCGCGACTGGCTGTTCGTCGGCGACCACTGCAGCGCGATTCGCCGCGTTCTGGACGCTGGCCGCGTCGGCGAGACCTATAACGTCGGCGGCAATGCCGAGCAACAGAACATCACCGTGGTCAAGGCCATCTGCGCCCTGCTCGACGCCCGCCGCCCGCTGGCTGACGGCCGTGCGCGCGCATCGTTGATCACCTACGTCAAAGACCGCCCCGGCCATGACCGCCGCTACGCCATCGACGCCAGCAAGTTGAAGAACGAGCTGGGCTGGACCCCAACCCAGACCTTCGAGAGCGGCATCGCCGCCACCGTCGACTGGTATTTGGACAACGATGCCTGGGTGCAGCGCGTGCTCGATGGCAGCTATCGGATGGAGCGACTGGGCGCATGACCACCAAGGGCATTATCCTCGCCGGCGGTTCCGGCACCCGGCTGTATCCGATCACCCAGGCGATCAGCAAACAGCTGCTGCCGGTCTACGACAAGCCGATGATTTACTACCCGCTGGCCACCTTGATGCTGGCTGGTATCCGCGATGTGCTGATCATCAACACGCCGCACGAGCAGGCTTTGTTCCAGCGTTTGCTGGGCGACGGCTCGCAATGGGGCATCAACATCACTTACGCCGTGCAGCCCTCCCCGGATGGCTTGGCGCAGGCGTTTTTGATCGGCCGCGACTTCATCGGCAGCGACCCCAGCTGCCTGGTGCTGGGCGACAACATTTTCTACGGTGTCGGCCTCACCGAGCGCATGAAGCGCGCCGCCGCGCGACCGCACGGTGCCACCGTGTTCGGCTATTTCGTCAAGGATCCGGAGCGCTACGGCGTGGCCGAATTCGACGCGCACGGCAAGGTGATCGGACTGGAAGAAAAACCGGCCCAACCCAAGTCCAATTACGCGGTCACCGGCTTGTACTTCTACGACAACCGCGCCTGCGATTTCGCCGCCGAACTCAAGCCCTCAACGCGTGGCGAGCTGGAGATCACCGATCTCAACCGTTGCTACCTCGACGACCACTCGCTGCACCTAGAGCAATTGGGCCGCGGCTACGCCTGGCTGGACACAGGCACGCACGACTCGTTGATGGAAGCGGGCGAGTACATCCACACCATCGAAAACCGCCAAGGCCTCAAGGTCTGCTGCCCGGAGGAGATTGCCTACGTTAACGGCTGGATCGACGCCGAGCAGCTCCTGAAACTGGCCGCGCCGCTAGCCAAGACCGGCTACGGTCAATACCTCAAACATTTGATCAGCCAAGGCTACGTCGGATGAAAGTGATTGAAACCAGCTTGCCCGGCGCGCTGGTGATCGAACCGCAAGTATTC
>JBEVMS010000195.1:0-4735 GCA_040508515.1 Dyella sp. | reverse complement strand
ACCAGCGGCAAGATCATGCCGCCGCCCACACCGCCGCCGTAGACGTCATGGCTGGCGCCACTGTAGTGATTATAGAAATCGCGGCCGATGGCGTAGATCTCGTAGTGGCCCCAACCCGGATCAACCGCCAGCTTGGCGATCACGTCCGGCAGGTGATTGGCCGACAACGTGTTGTTGGTATCGAAGCCCGAGGCTGCACCCACCGTATTGACTGGGATGACCGGTGCCTTGGCGGCATTGGGGCTGTTATAGATGCTGGTCTGTGGATCTTCCAGTGACAGACCGAACCACCAGGTCTGGTTCCAGTCCTTGACCAAACGCACCTGCGCCTGGCGCGTCCACACGAAGCCCGGTACCAGCTGGAAGTCGATGGTCGGCGGCAGCACCTCCGAGCGAGGCGTGATGCCTTTCCCATTCAACACCGCCATCGACCAGTCTTGACCGGCCAAGAGGTGCAGGCCGGAAACATCCCAGTCAGCCGTCAGATAGGCCGTGCGCACGCGCGGACTGTAAGAGTTGCTCTCGACGGGATTGCCGTTTTGCGGATCGCCCAAAAAGTCGAAATCCGCGAAGCCGGCCAAGTGCGTATCAGGACTCACATCGCCCTGGACCAACAGGGAGAGGCGGCTGGCACGCGCGCTCATGCGGAATTCGCCCAACGTGCCACCAGGCGCATTCTTATAAGGGATGCCGGCATAGCTGGAAAAGATGTCCGAGCCGTCATTACGCGAGCGATAGAACGTATCCATCTCGAAGAACCCGCCGGGAGTGATCGTCACGCCCTTATAGGTGAATGGACCGCTCTTGGCCGCAACGGCGGTCTGCGCCAGGGTGCTAGCCGCCGTTACTTGACTCTGGGTTGCCTGAATCGCCTGCGCTTGGGTTGCGTTGACTTGTGCCTGCGCGCTGTTACCCGCCTGCAACTGATCGATCTTGGACTGCATCGCCGCCATGCCGGCCTGCATCGCCGCCATCTGCGCCTTCAGCTGAGCCACTTCATCGGCTTTGCTGTTCTGGGGTGCTGCAACCGCCGATACGCTAAACGCGCCCAAGGCAACGGCAATAGCCGTCGCGAGCAATTTGGTGTGCATGTGAGTTCCTGAAACTTGCCTGTAAAATAGAAATGGCAACCTTCAGATCCTCTTAGGTGCCAACGCCCAACAGCGACGCATCTCTAATGAAACCAGCAGCCAGCGGCATCCTGTCGCTGCGGCAACACGTCGCAATGTGGGGCGCACTGTATACGACATGAAAGCTGCCGTGAACGAGCAAGTTCGTGACGTAATTTAATGCGGAAAATCGCGCTGCGACGGGCTTTAAGCCTCCCCTCTCAAGCCGCCCCAAGCGCCTGATATGCTTGCCGCATGGATATCCCCAACAACAGCACTTCGGCACGCTTAGCCGAACGTTTCCGAGGCTTCTTGCCGGTTATAGTCGATGTGGAAACGGGGGGCTTCGATGCCGAGCGCGATGCCTTGCTGGAAATCGCTGCGGTCACCGTGGGCATGGATGCCAGTGGTTTCCTGCATCCGCGACCGGCGGTGTTCGCCCAGGTCGAGCCCTTTCCCGGCGCCAATCTGGACCCGCGCTCGCTGGAGATCACCGGCATTGACCCGGAAAACCCGTTGCGCGGCGCATTGAACGAGCGCAATGCACTGGAGCACATCTTTAAAGAGGTGCGCCAGGCGATGCGCCAGGCCGATTGCCAGCGCGCCATTCTGGTCGGCCACAACGCCTCGTTCGACTTGGGCTTTTTAAACGCTGCGGTGCGCCGGATCGGCCATAAGCGCAACCCATTTCATCCCTTCAGCAGCTTCGATACCGCAACGCTGGGCGGCCTCGCCTATGGCCAGACCGTATTGAGTCGAGCTGTGCAGGCAGCTGGCATCGCGTTCGACACCCGCGAAGCGCATTCGGCCATCTATGATGCCGAACGCACCGCCGAACTATTCTGCAAGGTCGTCAATCGCTGGCGCCAGCTGGAGATGCTTGAACGCGAACGGCTCGACGCGGACGTGCTGTAAGTCGACACGACGCAGGGCGCTGCACGCAGGCCATGACGCAAAATAGTGCGCCCCGCCCGTGCCGCCATCTTTGAATTGTCATATGCCGGGGAGCGGTCGCTCTGCTCCCATGGCGGCGGTTTCGCGATGGCCAACAAGGCATACAAATCAAGCCTCTGCGCCCGCGTCATCGCGTCGACCCGGCAATTTCGCGGTGCCCTCCGGCACTGCCAGCGAGGGTTCCGTTCCGACCCATCGCATCAATTGTCATACAGATGAAACATTCAGCTCATTTCATTGCAACACAGCAGGCATGAAATAGCGGAAGGACGGCGCGCGACCGCGTGCCCGTATCTCACTTCAAGGAGTAACCGTGTTGACCTCTACGAAATCCCGACTTGCCGTGATCGCCGCGGCCTCGCTGTTCGGCATGGCTGTGCATGCCACCGACATCACCGGCGCCGGCTCCAGCTTTGTCTATCCGGTGCTCTCCAAGTGGTCGGCCGGTTACGCTGAAAAAACCGGTAACAAGCTCAACTATCAGTCGGTCGGTTCGGGCGCGGGCATCGCTCAGATCAAGGAAGGCACCATCGATTTCGGTGCCTCCGACGCCCCAATGAGCCCGGAAGATCTGACCAAGTTCGGCCTCGGTCAGTTCCCGGTGGTGGTCGGCGGGATCGTGCCGGTGGTCAACATCGACGGTCTTCAGCCGGGCAAGCTGAAGCTCGACGGTCCGGTGCTGGCCGATATCTTCCTGGGCAAGATCACCAACTGGAATGATCCGAAGATCGCCGCGATCAACGCCGGGCTTACCCTGCCGTCCGCGAAGATCACCGTGGTGCATCGCTCGGACGGTTCGGGCACCACGTTCAACTTCACCAACTACTTATCCAAGGTCAGCCCGGAGTGGGCCGCCAAGGCCAAGTTCGGTACCGCCGTGGAATGGCCGACCGGCGTGGGCGGCAAGGGCAATGAGGGCGTTTCGCAGTACGTCAAGCAGATCAAGGGTTCGATCGGCTACGTTGAGTACGCTTACGCGGTGAAGAACAAGATCGTCTGGGCTAACCTCAAGAACGCCGCCGGCAGCTATGTCGATCCCAATGCCGACAGCTTCGCCGCTGCTGCCGCCACCGCGGACTGGGCCAGCGCCAAGGATTTCAACCTCATCATGACCAACGCGCCGGGCGCCAAGGCCTGGCCGATCACCGCCACCACCTGGGTGATCATGTACAAAAAGGCCAAGAACGCCGAGCATGCCAAGGTAGCGTTCGACTTCTTCAAGTGGGCGCTGGATAGCGGTCAGCAGGACGCCGCCTCGCTCGATTACGTGGCGCTGCCGGCTCCGCTGGTGCAGAAGATCGAAGCCTATTGGGCTTCGGACTTCCGTTGAACCATCTCGCCGATACCCGATCTGACGAGGTCTCGGCGATAATCTAGCGACCAAGCAGGCCGCCCCATTCGGCATAGCGCTGGATGGGGCGACTTTGCGTCAGGTAGCCCCTAACGAGCCTGGCGTTCGCGCCCTGGCTCCCGCATCGATCGGATAGTTACCCACATGCAAGCCAATCCAGCGGCCGACTTACCCAGCAGCATTGAACTCCAGGAGCAGCGAGCCGCGCGCGACATGCGCCACGACCGCTGGTTCGCCGGTGTGCTGAAGGTCTGCGCGCTGCTGGTGCTGATTTCGCTGCTAGGCGCGGCCGGTGCCACGCTGTGGGGTGGCCGCGATGCGTTCCATACCTTCGGCTGGCATTTCCTGACCAGTTCCACCTGGGACCCGGGCAACGACAACTACGGCGCCTTGGTACCGATTTACGGCACCATCGTCACCTCAGTGATCGCCCTGCTCATCGCGGTACCGGTGAGTTTCGGCATTGCGCTTTATCTTTCGGAAGTGGCGCCGCAGTGGCTGCGCACGCCGGTGGCTTCGGCCATCGAGCTGCTGGCCGGTATCCCTTCGATTATTTACGGCATGTGGGGCCTGTTTATCTTCGCCCCGTTCTTCAACGATCACATCAAGCCGTGGCTGACCACCTACCTGGGCAACCAGCCGGACGACGGCAAACCCTCGTGGCTGGCCACGCATGTGCCGTTCATCGGCACCTTGTTCGGCTCCAGCTACCCGTTCGGCGCCAGCGTGCTGACCGCCGGGATCGTGCTGGCGGTGATGGTCATCCCGTTTATTTCCTCGGTGATGCGCGAAGTGTTCCAGACCGTACCGACCCGGTTGAAAGAGTCGGCCTACGCGCTGGGTTCCAGCACCTGGGAAGTGTCTTGGGACATCGTGCTGCCCTACACCCGCTCGGCGGTGATCGGCGGCATCTTTCTGGGTCTGGGCCGCGCGTTGGGCGAGACGATGGCGGTGACCTTCGTGCTCGGCAACGCGATGCAGTTGTCCGGCTCGCTGCTGGACCCGGGCTCCTCGATCGCCTCCACCATCGCCAACCAGTTCAGCGAGGCGGCGGGGTTGCAGAAGTCGTCGCTGATGGCGTTGGCCTTCCTGCTGTTCGTGGTGACCTTTTTCGTTTTGCTGATCGCCCGCCTGATGCTCAAGCGCCTGGCCGGTAAGGAGGGTCGCTGATGAATTCCGGGCTGTATTTGCGTCGGCGCATCATCAACTGGGTGGCGCTGCTCTTGAGCATGCTGGCCACGGCGATCGGGCTGTTCTTCCTGGCCTGGATCTTGTGGGAAACCCTGATGCGCGGCATCACCGCGCTCAATCTCAACCTGTT
>JBEVMS010000155.1:0-4036 GCA_040508515.1 Dyella sp. | reverse complement strand
ACGGCGCGCGTTGGAGCGATCCCGCGCCGGTGCTGCTGCGTGATCGATTGCTGGATACCTTTCGTCATGACGGTCGCGTGCGTGCGCTTTCCAGCGACGATGAAAATCTGCAGGCCGATTACGTCCTGGGCGGTACCTTGCGCGCGTTCCAGACCGAGTACCAGGCTGGCCAGCCGGTGGTGGTGATTCGCTACGATGCCTGGCTGGTGCGCAATCGGGGCCAGCGCATCGTGGCAACGCGCCAGTTCGAACTACGCCAGCCCAGCACCGGCACGGCGGTGCCGCAGGTGGTCGAGGCGTTCGGTCGGGCCAGCGATCTATGGGCCGCCGACGTGCTCGGCTGGACGTTGCAGGCAGCCACCGCCGCGCCATTGGACGTCCAAAAGTCTCCTTAATTTTTCGGCGTGGCCACTGCGGCTACAGTGGTCTCGGCCTGACGGCCCGCGCCGATGTGGCGGTAAGTAGTTCCGACATGTGCGGACGAAAGGCATGGGCCGTGGCCGTATCGCGCTTGGCCTCGACGCCTGAACGCCGACGCCGATGCCCACTCCTGACCCTGACTCCTAGCTCCTAACACCGACGCCGGAGCCACGCACCGCGCCTCAGGCGATCGCCGGATAAACCGGCTCGGCATCCAGCGTTGCCGCGCAGGCCGCAGCCAGTTCCAGCAGGCGCAGATCCGAGCCGCGCGCGCCGACCAGTTGCAGACCGATCGGCAGACCGTCGGGCAAGCTGCCCATCGGCAGGCTCACCGCCGGACAGCCGGCCAGGCTGGCAAAGCTGGTCAGATCGGCCACCGAATCGGGTACCGGCCCGTACAGTGCGAACGCGCCTTGCGGCGTACTCGGCAAGGCCAGCACATCGACCTGTGCGAACAGCCGGCGCATCTTCAAGGTGGCCGCATCCAGCACGCGATCGGCCCGCGCGTAATCGGCGGCGCTCTTGCCGGCGGCAAAATCCAGCATGCGCCGGAAGCCCGGCGACACCGGTTGCTCGGTGTTGGCCAGGTCGTCGGCGAAAGTGCCCAGCATCTCCGCCTCCATCAACAACAAGCCGGCGCGACGGGTGCGCGCGAAATCCCAGTCGGAGAAATCCACCGACCGCCGCTCACCCAGCGCAGGCGTGAGGCGATCCATGGCCTGCGCGAACACCGCGATCACCGCAGGCTCCACGCCCACCGCGGCCAAGTCCGGCAACACGCCGATGCGCAAGTGCTGAGGCTCCCAATCCGGCAACGCCATCGCCACCCGGCGACGGCGCGAGCGCGCATCGTCGGCGTCGTAGCCGACCAGCACCTGCAGCAGCACAGTCAGGTCGTCCACGCTGCGCGCCAACAGGCCGACCGCATCCAGGCGCCGCGCCGCCGGCACCAATCCGCGCGCGGATATCTCGCCATGCGTCGGCTTGATCGCGTACAGCCCGCAATAGCTGGCCGGGATGCGGATCGAGCCCAAGCTGTCCGAACCCACCGCCGCGGCCGCCAGCCCGGCGGCAACCGCGGCGGCGGCGCCACCGGAAGATCCGCCGGCGCTGTAACCATGCCGGTACGGGTTGTGCGTGCTGCCGGTATGTGGATTGGCGCACTGCGTGCCCAGCGCGCCTTCATCCATGTTGGTGCGCCCCATCAGCACCGCGCCGCAGTTGCGCAGGCGCGCCACCACGTGAGCATCCTCCGCCGCTATCTGCCGGCGCTGCGGCAAGCCGGCGCGGGTCGGCCAACCGGCGACATCGAAGTTGTCCTCCAAGGCGATCGGAATGCCATCCAGACGACCGATCGGCCCCTGTCGGCGACGTCGATCGGCAGCGTGTGCCTGCTCCTGCAACAGACGGCTGGGACCATCGACATAGGCATTGAGCTGCGGGTCGATCCGCTCGATCGCCAACTGATAGGCATCGATCAGGCGCTGCGGCTGCAACCGGCCGATCGCCAACCAATGCAGCAACTGGCAGACGGTGGCGCGACGCAGGTCGTGGTCGGCGATAGGCGGCAGCGGGTTCATGGCATCTCCTGAAATCGATGCCGCAAGTATCCACGATCGAATGCGCCGGCACCGCCTGTGCCGTCGCATGACCGCTTAATCCGTGGAAGCCTGCCCCGGCATGCCGCCCAAGAGTTGCGCGCAAACCTGCTCGGCCATCTGCTCGGCTTGCTGGCCGCCGGTCAGCAGATGCACTTCGGCCTGCTCGGGCGCTTCGTACGGCGAGTCGATGCCGGTGAAGTTGGCGATCGCACCGGCGCGTGCCTTGCGGTAAAGCCCCTTCGGATCGCGCCGCTCGCACTCGGCTAGGCTGGTGTCGACAAATACCTCGACGAACTCACCCTGCTCGAACAGCTCGCGTGCAAAACGCCGCTCGCTGCGGAACGGTGAAATCGCGCAAACCAGCACGATCAAACCGGCATCGACCATCAGATGGGCGACCTCGGCAATACGCCGGATGTTCTCTACCCGCGCCTCGGCGGTAAAGCCCAAATCCTTGTTGAGCCCATGCCGCACGTTGTCGCCGTCCAGCATGTAGGTGTGATAACCCAGCGCGTGCAGCCGTCGCTCGACCAGATTGGCGATGGTCGATTTGCCGGCGCCGGACAAGCCCGTAAACCACAGGCACTGCGCGCGCTGACCCTTTACGCTCGCACGCACCGCCTTGTCGACGTCGCTGTGTTGCCAATGCACATTGGCGGCGCGACGCAGCCCGAAATCCAGCATGCCGCAGGCGACCGTGGCGTGGCTTTGCCGGTCGATCAGGATGAAGCCGCCCAGCGCGTGGTTGTCCGCATAAGGCTCGAACGCGATCGCGCGATCCAGGTCGATATTGCAGTACGCCACCTCGTTGAGGTCCAGCCGCGAGGCGGCCAGCTTGGCCTGCGTGTTGACGTCGACCTTGTGCTTGATCGCGGTGACCCGCGCATTCACCTGGCGACTGCCGATCTTCAACCAATAACTGCGATTGGGCAGCAGCGGCGCATCACCCATCCAGACCAGATGGCAGGCGAACTGGTCGGCTTCCTCGGCCGGTTGCGCGGCAGCGGAAAACACATCACCGCGGCTGGCGTCGATCTCGCGGTCCAGGCATAAGGTGATCGCCTGCCCCGCTTCGGCCTGCGCCAGATCGCCATCGGCCGTAACGATGCGCGCCACTCGCGCGCGCTGTGTGCCCGGCTGCACCAACACCTCATCGCCGGCGGCGATGCGTCCGGCTGCCACCGTGCCGGCGTAACCGCGAAAGGATTGATCCGGCCGATTCACCCACTGCAGCGGCATGCGGAACGCGCCCAGCGCCGGCGTCGCCAACTCGATTGATTCCAGCGTCTGCAACAGACTCGGACCGCGATACCAGGGCATCCGCGCGGAACCGCCGCCAACGTTGTCGCCCAGCAATGCGGACACCGGCAACGCGTCCACCTGGGCGATGCCCAAGCCCTGCGCCAGCGTGCGGTACTCGGCGACGATCGCCTCGAACACCTCGGCGCGGTAGTGGACCAGGTCCATCTTGTTGACCGCCAACACCACCTGCTTGATGCCCAGCAACGCGCAGATATAGGTATGCCGGCGCGTCTGCGTCAGCAAGCCTTTGCGCGCGTCCACCAGCACCACGGCCAGTTGCGCTTGTGAGGCGCCGGTGGCCATGTTGCGTGTGTACTGCTCGTGTCCGGGGCAGTCGGCGACGATGAAATGCCGCTGCGCAGTGTGGAAGTAACGGTAGGCCACGTCGATGGTGATGCCCTGCTCGCGCTCGGCGTCCAGGCCATCGGTCAGCAGCGAGAAATCCAGCGCCAACGAGCCGTCGGCATGCTGCAATCGACTGTCGCGCTTGAGCGCGGCCAACTGATCGTCCGGTAGCATGCCCGCGTCGTAGAGCAGCCGACCGAGCAAGGTGCTCTTGCCGTCGTCCACGCTGCCGCAGGTGATGAAGCGCAGCAGCGCGCGTGCGCTGGCTTGGGGCTTGAGAACTGCGGCCATCAGAAATAGCCCTCCTGCTTCTTGCGTTCCATCGAGGCACTGGCGTCGTGATCGATCACCCGGCCCTGCCGTTCGGA
>JBEVMS010000144.1:0-23169 GCA_040508515.1 Dyella sp. | reverse complement strand
AGCCAATGGAGCGGAAGGCGGGAATCGAACCCGCGTAATCAGTTTGGAAAACTGATGTTCTACCATTGAACTACTCCCGCCCTGCGCGGAACTCGTCTGGTGGAGGGAGGTGGATTCGAACCACCGAAGGCGTGAGCCAGCAGATTTACAGTCTGCCCCCGTTGGCCGCTTGGGTATCCCTCCAACAAAGAACGGCTATTATGTGGATCGAATCCGGGGTCGTCAACACCTGGCGGGCGGAAAAATGCCGGTTCTTGGGATTTTTTCAGTTCCCTTCGCCGGATTGATTAATCGTTAACCACTCGACCCGCTTCGACCAGCTCCTCCATCGCCTTGGATAGCTCTTGCAAGCGCCGCGCATGCTCCTGCAGACGACGCTCGGCCTCGTCGCGCGGCACCCAGCGCGGCACTTCGGCAGGTCGGCCATCGGCGGCATCCAGCGCGACAAACACCATGACACAACTGGTCGCCAGGCGCTGTTCGTCTTTGCGCAGATCGCGCGCTAGCACATCCACCGCCATGTGCATGCTCGAACGCCCGGTGTGGATCAGCCGCGCCCGCACCGTAACCAGATCACCAATCAAGATCGGCGCCACGAATTGGATGCCGCTGACCGAAGCCGTTACGCAATAGGCGCCACTCCAGGCGACCGCGCAGGCATAACCGGCCTGATCGATCCATTTCATCGCCATGCCGCCATGCACCTTGCCACCAAAATTCACGTCGGTCGGCTGCGCAAGAAAACGGAAATTTACTTCGTGTTGCTGGCCTGACATGCGCACTCCATCGTTGGGCGATCAAAACCAAGCGCGCATTATGCGCGCCGACCGCACTTTGCGCCCGCGTTGCGTGGCCGTCTGCCTTTCATCGCGTCCTCCTCGACCGCCATCCGACCTCTTAAAAAACTAAGCCCCGACCAGGTCGGGGCTTTGCTCTCAGCGGACGCGTACGATCAGACGTTGAACAAGAAATGCAGCACGTCGCCATCCTTGACCACGTAGTCCTTGCCTTCCTTGCGCAGACGACCCGCAGCGGCCGCGCCGGTTTCGCCCTTGTACTGGATGAAGTCGTCGTAGGACGTCGTTTCAGCGCGAATGAAGCCGCGCTCGAAGTCGGTGTGGATCACGCCCGCCGCCTGCGGCGCGGTGAAGCCACGCTTGATCGTCCAGGCGCGCACTTCCTTGACGCCAGCGGTGAAGTAGGTCTGCAAGTCCAGCAACTTGTAGCCGGCGCGAATCACCCGATTCAACCCCGGCTCGTCCAGGCCCAGATCTTTCAGAAACTCGTCGCGATCGGCGTCTTCCAACTGCGACAGTTCTTCCTCAATGGACGCGCACACCGGCACCACCTCGGCCCCTTCGATCACCGCGCGGGCGCGCACGGCATCGAGGTGCGGATTGTTTTCAAAGCCATCCTCGGCGACGTTGGCGATGTACATCAACGGCTTCAAGGTCAGCAGGAACAGGTCGCGCACCAGCGCCTTTTCCTCCTCGTCCAAGCCCAGGCTGCGTGCCGAGCGGCCCTCGTTGAGGCCAGCGGCCAGCTTGGCCAGTACCGGCTTGCGCGCGATCGCATCCTTGTCGTTGGCCTTGGCCGCACGCTCGGCGCGATTGAGTGCCTTGTCCACCGAGTCCAGATCGGCCAGCGCCAATTCGGTGTCGATGGTTTCGATGTCGGCGATCGGATCGACCTTGCCGGCGACGTGGATGATGTCGCCCTCAAAGCAGCGCACCACGTGGGTGATCGCATCGACTTCGCGGATATGCGCCAGGAACTTGTTGCCCAGGCCCTCGCCCTTGGAGGCGCCGGCGACCAGGCCGGCGATATCGACGAATTCCACCGCGGTGGGAATCAATTTCTGCGGATTGACGATGGCCGCCAGCGCATTGAGCCGCGGATCGGGCACCGGCACCACGCCCACATTGGGCTCGATCGTGCAGAACGGAAAATTGGCCGCGGCGATGCCTGCCTTGGTCAACGCGTTGAACAGGGTGGACTTGCCGACGTTAGGCAGGCCGACGATGCCGCATTTGATGCCCATGGGAATTCCGATCGGGAAACGGGTGGGGCAAGCCAAACATGGAATGCGACATGGCTTGCGTCACGCGTCTCAAAGGGTGGTTGGAACTATTTCGGGCCTGCTTGTGCCGGCGTATGCAACTGCAGCATGGCGCGTTCGAACTGCCCCTGCACCGCCAGCGGCAGCACATCCAGCGCGCGGCCGACGCCATCGATGATCGCTTGCTCATCGGCGACCGACGGGCGCCCCAGCACCCACGGGGTAACTTTGTCCTTGTGCCCCGGATGACCGATGCCCACGCGCAGCCGATGGAACTTGGCATGCCCCAGATGGGCGACGATATCGCGCAGGCCGTTCTGGCCGCCATGACCACCATCAAACTTCAGCCGCACCGTGCCGGCCGGCAAATCCAGCTCATCGTGCGCGATCAGGCATTCTTCGGGCTCGACCTTGTAGTAGCGCAGCGCCGATGCCACCGCGAGGCCACTTTTATTCATGAAGGTGGCCGGCTTGAGCAGCCACACCGACTCGCCGCCGATGCGCAGCTTGCAGGTTTCCCCATGCAGCTTGCCGTCGAAGCCGAACCGCTCACCCTCGGCCGCTGCCAGGGCGTCCACAAACCAGAACCCGGCATTGTGCCGGGTTCGGAGGTATTCGGTACCGGGATTACCCAGTCCGACGATGAGTCGAAGACCCGCCATGGCGCTGGAAGCGAAACCTCATGGCGCGCCACCGCAAGCGGCGCGCGCCATGACGGCTTACTTCTTGGCGTCCTTGGGCGCAGCCTTCGCCGGAGCCGCCTTGGCAGGTGCAGCCTTACCAGCCGCCGGAGCCGCTTCGCCTTCGGTCGCAGCCGGGGCGGCGTCGACTTCTTCCTGCACGGTCAGCGCGGTGACCACGGCAATGTCGTGATCTTCACCCAGCGCCAGCGCCGGAATCTCGACATTGGCCGGCAACTTCACCTGCGACAGATGCACGATCGCGCCCGGGACCAGCTCGCCCAGATCCAGCTCGATGAACTCGGGCAGGTCCTTCGGCAGGCAGGCCACTTCCACTTCGGTCAGGTTGTGCGAGATCACCACGCCGGCGGTCTTGGCGGCGGGCGACTTTTCCTGGTTGAGGAAGTGCAGCGGCACGTTGACGCGTACCACGGCGTTTTCATCGACGCGCAGGAAATCCATGTGCAACATCTGCAGCTTGTACGGATGCTTCTGCCAGTCGCGCACCAGCACCTTCTGCACGGTGCCGTCGATGTTCAGATCGAGCACCGAGGAGAAGAACCACTCGTGCTTGGCCGACAGCAGGATGGTGTTGTGCTCGATCTGGATGCTCTGCGGCGGCTGGTCGCCACCGTAGACGATCGCCGGCACGTAAGCGGCATGACGCAGGCGGCGGCTCGCACCTTTCCCCTCGTCCTTGCGGCTTTGCGCCTTGATTTCATGAGTCTTGGACATGTTGAATTGCCTTGGAGTGTTATGCCGCTTCGCAGCGGCCTGGGATGACTCCCCCGCGACCAGAGGAGTCTTTTGAAACGCAACTCGCCGTCACTGGGCGACCCGTAGCCGATACCCGCCATGCGGACCGACATGCCTCAAGAGGCCACGTTTGCCATCGGGCGAGCCGATAAGTCTAGCACCGTCAGCCCTCCGCGCGCAGAAACCCGCCGCAATCTCGCAAGAACACAGAGCCGAAGCGGCCGGAAACGGACTGCCCAGCCCTGCCCCGCGCGCCCGTCATGCGCTGACGAACCGCCGCCAGCGCTTAATCGACGTAGAGCGAGCTGACCGATTCGCCAAAGGCGATGCGTCGGATTGTCTCGGCCAGTAACTCGGCCACCGACAGCACACGAATCTTGGCGCAGGCCTGCGCGTCGGCACGCAGCGGCAAGGTGTTGGTCACCACCAGCTGATCGAGCTGCGAGCCTTCCACGTTTCGGATCGCTGCGCCGGACAGCACCGCATGCGTGCAATAGGCCACCACCTTGCGTGCGCCGCGCTCTTTCAACGCCGCAGCCGCCGCGCACAAGGTGCCCGCGGTGTCGACGATGTCATCGACCAGCACGCAGGTCTTGCCGTCGACTTCGCCGATGATGTTCATCACCGTGGCCACGTTGGCCTTGGGCCGGCGCTTGTCGATAATCGCCAGATCGGCATCGTCCAGCCGCTTGGCCAGCGCGCGCGCGCGCACCACGCCACCGACGTCCGGGCTGACCACGATCAAGTCATCCAGGCCGTAGTTGCGCCAGATATCGGCCAGCAGCACCGGCGAGGAATAGACGTTATCGACCGGGATATCGAAAAAGCCCTGGATCTGATCGGCGTGCAGATCGACCGTGAGCATGCGATCGACGCCGGCGGTGCCGATCATCTTGGCGGCCAGCTTGGCGGTGATCGGAACGCGCGCCGAACGCGGGCGCCGGTCCTGCCGCGCGTAGCCAAAATAAGGAATCACCGCGGTGACGCTGGCGGCCGAGGCGCGCTTGAGCGCATCAACCAGAACCAGCAATTCGAAGAGGTTTTCAGCGCTTGGCGCACCGGTCGGCTGCAGCACGAATACTTCCTGCCGGCGGACGTTCTCTTCAATTTCGATCTGTACTTCGCCGTCGCTGAACGTACCCACATGGGCCTTGCCCAGCGGTATGCCCAGGCGTTGGGCGACGTCTTCGGCAAGCGTGCGGTGCGCATTGCCGGTAAACAGCATCGGGGTGGACCTATCCACGGCCAGTCCTCTAAAAACCAAAGCCTACAGTCGGATGGCTGGGGCGGCAGGATTCGAACCTGCGCATGCGGGAATCAAAATCCCGTGCCTTAACCAGCTTGGCGACGCCCCAGTAGTTGTTGCTCTTCATCCGGCTTCCTGCCGACCTATCGCCGCGCTCCTACGGCCCGTATGCTCAGTTTGTCGATGACGCCTAGGACTCGCCGCGAAAGCGCGCCAGGGTCACATGCAGCGGCGATCGATTGACGCCCTCGGCGACCTGCGCCGTGAACGTCGGCGGGCAAGCCCGCACGATCATTTCCAACTGCTCGCGCGAGGCGGTCTCGAGGAAAACACTGCCGCCGCTACCGGAAAGCTGTGCCAGGCCATACTCGCCCAACCAGTCCAGCGCGGCTGCTACCCGCGAGTGACGCGCACGCACTACCGGTTCAAAGGCGTTATCCGCCACTTCGCCGGAAACGAAGAGGGAAATTGTGGCCGGCGCAGCATCGCGTGTCAATTCAGAAGCAGCAAAAAGTGCAGCCGTCGGCACCGCTTCGTGCGGATCGAGCACCACGTACCAGCGTGGCGGCAAACGGATCGGCTTGATGCGATCGCCGATCCCGCTGGCCCAGGCCGAACGCCCGCGCACGAATACCGGCACATCGGCGCCGAGCTGGCGTCCCAGTTCGGCCAGGGTGTCCTCGTCCAACCCCAGCTTCCACAGCCAATTGAGCGCCACCAGCACGCTGGCCGCATCCGAGCTGCCGCCGCCCAGACCACCGCCCATCGGCACGCGCTTGATCAATTCGATATCCGCGCCCAGCGCGGTGGCGCTATGCGCTTGCAGCAACCGCGCCGCGCGCAACGCCAGATCGTTTTCCACTGACACGCCGGGCACTTCGCCCACGCGCTCGATGCGGCCATCGGCGCGCACCCGCACACGCAGCTCATCGCCCCAATCGAGCAGGCGGAACACGGTCTGCAGCTCGTGGTAGCCATCCTCGCGGCGACCCAGGATGCGCAGAAAAAGATTGAGCTTGGCCGGCGCCGGCCACACCGTCCATTCGTCGGGCGTCGGCGGCGTCAGCGACTTGCTCATGAACACACGCAAGTGGTCGGGAAAGCCGTTCTCACGATCGCGCTCGCGCGCAAACGCAAACGCCTTGTCGCTTTTGTCGACCACCACAAAACCATGCCGGGCGTAGAACGGCGCGTTCCACGGCACGTCGGCCAAGGTACCCAGATCGACGCGCCGATAGCCGGCCGCGCGCGCCCAGGCGATCGCTGTCTCCAACAGCGCGCTGCCGATGCCGCGGCGGCCCCAGTCGGGCAGCACGTCCAGCTCGGCGATACCCAGCGCGTGACCGCCTTCCTCGGTATCCAGGCAGACGAAGCCGACCGGCACGCGCACCTCGCTCAGCGCCACCCACACATGACCGCGTGCGATCGCGTCGCGCAGGATGTCCGGCGGGATTTCCGCCACTTCGTAGGCTGGCCAGATTTCGTGACCGCGAAACAGTTGGACGGCCGCGCGCTCGATGGCGCACAGCGCCTCGATCTGCGCGTCGATGGCGCGTTCGATGACAAAAGACATGGGGCGATCCGGCACGAAGGAACGCCTGACCGGAACCGGCCAGGCGGAGGCGCATGCTAACTCAAGCGGTACGCCACGCTCACTTCAGCTGCCACGACTTGATCGCCAGGCGCACCGCATACGGCGGCTTGGAAGCGACCACGAAGGTCGGCAAGGCCGGTTGCCGGCTGGTATCCCAATCGCGGTATTCCACCCGCCAACCGTCCTGCTGCAACACCGCCGGCAGGCGATCGACGCCAAAGCTCAACTGGGCCGGACTGCCCGCCGCGCGCAGCCCCAACACCCAGGCGCGCAGCTCGACCAGCGGCACGCTCCAGCCCACCGCGCGTTGCATCAGGGCTTCGGCGTCGGCGTCGCGCAGCGGCTGCTTGCCGACACCCTCCAGCAGCGCGCCGTCCGGACCGCCGCTCAAGCGAAAACTGTTGCCGAACGCGCCATCGACGGTGAATACATACGTGCCACCCTGCTCCGTCCAATTGAGGCTGCCACTGCCGCTGCCGCGCGAATCGTCGCTGTTGGTGATGCCCAGGCGACCCTCAAGATGCCAATCGCTGAGCTTACCCAGCGCTTGTTCGCGCGCCACTTGCTCGGCTACCAAACCGGCATCGCCTGGACTGCCGAGACGCGGCGGCGGCACGCTGGCGCAGCCGGCCAGCCCCAGGATCGTCAGCGCCGCAAACCATCGCGTCGCCCTCATGCCCCCAACCGCCGTAGCGCCTCGCTGAGGCTGGCGTTCTTCGGCTCTTCGCGGCGCACCTGGTCGAAAATCTTGCGTGCTTCGTCCTTGCGCCCTTGCTGCCATAACACCTCACCCAGATGCACGCCGACGTCGGCGTCCTTGGCCGCCTGCCAGGCCGCGCGCAAGACCTGCTCGGCCTGATCGAGGTGGCCCAAGCGAAATTGCAGCCAGCCCCAGGAATCGGCGATCGAGGCATCGTTCGGGCGCGCCGCGCGCGCATGCGTGATCAACTGCTCGGCTTCCGGCAAGTCGCGATTGGCATCGACCAGGGTGAAGCCCAGCGCATTGCTGGCATCGACATCGCCGGGCTTGAGTTCGAGCAGGCGGCGGAAGTCGGCGATCGCCGGATCGATCTTGCCGTTTTCAGCGTAGGCCAGGCCACGTCCGTAAAGCAGCGCCGGGTCGTCCGGCACCACTTGCAACGCCCGGCCATAAGCGGCTTCGGCCTGCGAGAAATTGCCGTCGCGCATGTAGAGCTCGGCATCCACTTCATAGACGCGTCGCAGTTGGGGCGGCTCGTTGAGATAATCGCCTTGCAACTGATTGAGAATCTCATGCGCCTGATCGCTTTTGCCCTGCCCTTGCAGGATCACCGCACTGCGCAGGTCGGCATCGAAGGCATGTGCATCGTCGTCGCCCACCTGGTCGTACCAGTTCAGCGCCTCATCATTGCGATCGAGCGTTTCGGCCAATTGACCGAGTAGGAAGTAGCTGGCCTGCTGCACCGGGGGCGGGCTTTGTTGCAATTGGGCGTAGATCCGCCGCATCGCGGATTTGTCATTAGTGCGCGCCGCCAGCGCAGCGCGCAGGGCAAAGGTGTCGGCGCTTTGTACGCCGCTATCCAGCAGTTTGCTGGCGGCGGCAAAATCTCCCGTCTGGCCGAGCACGCTGGCATACGCCAGGCGCAGGCGAAGGTTTTTCGGATCCTTGGCTAGCCCCTGCTCAAACAGCGCATGCCCCCCCGCCAGATCGCCGGCGCGGTATTTCATCTGCGCGGCCCAGGCGTAGGTATCGGCGCTTTGGAAGCGCTTGAGCGCCGCATCGGCCAACTGCTGTGCATAGGCCGTGCGGCCAAGCTTGAGGCTCAATTCACTCATCGCCAGCCACGCCTGCGCATCGGCGGGAAGGCGCTGTGGCGTGGCGATCGCCTGCAGCAATTGCGCGGCCTGCGCCGCGTCGCGCGCGCTCAGCAATACACGACCGAACTGGCGCCACGCATCCGCATCGCCACTGTCCACCAGCCGCTCCAGTTGCTGCTGCGCCAGCGCGGTCTTGCCTTGCGACAACGCCAACTGCGCGCGCGCCTGCGCCAATTGTGCTGGCGTGCCGCCCAACACCTGCCAGCGATCGATCGCCGCGGCGGCAGCCTGGTCATCGTGCACCGCGATCGACAGCAAGGCGGCCTGCTCGGCGACCTTGGGATCGTCCGAAACCGCCATGGCGTTGGCGTAAGAACGTGACGCCGCCTTGAGATCGGTCCGCCCCAGCGCCATGTCGCCCACTAGCAATTGCGCCAGCAGATCGTGCTGGGCATCGGTGGTGACCACCGTCGCGTGCTGCAACGGCTGGCTCTGGGTCGGTGTGGGACGGTCGGCAACAGGCAGCGTGGTGCAACCGGCCGCCCCCAGCAAAATCATGCTACTTGCCGCAAAATGCCGCAGCCGCTTGAACTTAACCGCCCTGCTCAGCACAATTCGTCTCCGTCAACGTGTCCGTTTCGGCACCTGACAAAACCGGTGCGCTGGCTCAAGCTTAGCCTACGCCGCCGGACTCCCGCCGCACCGAAGCCTGTGATGCCATGACGCTGATCGCCCTCGGGCTCAATCACCTTACCGCGCCGGTCAGCCTGCGCGAGCAGGTGGCGTTCGACGCCGAGGCCGCGGGCGGCGCCTTGCAACAGCTGCATGCCCAGCCGGGCGTGGAAGAGGCGATGATCCTCTCCACCTGCAACCGCACCGAGCTTTATGTCAGCGTCGCGGCCGGTGCCGAGGGCGTGCCGCAGGAGTGGCTCAATCGTCATCATCGGTTGACCCCAGGCAAGCTCGACGAGTTCCTTTACCGGCACGATGAACACGCCGCCGTACGGCACATGTTCCGCGTCGCCACCGGGCTGGATTCGATGGTGCTAGGCGAGCCGCAGATTCTGGGCCAGGTCAAGGACGCCTATCAGATGGCGCGCGAGGTGCAATCACTGCGCGCCCCGCTGGACCGCCTGCTGCAGCACACTTTCGCCGTGGCCAAGCGTGTGCGCACCGACACCCAGATCGGCGCGCACACCGTCTCGGTGGCGTTCACCGCAGTGCGCCTGGCCGAGCAAGTATTTACCGACCTCAAGCAAGCCTGCGTGCTGCTGATCGGCGCTGGCGACACCATCGAGCTGGCCGCGCGGCATCTGGCCGACAAACAGGTGCGCCGGCTGATCGTCGCCAATCGCACGCTGGAAAACGCGCAAGAACTGGCCAGCCGCTACGGCGGTTACGCGATCGCGCTGGCCGATCTGCCGCAGCATCTGGCCGAGGCGGACATCGTGCTGTCCTCCACCGCCGCGCGCCAGCCCATCGTCACCCGCGCGATGGTCGAAAAAGCCGTCGCCGCGCGCCGACGCCGGCCGATGTTCATGGTCGATATCGCGGTGCCGCACGACATCGAGCTTGACGTGGGCACGCTGGACGACGTCTATCTCTACGGCATCGACGACCTCACACAAGTGATCGACGACAACCGCCGCTCGCGCGCCACCGCCGCGCGCGAGGCAGAAACCATTATCGACCTGCAAGTGGAGCGCTACATGGCCTGGCGCCGTGCGCTCAGCGTGCGCAATCCGGCGCTGGACCTGCGCCAGCACGCCGAAATCTATCGCGACGAAGTGCTCACCAAGGCCCAGGCGATGCTGGCGCGTGGCAAGTCGCCCGAAGAAGCGCTGAGCTTCCTGGCCAACACGCTGACCAACAAGCTCTTGCATCATCCCAGCGCGCGGCTGCGCGAGGCGGCACTGGCCGGCGATATGGATTTGCTGCACGCCGCCGGTCGCCTGTACGGACTCGACGAAAACGCGGACGTCAGCGAGAAGGACTGAGAAATTAGAGAAAGCGCGCGACTAGCCTTTACTCTAGTGCTCATTCCCTCCCCACTCTGTCCGCTTTTTGATGACGCCATCGATCCGCCGCAAGCTCGAAGCCCTGGCCGAGCGCCATGAAGAACTCGGTCTGCTATTGGGCCAACCCGACGTGCTGGCCGACGGCAACCGATTGCGCGAGTTGTCGCGCGAATACGCCCAGCTCGAACCGCTCGCCCTCTCGCTGCGTGAGCACGATCAAGCCCAAACCGAATTGAGCGACAGCCGCGCCATGCTGGCCGATCCGGAGCTGGCCGAACTGGCCGCCGCCGACATCGCGCGGCTGGAACAGCGCCTGCAGGAACTGGACGGCGAGCTGCAAATCTTGCTGCTGCCGAAGGACCCGCGCGATCAGGCCAACCTGTTTCTGGAAGTGCGTGCCGGCACCGGCGGCGACGAAGCGGCGATCTTCGCCGGCGACTTGTTTCGCATGTACACGCGCTACGCCGAAAACCGCCGCTGGCACGTGGAAGTGTTGAGCGACAGCCCCGGCGAACACGGCGGCTACAAGGAAATCGTCGCACGCATCGAAGGCGTCGGCGCCTATTCCAAGCTGAAGTTCGAATCGGGCACGCATCGCGTGCAGCGGGTGCCGGAAACCGAATCGCAAGGGCGCATCCACACCTCCGCCGCCACCGTGGCGATCCTGCCCGAACTGGAGGAAATCGACGAGATCGAAGTGCGCGACGCCGATATCCGCGTCGACACGTTTCGTGCGTCCGGCGCCGGCGGTCAGCACGTCAACAAGACCGACTCGGCAATCCGCATCACCCACCTGCCCTCGGGCATGGTGGTCGAATGCCAGGACGAGCGCAGCCAGCACAAAAACCGCGCCCGCGCGATGAGCCTTCTGAAAGCGCGCCTGCTCGACGAGGCACAATCCAAGCAACATGCCGCGCAGGCCGAATCGCGCCGTTTGCAAGTCGGCTCAGGCGATCGCAGCCAGCGCATTCGCACTTACAACTTCCCGCAGGGCCGGATCACCGACCACCGGATCAACCTCACCTTGTACCGCCTGCCCGAAGTCATCGCCGGCGAGCTGGACGAGTTGATCGACAGCTTGACCCGCGAGCATCAGGCTGACGAGCTGAAGTCGCTGACTGCCGGTTAAGCCAGTCGCTTGGCGCGATGGCGGGCATACGCTAGCGTGAGCGGATGAATGCCCTTGCCCAATCCGAACTGGACGCCCTGCTGGAGCGTCTGACTACCCTGCTCGAAACGTCCGACGACGCCCAGGCCGCACACATCGCCGAGCAGGCCTTATCGAGGTATCCCGATTCGGCCGAACTGGCACGCCTGCAATCGATCGCGCTGCGCCAACTGGGCCAACGCGACGAAGCGCGGCAAGCCTTGCTGCGCGCCGAGCAGCTCAGTCCCGACACGCTCGAAATCCAATGCAACCTGGCCAGCCTGGAGACCGTCGAGGGCCAGGCCGACCAGGCGATCGCGCGCATGCGTGCCGCGCTGCGCCGCAGCCCCGGTCACCCGATGATCCTGCTGATCCTGGGCAACGCGCTGATGGCCGCGGCGCGCTACGCGCAGGCGCGCGAATCGTTTGCCATGGCCACTCACGGCGCGCCGGCGCATCCGGGCCTGCGGCTCAATCTGGCCGCTGCCGAACTGGAGTTGGATAATCCCGAACAGGCCGCCACGCACGCCGAAGAGGCCCTGCAAATCGCACCACGCATGGGCGCCGGCTACGCCATGCTGGGCCATACCCATCGCATGCGCCATAACTATGCCGAAGCGGCCCGCGCCTATCTTCGCGCCGAACAACTGGAGCCCCACGAGAGCCAGCATGCCTGCCATGCCGGCTTGATGCTCGATACGCTGGGCCGGCTCGACGATGCCCAAGCCGCGCTGGCCCGCGCCCTGCGGCTCGATCCCACTAACGGGCTGGCGTTGAGCCAGCGCGTGTTCGCCTTGCGCCGGCTGTGCGATTGGCGCGAACTGGAAAGCTTGAGTGAGCAACTGCGCCACGGCGTGGCCACCGGTATGCGCGGAATCGCCCCACTCGCCTTTCTGCTCGAAAATGCCACGCCCGCCGAGCAGCGTCGCTGCGCCGAAGCGTTTGCCGCCACCATCGAGCAGCAGATGGCGCCGCTGCGGCGGCAGTTGGCGCTCAGCGACAGCACGCCTGCAGCCGATGCGACGATTCGCGTCGGCTTCGTTTCCAACGGTTTTGGCGAGCATCCGATCGGCTCGCTGACGGTGGCGCTGTTTGAGGCACTCAAGCGCAGCGATTTGGAAGTCCACCTATACGCCACCATGCCAGCCGATCACGGGCGCGTGCATCAGCGCCTGCAGGCGGCAGCGAGGTTTCATCAGGTCGACACGCTCGGCCATGCCACGCTGGCGCAGAAGATCCACCTGGATGGCATTGAGGTACTGGTCGATCTATGCGTCTACGGTGACGGCTCCAACGCCGAACTGTTCGCACTGCGCCCCGCGCCGCTGCAAGTCAATTGGCTAGGCTATCCGGGCACGTCCGGCGCGCCGTGGGTGGACTACCTGCTGGCCGACACCGTGCTGGTGCCGGATCGCCTGCGCGAGGCGTACAGCGAAAAACTGATCCGCCTGCCGCGCTGCTACCTGCCCAGCGACATTCACCGCACGATCCCTGAAGAAGCGCCCTCGCGCGAAGCCTGTGGACTGCCGGCGACCGGCACCGTGTTCGCCTGTTTCAACGCCAGCCACACGATCACCCCGCAAACGTTCGCGCGCATCATGGCGATCCTCACGCGCAGTCCCGACAGCGTGCTGTGGCTGTTGAGCGGACCGCTTGACGCCGATCGGCGTCTGCGTGAGCAAGCGAGCCTGGCTGGCGTCGAGCCTGAGCGACTCATCTTCATGCCTAAGCTGGCCCCAGCGGATCTTTTGGCGCGCTACCAGTGGGTGGACTTGTTACTCGATACGCTCCCCTGCAGCGCCCACACTGCCGCCGCCGAGGCGCTGTGGGCCGGTTGCCCGGTGCTTACCTGCATCGGTGAAGGCTTGGCCGGGCGGACCGCCGCCAGTTTGCTGCTGCACGCCGGACTGCCCGAACTGGTCGCCGAGGACGAGCCGGCCTTCGTCGCCATGGCGGTCCACCTGGGCAGTCATCACGAAGCCTTGCAATTATTGCGGCAACATTTGCGCCAGCGCAGCGCAGCACTTTTCGATATGGACGGCTATGCGTCTAATTTTAGCCGGGCCATTCACGCCATGGTGGCGCGACGACGCAGCGGTGAACCCGTTACCGACATCAACCTATAACGTCAGCAGGAGTCAAGCATGGGTAAGCACGCCAAACGCTACCGTAGTCAACTCAAAGAGCTGCAAGTGGAGTTGATAGAACTGCAGCGCTGGCTCAAGCTCGGCGGCAAGCGCCTGGTGGTGCTGTTCGAGGGCCGCGACGCGGCTGGCAAGGGCGGCGTGATCAAGCGCCTGACCGATAAGCTCGATACACGCGGCTACCGCGTGGTGGCGTTGCCCAAGCCCAACGACCGCCAAGCCACCCAGTGGTACTTCCAGCGTTACGTCGAGCACCTTCCCGCCGCCGGCGAGTTGGTGCTGTTCGACCGCAGTTGGTACAACCGTGCGGTGGTGGAGCCGGCGCTGGGCTTTTGCAGTGAGCCGGAATATCAGAGCTTCATGACGGCGGTGCCCGCGTTCGAAAAACTCCTTACCGACGACGGCATCATTTTGATCAAGTACTGGCTGGCGGTGGATCAGGCCGAGGAAGAACGACGCTTCGCCGCGCGTGCCGAGGATCCGCGCAAACGCTGGAAATTGTCTCCGGTGGATCTTGAAGTGCGCCACAAGTACGCAGACATCGGCCACCTGCGCGACAGCATGATCGAGCGCACGCACACCCCCACCGCGCCCTGGTTCGTGGTCGATTTCAACGACAAAAAGCGCGGTCGCATCAACCTGATCCGGCATCTTTTGCTACAGATACCGCGGCATGAGGTAGAGATTCCGTCGATCAAGCTGAAAAAGCTGCGACACAAGCCAGGCCATGAGCAGGTCACCGACAAGGCGCTGTGGGTACCCGACACCTTCGGCTAATGACCGCTGAGTGCTAGCCGAGCGTGAAAGCGTGCGGCGGCTGGGTCGGCGCGGGCAGCTCCTGCAACGTTACCGACTGCACCTGTGCCACCGCCGGCCCTTGCCACAACCACAGTTCCAGCGCTTCGACCGCCGCGGTTAGGCCGTAAGCGAGTACTTCCACCGCGCCATCGGATCGATTGCGCGCATGTCCGCACAGACCCAGTAGCTGAGCCTGCTGCCGGGTCGCCGCGCGATAGCCCACGCCCTGCACCCGGCCACGCACGATCCATTGCCGGCACACGATCATTGGGCGGTCTTGATGACCTCCGCCAACGAGCCTTGCGTGATCGGACCGACGAAGCGCTTGGCTACCGTGCCGTCCGGCGCGATCAGGTAGGTGGTCGGCATGCCAATGGGTTGATCGAAGTCTTTGGGCGGCTGGTCCATCGGCACATGCGCGATCGGGTAGCTGACCGGGTGCTTGGCGACGAAGGCCGCGATATCGGCCTTGTCGCTGTCGTCGTAGGCCAAGCCGATCGCGGCCACGTTACGGTGCGCGGCGACGAAAGCGGAAATGTCGGGCATTTCCTTGATGCACGGCACGCACCAGGTCGCCCAATAATTGACGATGACCCACTTGCCGCGCTCGGCGGCCAGATCGAACGTCTTGCCGTCCAGGGTGCTGACCTTGAGCGTCGGCTTGGCCGGCATCGCCGCCTGTGCCGGCGCGATCACCGCCCAAGCCAACGCCGCCAGAGCAAGCGGTTTAAACAAGTTCATACAGGTGAATCCTTCGCGGGGGTGGGGGTCGAAAACATCGTGCTCGCCGCCGATAGCTCGGCCTCAACCGGGACGATCGCAGCAGGATAAGCCTGATCCAACCGTGCGCCCAGCGCGGTGCGCAAGGTTTCGGCCAGCACGTCGAGCAAGCTAATCAGGGGTTCAGGTAAAACGATGCCCAGCCTGCGAACCTCTTCGGCCGGCTGCAGTGGCAAACGGTAATGCGTGCAGCGGTAAAGCCGCAGCAGCTCGGTGCTGTCCAGGCTGCGCGTCAACCGCCAGACGCCGCCCTCGCTACGCCGAATCAGGTCGGCGCGGTGCAAGTCGTCGAAATACGCACCGATCGCACTGCTGCGCAGATAGGGCTCTCGCAGCCGCACCGAGGCTTGGTCCACACAACCGCCTTCGCGCTGGGCCTCGATGAAATGCCGCAACACCACAAGCAGCCCCAGAAACTGCGCGCCCTCGGGCAGCGTCTGACCCGGCGGATGATATTCGTAAGCCGAGATCGACGCTGCGATCGAGGCACCCAGGATCACCATGATCCAGGACAGGTAAATCCATAGCAGCAAGATCGGAATCGCCGCCAACGCACCGTAGATCTGCTGGTAGCTCTGCGCATGCCGCACGAATAAGGCAAACCCCCAGCGCGCCACCTCGAACAGCACGGCGCCCAACAGCGCGCCCAACGCCGCATCGCGCTTGATCACGACCCGATTGGGAATCGCCGTATACATCAGCCACAAGGTGCAGAAGGTCACCATGAACGGCAATACGCTGAGCAGCCGTTGCCCCAGACCAACGCTGAATTGTCCGGCCGCCTCGCGCAGAAAGGGCAGCGCGGTGGCGTACGAGGTCACGGCCAGCGAACCCACGATCAACACGGGCCCCAAGGTCAGCGCGGCCCAGTACAACAACAGGCGCGGTCCCCAGCCACGCGCGTCGTGCACGCGCCAGATGCGGTTTAGCCGGTCCTCGATGCTGATCATCATGGATAGCGCGCTGAACAGCATCACCAGCACGCTGATGCCGGTCAACTGGCTGGCGTTGGCGGCAAACGCCAACAGCGCGTCTTTGACCGTACTGCCGGCGGTGGGCACAAAATTGAAAACGAAGTTGATCAAGGTGTCGCGCCACTCGGCGAACACCGGAAACGCTGAAAACATCGCCAGCACCGCCACCGTCAGCGGCACCAGCGACACCAGCGTGGTGTAGGACAGCGCGCCGGCGGTCTCGAAGCACTTGTCGTCGACGAAGCGCGACCACGTGAAGCGGGCGAAGCTGAAAATGCGGTCACGATTCAAGCGCATGGGCGATCCTTGGGCTGCGCTGCCGGCTAGTGTCTGACGGCAACATCGGCGGGGCCGTCCTACACTACCCGATCGCCCAGATTGTCCCAAGGCGCCACGCGGCCTGCGCACGGATGGCTTGCGATGCGGGGCATCTGGTTATCATGCCCGCAGCCCCGCCCGCGAGTCCTGAGCATGTCCGACGAAATTCTGGTCCTCTACTACAGCCGCACCGGGCACACCGCTCAATTGGCGCGCCTGATCGCGCGCGGCGTGGAAGAAGTGCCCGGCATGCGCGCGCGTCTGCGCCAGGTGCCGCCGGTAGCGCCGGTGACCGAACAAGCGCAACCGCCGGAGCCGGAAGACGGCGCGCCGTATGTGGAAAAACACGATCTGCACGAATGCGCCGGCCTGGCCCTGGGCAGCCCGACCCGCTTCGGCAACATGGCCGCGCCGCTAAAATACTTCCTCGACACGACCGGTGCCGAATGGGCCAGCGGCGTGCTGGCCGGTAAGCCGGCTGCGCTATTCACCTCCACCGCGAGCATGCACGGTGGTCAGGAATCGACCCTGCTCAGCATGGCCCTGCCGCTGCTGCATCACGGCATGCTGCTGATCGGCCTGCCCTACACCGAGCCGGCCTTGTCCAGCACCGCCAGCGGCGGCACTCCCTACGGTGCCAGCCATGTCAGCGGCAGCGCTGGCGACAACCCGATCAGCGAACACGAACGCGAGCTGACGCGCGCGCTCGGGCGCCGGCTGGCCACCGTCGCGCGCAAGCTCATGCAAACCAACGCATGAGCGCAACGGCAAGCGTGCCAATCACCGCCAGCGACCGCATGGGACTGCTGGCGTGGGCTGCGCTGCTGACCTTGCAACTGACGTGGTACGCCTGGTTGGCGCCGTCGCGAACGCTGCCACCCGCCATGGCGCTGGGACTGGCCATCGTCCCGCTGCTTGTACCGCTGTTGGCGCTACGCCGGCCACGCCGTGCGCTGCTGTGGGTCGGCATGCTTGCCCTGTTCTACTTCTGCCACGGTGTCGCCGAAGCCTGGAGCGCACCGAGTACGCGCACCCTGGCTTGGCTGGAAATCCTGCTAAGCCTGTTGCTGATTGGCAGCCTCGGCGCCGGGGTTCGCACGCGTAAATAAGTGGCGAGGAAAGCCCGGCGCCTCAACCACGGTTCGCTGCGCGCCTGGCCAGCATGCTTTGCCTATCCCGCGTGATCAGTGGGCGCCGCCACTAGCGTCAGCCACGGTTTAGCCGTCCATGCGGCCTACGCGCTGACGGCAGCAGTCTCCTCGTCGATGGCCACGCTGTCACTGGCCCGCACCGGGCCCCACGCCACCGCCTGGAATGCATCGTCTGCGCCAGCCCGCTGGATGACGCTGTTGCGTGCCACCTCAAGCCAGTGCGCGGTGCGCCTATACTCAGGTTCCGGTGCCTTTGGGAGTCGTCCGATGGGTTTCCTGCAAGCCGCCCCGCAACTGGAGCATCCCTGGCGCAGTGAGCGCCTGCTGCATGGCCTGCTTGATCGCACGCTGCCGTCGGCCCGACGCGCGGCGCTGGATGCCGAGCTGGACGCGCTGGGCGACTACGCGCTGATGGCCTGGCAGCGCGTTACCCACAGCAGCCGGCGCAAGCCGATACTGACCCAGTGGGACGCCTGGGGCCAACGGGTGGATCGGATCGAGCTGACCCCGGCCTGGCAGGAAGGCCCCGCGATCACCACCGCCCACGCGGTGCTCGCCGCCGGCCATGAAAATCATCCGCATGCGCGGCTGGAAGAATTCGCGCGGGTCTACCTCTATCACGTCGCCAGCGAGTTCTATACCTGTCCATTGGCGATGACCGACGGCGCGGCCACCGCGCTCAAGGCCTCCGGCAATCAGGCGCTGATCGCCCGCGCGCTGCCGCACTTTCTCAGCCGCGATGCCGGCAGTTTTTGGCTGTCCGGCCAATGGATGACCGAAAACGCCGGCGGCTCGGATGTCGGTCACAGCGAAACCGTGGCGCGCCAGGACGAAAGCGGCCAGTGGCGACTTTACGGACGCAAATGGTTCAGCTCGGCGGTGGTCGGCGAGGCCGCGTTGGCGCTGGCGCGTCCCGAAGGCGCCGCCGATGGCGCCGCGGCGCTGGCGTTGTTCTATGTCGAAACTGTCGATGGCGGCCGGCGTCGTCCCGAGCTGCTGATCGACCGACTGAAAGACAAGCTGGGCACGCATGAACTGCCCACCGCCGAAATCCATCTGGAAGGTCTGCCCGCCTGGCCGCTGGGCGAACTGGCCAACGGCGTGCGTCAGGTGGCGCCGATGCTCAATGTCACGCGCACCTGGAACGCGGTCGGCGCACTGGCGTCGATCGCCCGCGCGATCGCCCTGGCACGCGATTACGCGCAGCGGCGCCAGGCCTTCGGCAAGCCATTGATCGAGCACCCGTTGCACGCGCAGACCCTGGTCGACATGCAAGTGGAATTCGAGGCCGCGTTCGCGCTGGTCTTCGAGGTGGCCGAGCTCTTGGGCCGGGTCGAACACGGCGCCAGCGCGCCGCACGAAGCCGCGCTACTGCGCCTGCTGACGCCGCTGGTGAAACTGTGGACCGGCAAGCTGGCGGTCAAGCTGTGCTCCGAGGCGTTGGAAAGCTTCGGCGGCGCGGGCTACATCGAGGACACCGGGCTGCCGCAATTGCTGCGCGACGCCCAGGTCTATGCGATCTGGGAAGGCACCACCAACGTGTTGTCGCTGGACAGCCTGCGGGCGCTGGGCAGCGGCGGACTGACGCCCCTGCGCGCCGCGCTGACCGAGTGGTTGGGTGCCGCCGCTGCCAGCGTCGAGGGCGTGGTAATCGGTCAGGCGCTGGACGCCGCCGAGGCGCAGCTACAGCGCGATGCCGGGGAGCGCGCGCATCTGGAAGCCAATGCGCGTGCGCTGGCGATCAGCCTGGCACGGATCGCCGCCGCCGCGCTGTTGGCGCGTCAGGCCAGTTGGGCGCAGATCCACGGCGATGCACGTCCGGCGGCGGCCCTGCGCGGTTTTCTGGAACACGGCCTGCTGCGTTTGCGCGACACCCAGGCCTTCGCCGCCGACCGGCGTCTGTTGCTGGGGTGATTGGGCTGCTGCAAGGCATCACCGGATGCCACGCAGCGGAGCCTGCGACTTTTCAGTCCGCTGGCCAAAGGTTGATCGATCGAAGCCTGAGCGGCTGGATGAGAACGGGCCTGATGGCGGACACGATCGCCGGGCGCCTGGGCTCTGAAAAACACGCGGTCGAATCGGCCGGCCCGACCCGACAGCTGATCGCCAGCCGCCAAGACGACTAAACTAGGCCATCACTCCGACCTTCTGGCCTCCCGCATGCAGCATCTGTCCATCGTCACCACCGGCGGCACCATCGACAAGATCTACTTCGACGACAAGTCCGATTACAAAATCGGCGCGCCGCAGATCGGCGACATCCTCGACCAATTGGGTGTGGCGTTTCGCTACGAGGTGATCGCGCTGCTGCGCAAGGACAGCCTGCATATGGGCGAAGAGGACCGCCAACTGGTACGCCAGACCATCGAGGCGCAGCCGCACCGGCATGTGCTGGTCACCCACGGCACCGACACCATGGTCGAAACCGCGCAGGTGTTGGCCGGCATCCCGGGCAAGGTGATCGTGTTGACCGGCGCGCTCAATCCGGCGCGCTTTCAGGGTTCCGACGCGGTGTTCAACGTCGGCTGCGCGGTGGGTGCGGTGCAGACCCTGCCCGAGGGCGTCTATATCGCCATGAACGGCCGCGTCTGGGACCCGGCCAAGGTGCGCAAGAACCGCGATGCCAACCGCTTCGAGGAGGCGCAAGGCCACGCTTGAGAAGGCCCTGGTGCGGATGTCAAAAGGCCCGCGCATGGCGGGCCTTTCGGTGCAATCACAAGCTTGGCGTCGACACTCGGCCGCCGGTCTTGCGATCGACTTACAGCATGCCGGTTTCGAGCTTGGCCAGGTCCGACATCATGTCGCGATTCCAGGGCGGATCGAACACCAGATCCACATCGGCCTGCTCGATGGTCGGGATCAGCTCCAGCTTGGTCCGCGCGTCATCCACCAAAATGTCGCCCATGCCGCAGCCAGGCGCGGTCAGGGTCATTTTGACGTAGACCTTGCGACTGGATTCGCTGTCGTCGATGTGGCTGAGGCTGACGTCGTAGACGAGACCCAGCTCGACCACATTCACCGGGATTTCCGGATCGAACACCGTATAGAGCTGCTCCCACACCAGCCGCTCGACATCGGCATCGGTGGCGTCTTCCGGTAGCTCGATCGGCGGCGGCGGGATCTTGCCTAACGCATCGGCATCCTTGCCGGCGACGCGGAACAAATTGCCCTCGACATACACCGAAAAACTGCCGCCCAGCGCCTGGGTGATATAGCCGCTCTGGCCGGCGGGCAGGGTCACCGTTTCGCCTTGCGGCACCATGACCGCCTCGCAGTCGCGTGCCAGGGTGAAGGGTTCGCTGCTTAGACTGAAACCGCTCATGCCGATCCGTACAGGTCAAAAGAGAGCGCGCGTCGCGCCGAGCCGCCCATGATAAAGCCCGCAGCGCCCGGCTGCAGCCCTAACGGCGAGATGTTCGGAAGATCGGGGCAGCCATCGCGCTTCTCAAGCCAAGGCGCGGTTACGCCGCCACTTTACGGTCGGCTTGACCGGCCGGCTATCATGAACACTTTGACTCGTCGAAAAGGATGCCCACGCCATGCCCAGCCCTATCGCCCTCACGCACTCTCCATGACGCTGGGCCGGATGGGCGCCGCGCTGCTGGCCTGGCTCAGCGCCAGCATGCTGGGCTTGGCGGCCGGCGCGGTCTGGATGGTACCGACCATGCTGCACGGCGCCGCGCTGCCGTGGCTGGCCTTGCCGCTGGGCTGGCTGCTGGGGCTGGCGATCCGCCACTGGGTAGGGCGCGCCGGTCTGCCGGCCGCTGTGCTGGCCAGCTACGCGCTGCTGCTGGCGGCGCTCTATCTGCGTTGCCTGGCGGTGGGTGCGAATCTGGCCGGGATGACGGGCATCGGCCTGACCGATGCGCTGCGCCAAGCCGGACCCAACCTGTTGGTGCAGTTGGCCTGGATGGCGATGGCGCCGACGGAACGGGGGATCTACCTGCTGGGCGCGACGCTGGCGGCGGCCACTGCCTGGCAACGTCCGGTTCGCTAATCGTCCAGCAGCTTGAGCGCGCTAACGAGCTCACCCAGCGCCGCCTGCCCGTCGCCATAGAGCATGCGGGTGTTGTCGGCGTAAAACAGCGCATTCTCGATGCCGGCAAACCCGGTGCCCTTGCCGCGCTTGATCACGATCACCTGATGCGCGCCGGACACCTCCAAAATCGGCATGCCGAAGATCGGCGAGGCCGGATCGGTCTTGGCCAGCGGGTTGACCACGTCATTGGCGCCGATCACCAGCGCCACGTCGGTGGCCGGAAATTCCGGGTTGATCTCTTCCATGTCGGCGATCAGGTCGTAGGGCACGCCGGCCTCGGCCAGCAGCACGTTCATGTGCCCCGGCATGCGACCGGCGACCGGGTGGATGGCGAATTTCACCTTGACCCCGCGCGCGATCAACGCCTGCGCCAGCTCCCACACCTTGTGCTGCGCCTGCGCTACCGCCAGACCGTAGCCGGGCACGATCACCACGCGCTCGGCGTAGGCCATCATCACCGCCGCATCGGACGCTTCGACCGGTTTTTGGCTCCCATCAAGCGCCTGCGCCGCGCCGCCGGTGGTGCCGAAATTGCCGAACAGCACGTTGCCGATCGAGCGATTCATCGCCTTGGCCATCAACTGGGTCAGCAAGGTGCCGGCGGCGCCGACCACGGTGCCGGCGATGATCATCGCCTCGTTACCCAGCACGAAGCCCTCGAACGCCACCGCCAATCCGGTCAAGGCGTTGTAGAGGGAGATAACCACCGGCATATCGGCGCCGCCGATCGGCACCGTCATCGCCAGCCCGAACACCAGCGCCAGCACGAAAAACGCCACGATCAGCGGCATGCTCACGCCACCAGCGACCAGCCAGCCGCCGAGGATCACCGCTGCTGCCAGCACAAGTAGGTTGAAGACACGCTGGCCTGTGAACCGCCAGGGGCGTTCCAGCCAGCCCTGCAATTTGGCGAAAGCCACCAGCGAGCCGGAAAAGCTGACCGCGCCGATCAGCGAACCGAGCACCGCCAGACTCAACACAGCGCCCCCCGGACCGACCGCGCCGCCACTGGCGGTGAACTCGCCGCCGCCCAGCAGACGCACCGCCTGACCGGCATAACCACTCAACTCCGCCGCGCCGATTGCCGCCGCCGCGCCGCCGCCCATGCCGTTATAGAGCGCCACCATCTGCGGCATTGCGGTCATCGCCACGCGCCGACCCGACCACCACGCGGCTGACACGCCTAGCAGCAGGGCCAGCACGATCAACCCGCGATGGTTCAGATCCGGCATCGCCAGCGTCGCCAGCACCGCCAGCAGCATGCCCGCACCGGCCCAGACGATGCCGCCGCGCGCAGTGCGCGGCGAGCTCATACGCTTCAATCCCAGGATAAACAGCAGCGCGGCCAGGAAATAACAGCCTTTGATCGCCGCCGGCAGCCAGGCCATCAAGAGCGTGCCCCACGCTGGGTGCCTTTGCTGCTGGATTTGAACATGTGCAGCATGCGCTCGGTCACCACGTAGCCGCCGGCGGCGTTGCCGGCGCCCAGCAGCACCGCCACAAAGCCAATCGCAAGTTCAAACGAGGTGGTGGCATGCCCTAGCGCGACCATGGCCCCGACCAGCACAATACCGTGGATGAAATTGGACCCGGACATCAACGGCGTATGCAGGATCACCGGCACTCGCGCGATGATTTCGTATCCGGTGAACGCAGCCAGCATGAAGA
>JBEVMS010000124.1:0-4136 GCA_040508515.1 Dyella sp. | reverse complement strand
TGTAGCTAGGCGAGCCGCGCATCTTACATCACTTTTTTCGTCCGGCAACCCCTTCGTGAAACTTTGTTTTCGAAGGCGTTTCCAGTCGAAGCAATCTGCTGCGGCGGGGGGCGAATAATAGGCACACACCCTCTCTACAGCAAGCTTTTTTTCGGCGCTTTTTCAAAAAATTCGCGATCAGTACACAACCGGTTTGTAAGTGACTGATTCGGCTCGATGCGATCCGCCGCTGGAAGTTTCCCGTTCAAGCCTGCTTGAGTAGAACCCGAGCGAAGCTGCGCTTACCGACCTGCAGGACGCCTTCAAAACCCGGCTCGAACACCCGTTGCGCATCCTCCACCACGGTGGCATCGATACGTACCGCGCGCTCCTTGAGTTTGCGATTCGCTTCGGAATTGCTCGCGGTCAGCCCGGCAGCGGTCAGCAATGCGGCCAGACGCAGGCCTTCGGCCGGGACCGCCACCTCGGTCAGCGGCAACAAGCTGGTGTCGCCCTCGCCGCGGACCACCGCATGCCAGCCGGCGATCGCCTGCTCAGCGGCGGCTTCGCTATGGAAGCGGGTGGTCAGCTCACGGGCCAGACGCAACTTGACGTCGCGCGGGTTGAGTTCGCCCTGGGCGATGCCGCGCTTGAGTTCGGCCAGCTCGTGTAGCGAGACTTCAAAGCTCAGTAGCTCGAACCACCGCCACATCAGCTCGTCGCCGATCTTCATGGTCTTGGTAACGATGTCGATGGCCGATTCGTTGATACCTATATAGTTGCCCAGCGACTTGGACATCTTATTGACGCCGTCCAGCCCCTCCAGCAGCGGCATGGTCAGCACGATTTGCGGCGCCTGGCCGTGATGCTCCTGCAGCGCGCGGCCCATCAGCAGATTGAACTTCTGGTCGGTGCCGCCCAGTTCGACGTCGGCCTTAAGAGCCACCGAGTCGTAGCCCTGCACCAGCGGATAGAGAAATTCATGGATGGCGATCGGCTGCTGCGCGGCGTAGCGCTTGGCGAAGTCGTCGCGCTCGAGCATGCGCGCCACGGTGTGCTGGCCGGCCAGACGGATCATGTCGGCCGCGCTCATCTGCCCGAACCATTCGGAATTGAAGCGCAGCTCGGTGCGCTCCTTGTCGAGCACCTTATAAACCTGCTCAGCATAGGTTCCGGCGTTGCGCAGCACGTCATCGCGGGTCAACGGCTTGCGGGTGACGTTCTTGCCGGTGGGGTCGCCGATCATGCCGGTGAAGTCGCCGATCAGAAAAATCACCTGATGGCCCAGATCCTGGAACTGGCGCATCTTGTTGAGCAGCACGGTATGGCCCAGGTGCAAGTCCGGCGCGGTCGGATCGAAACCGGCCTTGATCCGCAGCGGTCGACCGCTTTTGATGCGCGTAACCAAGTCGTCGTGTTTGATGATTTCGTCGGCGCCGCGGGCGATGGTCGCCAGGGCCTGCTCAAGCTCATTCATGGTGCGTCATTGCCTAATAGAAAGTCGGAAACTGCGATGCGTGGCCGTTGTTAATCGTGCGTTAACCGGCAAGCCGCGCGCAAAGCCTTGATGGAGAAGACATTGACGCCCTTTACACGGGGCCGCTATGGTACGCGAGGATTGTTGCTTTTGTACCTGGGGTACGCCGGGCATGGGTGAGGGAAACATCGCGCGTAACGCGCGCAAGGCGGCGATCCGCCGCAAGGCGCAACGTCGTCACTCGCATTTCTACGAGCGATGCGCACACTGGTCTTTCTCTCGTCATGGTGAAGCCGAACCGATCCGCTGGCAGCGCGAGCGTTGGGTATTGGCCGCTGCGGCCTGTGTACTGACCCTGCTGGCGGCCTTCGTGCTCCCCGCCTGGGCCAGCGCGATGCGCACCGACCCGCTGCCGGCCACGCATGCCTTGCTGCCGCTGGCGTTACCGAAGATCACCAGCCGGCCAAGCCTGCAAGCGCCAGCGGTGGAGGACTGGCACACCGTGCAAGTTCAACCTGGGCAGACGCTTTCGGACATTTTCCAGGGCCAGGGACTGAGCCTGACCGATCTGCAGCGGGTCATCGACGAAGCTGGCGATGCCAAGGCGGCGGCGTTGCACGCTATCCGTCCTGGCGAGGAGTTCGATTTTCTTCTCGGCAACGACGGCAGCCTCAAGGGCATTCGCTTCGACAGCGACGAAGCCAACCGCACCATCATGCACTTTCAGGGTAACCGCGCCGTGCTCAGCACGCAGGCGCGGCAGGTCGAGCAGCGCGAACACCTTACACACGGCGTGATCGACAGCTCGCTGTTCGCGGCCGGCGCCACAGCCGGAATGACTCCGGTGATGGTGCTCAAGCTGGCCGAGTTGTTCAAATATGACGTCGACTTCGTGCAGGACCTGCGCGTCGGCGATAGCTTCACTTTGATCTATAACGACGTTTATCGCGACGGCACCTACTTGCATGAAGGCGACATCATCGCGGCCGAGTTCATCAACCAGGGCACCCGCTACACTGCCTACCGCTTCAAGAAGGCCGACGGTAGCTACGGCTGGTTCAGCGAGGATGGCCGACCGATCCAGAAGTCGTTCCTGCGCATCCCGGTGGATTTCACGCGCATCTCCTCGCAGTTCAGCGCCGGCCGACTGCATCCGATCCTGGGCTTGATGCGCGCGCACAAGGGCGTGGACTATGCCGCGCCCCCCGGCACGCCGATCCACGCGGCCGGCGATGGGGTGATCACGTTTCGCGGCTGGAAGAACGGTTACGGCAACTTCGTGGTGATCCAGCACAACGGCAACATCAGCACCGCTTACGGGCATATGTCGCGTTTCGCCAACGAAAAGATCGGCCAGCGCATCAGCCAGGGGCAGGTGATCGGTTTTGTCGGCATGACCGGGCTGGCCACCGGCCCGCACCTGCACTACGAGTTCCGCGTCAACAACGTGCAACGCGATCCGCAGACGGTGACCTTGCCCAAGCCCGAGCCGCTGCCTGCCACCCAAATGGCGCAATTCAAGGCGCAGGTGGTGAAGCCTCAACTGGCCCGACTCGAAGCGCTGGATGCCAACATGCCGCTGGCGCGCAACGCTAGCGGCAAACGCAACGACCATTGACGCCATGCCATGCGATTCCAGCCACGGGCTGTACATCGGCCTGATCTCGGGCACCAGCGTGGACGGCATCGACGCCGCCTTGATCAGCTTCGGCGCAACCGGGCCCATGCTCCAAGCCGGGCTTACCCATCAGTGGCCGGAGGCGCTGCGAGAGCAAATCCTCGCCACTGCGCAAGGCGAGCAACTGTTGGAGCTGGATCGCTACGGCCAGCTCGACGTGGCGATCGGCGGCTGCTTCGCCGAGGCGACGCTGGCACTGCTGCGGCAGGCCGGAGTTGACGCCAGCGCGGTGCGCGCCATTGGTTCGCACGGACAGACGCTACGCCACCGTCCCGACGGCACGCACCCGTTCACCCTGCAACTGGGCGATCCCAGCGTGCTGGCTGAACGCTGCGGCATCGACGTGGTGGCCGACTTTCGCCGCGCCGACGTCGCCGCCGGCGGCCAGGGCGCACCGCTGCTGCCGGCGGTGCACGCGATGCTGCTGGGCGCGCCAGGACAAACCCGGGTGGTGCTCAACCTGGGCGGCATCGCCAACATCACCGTGTTGGGCGCGGACGGTTCGGTGCGCGGCTTCGATACTGGGCCAGCCAATGGGCTGCTCGACGCCTGGTGCCTGCGCCATCATGGCCAGCCGTTCGATCGCGATGGTGCTTTCGCCGCCAGCGGTACGGCCGATCCCGTGCTGTTGCAGGCGCTGCTCACGGATAGCTACTTCAATCGGCCACCGCCCAAGAGCACCGGCCGCGAGCATTTCCACCTGGCCTGGCTGGATGCACACCCGCGCGCCGCCGCGCTGCTGTCGCGCGACGTCCAAGCCACTTTGTTGGCGTTGACCGTGCGCAGCATCGCCGAGGCGATCGAGTGGCATGCCGGCGACGCCGAGGATGTCTTGGTCTGCGGCGGCGGCGTGCACAATCCGCTGCTGATGCGCCGGCTCGCCGAGCGGCTGGCCCCGCGCACGCTGCGCAGCACCGCCGACTTTGGCGTGGACCCGGATTATCTGGAAGCCACCGCCTTCGCCTGGCTGGCCCGTCAGCGTTTACTCGGCTTGCCCGGCAA
>JBEVMS010000071.1:0-22927 GCA_040508515.1 Dyella sp. | reverse complement strand
TCGCTGCTGCCGTCGTCGATGTACAGCACGCGGCAGTCGCCCTCGATGCCGTCAAGCACGGCGCCCAGCCGGGCGTGGAAGGTCTCCAACACGGCCGATTCGTTATAAGCGGGGACGACGACGGTAAGAGTGGTCATGGCATGCGGCGTGAGATGCAATCGCCCATGCTAGCGGAGCGTCGGGGAGCCGGCGAGCGTGCTTTAGCGGTGGCGCCCGGTTTGCCGCGGCGGAGTCGACGACTTCAGATACGACGGTCCACCCAATTGCGCCATTTGCTGACCGATCCAGGCGGCGCGACTTTGCACATAGGCGCTGGGCCGATCGGCATGGAAGCGGCGCGGACTGGGCAGCACCGCGGCCAAGCGCGCCGCTTGCGCCGGCGACAGGTTGGCCGGTGCGGTGTGGAAATACACCTCGCTGGCCGCGCCGACGCCGTAGATGCCATCGCCCAACTCAGCGATGTTCATGTAGACCTCAAGGATGCGCTGCTTGGGCCAGGTCGCTTCCAGCAGCACGGTGAAGTAGGCCTCCAGGCCTTTGCGCACGAAGCTGCGGCCATTCCAAAGAAACAGGTTCTTGGCGGTCTGCTGGCTGATCGTGCTGGCGCCGCGCAGGCGACGGCCTTCGTCCGCGGCGTCGATGGCCTTGTCGATCGAATCAAAATCGAAGCCGTGATGGAACGGAAATTTCTGGTCTTCGCCGGCCACCATCGCCAGCGGCACATAGGGCGACACCTGGCCCCACGGCACCCAGCGCTGGCGCAGTTGAAAATCCTTCTCGCCGTGCACCAGCGCACCCAGACGCCGCTCCAGCATCACCGCCGACGTCAACGGCGGCACGAAGCGCAGCAGCAGCACCATCAGCCCGGTCAGCGCGAACCAGGACAGCAGCACAATCACCAGCAGGCGTGTCAGGCGGGCGGGCAGGGAACGGTGACGGGCTGCGGGCATGCATGGGCTTCTAGGTGAACTGCGGGCAGTATACGGGCCGGCCGGCTGGCGTATTGTGTCCGCGATGTACCGCCCCCATTACTGCGGGTCGGCTTGAATGAGAGAACGTACAGTGGAAACCACGCTAGTCGACGATGTGTTGCATCGCTTTCTGCTCGAACATGCCGGCGTGCGCGGGGTGTTGGTGCGGCTGGGGCCGGCCTGGCGCGAGGTGGCCGGACGCGCCGAGTATCCGGCGCCGCTGCGTGAGTTGCTGGGTCAAAGCCTGGCCGCCAGCGCGCTGTTGACCGGCAATATCAAGCTCGATGGCGCGTTGTCGATTGAGCTCAAGAGCGCTGGCGCGCTGCGCCTGCTGTTCACCGAATGCACCGATCAGGGCAGGCTGCGCGGCTTGGCGCGCTGGCACGATCCGCTGCCCGAGCCGCTGGATCTGTCCGCGCTGGCCCAGCCGATCATGGCGATCACCATCGGCCATGCCGAGCGCAATCGTTACCAAGGGCTGGTCGATCTGAATCGACCGGGGCTGGCGGCGGCGCTGGAGAATTACTTCGTGCAGTCCGAGCAGTTGCCGGCGCGTCTGGTGTTGGCCGCCGACGGCGAGCATGCGGTCGGCCTGATGCTGCAAAAGCTGCCGGGCGAAGGCGGCCATGACGCGGCGGAAGACGCCGATGGCTGGAACCGCATCAGCCTGCTCACCGATACCTTGAGCGGCGCGGAGCTCCTGAGCACCTCGCCGGAGCAATTGCTGTATCGGCTCTATCACGATGAATCGGTGCGCCTGTTCGATCCGCGTCCGCTGGCGTTCGGGTGCAGTTGCAGCCGCGAACGGGTCGAGGCCATGCTGCGCTCGCTCGGTCGCGAGGAAGTGGAGGCGGCATTGGCTGCGCGCGAAGGCGAGATCGAGGTGATCTGCGAATTCTGTGCACAGCGCTACACCTTCGACCGCATCGACGCCGAGCATCTGCTGTCGCAGACGCCGGCGCTGGATAGTTCATCGCGCCCGCAGTAAGTCGGACGCAGTGGAATGGCACGGGCGCCGAACGTGGCCTCGTGCCAGCTCAGGGCAGATGGGTCTTGCGATCGGCGACCAGCCAAACCTCGGCCGGTTGCGGGCGGGCGAACAGGAAGCCCTGACCATAGCGGCAGCCGACCTTCTGCAAGGTGCTGCGCTGGGTTTCCGTTTCGATACCTTCGGCGATCACCTGCATGCGCAACGAATCGGCCAGCGCCTGGATGGCGCGCACCACGGCGGTGCTGTGCCCTTCGGTATCGCCGTCGCTGGGCAGCTCGGTGACGAAGGAGCGGTCGATCTTCAAGGTTTCGATCGGGTACTGGTGTAGGTAGCTGAGGCTTGAATAGCCGGTGCCGAAGTCGTCCAGCGCGATGCTGACGCCATGGCTGCGCAGGTTTTCCAGAATGCGCTTGACCTGCGCCGGGTTTTCCAGCAGCGCGCGCTCGGTCACTTCCACCCGCAGGCTGCGCGCCGGCACGTGGTATTCCTCGAACAGGTCGAGCAGGCGCTGATCCAGATCGGGCGAGCGGAAGTGCCGGCCGGAGACGTTGATGCTGATGAAGCCTTCGTTGCCGACCAGTTCCTGCGCCTTGGCGCAGACCTGTTCGAAAATCTGCCAGTCGATTCCCTCGGCGCAGCCGTTTTCCTCCGCCACTGCCAGAAAGTCGCCCGGCGCCAGCAGGCCGCGGTCCGGGTGCTTCCAGCGCAGCAGCGCTTCATAGCCGACGATGCGGCCGTCCTCCAGCGCCACGATTGGCTGGAAGAACGGCACGAATTCGTTGCGTGCCAGCGCACGGCGCAGATCGCCTTCGAGTTCCAGCAACGACAACGCTTCACGGCGTAGGCGATCGTCGAACACCGCAGCGCGATGACGGCCTTCGTCCTTGGCGCGGTACATCGCCGAGTCGGCGTCGCGCAGCAGCTCTTCCGGTCGTTGGTAGTGCGCGCCAGGCAGGGCGATGCCGATCGAGGCAGAGGTGAAGATTTCCTTGGCGCCCAAGCGGAACGGGGTTTGCAGCTCGCTGATGATGCGTTCGGCGATCAACGTGGTCAGGCGCGCGTCGGTGATCCCCTCGACGAGCACGGCGAACTCGTCGCCGCCCAGGCGGGCGACCACATCGCGGGTCTTCAGGCAGGCGCGGATGCGCCCGCCGACTTGGAACAACAGATCGTCGCCGACCAAGTGGCCGACCGAATCGTTGATCACCTTGAAACGGTCCAGGTCGATGAACAGCACCGCAAAAAGTTCTTCGGGATTTTCCTGATAGCGCTGCAACGCCTGCTCAAGCCGTTGCAGCAGCAAGGTGCGGTTGGGCAGGCCGGTCAGCGAGTCGTGCAGGGTTTCGTACTTGAGCCGACGCTCGACGCGCTCGCGCTCGGCGATCTGCTCGCGCAGGTCACGGTTGGCCAGCGCCAGCGCGCGGGTGCGCTCGGTGACCCGGCGCTCCAGGCTGGCGTACGCCTGCTTCAGCGATTCGGTGGTGTGCTTGCGCTGCAGCGCATTGGCGATGTGGTAGCTGACGAAGGTCAGCAGTTCCTGATCGCGCGTACTGTAGGTGTGCTCGGGTGAGTAACTCTGCACCGCCAGCACACCCATGACTTTCTCGCCCCACACCAGCGGCACGCCCAGCCAATACAAGGAACGCGCGCCGCTTTGCACCAGCTCGCCGCGCTCGCGCATCTGCTCGATTTCATTCTGATCGGCGAGCAGCGGCTTGCCGCTGCGCAGCACGTATTCGGTCAGACCGTTGCCCGGCGGACGCGGTTTGCGCATGCCATCCAACTCGTCGACCGAGTAGGGGAAGGTGAGCTTTTTCTGATCCTCGGCCAGCAGCGCGATGTAAAAATTGCGCGCGTAGAGCAAGCCGCCGATCACCCGATGCACGGCGGCGTAGAAGTTTTCCAGGCTCTCGGACGCATTGGCCAGTTCGGCGATGCGGAACAGCGCCGCTTGCAGCCGTTCGCCGCGCTGGCGTTGCAGCACCTGCTGGCGCAGCACGCGATTGGCCTCGCGCAGGGCAGCGGTGCGGGTGGTGACCCGGCGTTCCAATTCGGCGTGTGCTTCGCGCCGCTCCAGCGCCGTCTGCACGTGCTGGGCGACGTAGCTGAGCAGTTCGCGATCGTGCTCGCTGTAGTGGGTGTCCTCTCGGTAGCTCTGCACCACGATACCGCCGACCACGTTGTTTCCGCGCAGCAGTGGCACGCCCAGCCAATGCACGCAGGTCGGACCGACCAGGGTGAATTGGCCGCGCAACTGCTGCGCCAGTTCGTCGATCGAGCCCATCATCGGCCGGCCCGCTTGCAGCAGGTGCCAGGTCAGGCTGTTGCGCATGTCTTCCAGCGGCATGGCCTGCTCGGCCGAGGGCGCCTCCTGGTCCATCGTGTCGATGTAGTAAGGAAAGCGCACGCAATCGCTGGCCGGGTCGTATAGCGCGATGTAGAAATTTTCCGCGTACATGAGACTGCCGACGATGCTGTGCAGCGAGTGCATCATCTCGGTCATGTTATGTTCGGCGCCGGCCTGCTCGGCGATGGCGTACAACGCGCGCTGCAGGCGCTCGGCCAAGGCCAGGCGCGAAATCGCCTCGTACAAGCGGGTGATTTCGGACAACTGGCGTAGCCGCGCGCTGGCGAGGCGGCCGAACCATTCCAGCAACTGGCGCAACGGGGGGCTGGGCGGCTCGCCGGCGCACTCGAACACCAGCAGGCGCAGACCTTGCGGATCTTCGGCCAGGTCCAGGCGCAGGCGATCGGTGCTGCCGGGCGCCTCATCGGCCATGATGTGCCAATGCAGCTGTCCGACGATGGCAAAATCGGCCAGGACGTTCTCGCAGATGTCGGCTACCGCGGCGGCATCGGCGGCGCGGAACAATTGCTCCACAGCATCATGCAACGCGGCGCTATCCAGCTCCACGGGCAATGGCAGGGGCGCGCTGGTGTGGGGCGCGGTGATCATCGGGCCGGGTTCGGATCCAGACATACCAAGTTAATGAACTCAGTTTATAACGTGTTCATTGGCCTTTGTCGCCGCCGATACGCTTTCGCACGCAAGGTTTGCTGAGTTAGCAACGTTCGGTACGACATGGCGCCGCCTGGTGTTAGTAAAACGTAAAACGCGCTAAACTGATCGCCAGTCCATCCCGTCGGGATGGGGGCAGACCTTTCCACGGGCTCAGATACCTTTAACTTATGCGCCGCTTGCCGTTCGCCTTTGTGCTCGCCCTGATGCCGCTGTGTGCGGCAGCGCAGGCGTTGGGCGACGGTCGGCCGCAGGATGTTTCGCTGACCTGGTTGAACGCGCTGCCGCCGTCATCGGTGTCGCTCTTGCCGGCCGGTAGCAGTGTTCCGTTTTGGCGCGGTACGGACGGTCGCATGCTGTCGCTGAACGCGGCCCAGCAGATTCCCAGTCAGGCGATATCCGCGGCCGCGCCATTGGCGTATCGGCCCTTTTCCGCTGGCAACGTCAGTTCATCGGCCTTGCAGTACAGCCTCAGTCCGAACGTGCAGGTGCAGGCCGGTCTCAATCAGCGCTCCTGGGCGAATGGTCCATTGCAGGTACTTGGTAGTGAAGTGGGCGCCAGCTATGGCAATCAGCGTTACAGCGTGGGTTTGAGCCTAGGCGCGGACAGCACGCCCAATGACGCGCGACTGCCGCGCATTGTGCCGGGTGGCAATGCCGGGTTCGCCAGTGGCTTGCCATTGTCCAGTTTTGATAGCAGCACTCAGCTTAATGCCCGTGGCCGGCTTGCGCTCGACGCGGGAAGCGGGATCGATCTAGGCGCCAGTGTGGGTCGGGTGCGCCTTCTGCCGGGCAATCTGTTGGGTATCAACGGCGTCGATCAGAAGGCGCTCAGCTTCGGCGTGGACCACGGTTCGATCAGTGGGACGCTGATCGGCCGCACATTGCAGCCGGATGCGGGGATTCCCGGTGCCTATAGCCCGGATCGTCGCTGGAGCAGCATCGATCTGGGTGTGACCTGGCGCTTGCCGTGGCAGGGCTCGCTGAGCGTCGGCACGCAGAACTTGTGGACGTCCGGTTCGCCTGCCAATACGCCGGCTGGACCGGAGCCGGATCAGTCGCGCACGCCCTACGTCCAGTATCACCAGGATCTCTAAGCCGCGGACGCTTGAGTCAGGGATCGGATCAACGCCATCGCTTTGCGATGGCGTTTTTGCATCTGCCGTGCCGACCGCACCACGGTGATTCCGTCCCGGGTCAGGCGTCCGAAGCTGGCATCCAGCGGGGGTGCCGTGGCCGTGAGAGCGACAACTCAGTCTTGCTTGCGGATGCGCAGGTCGCCGCTGAAGGTTTCGGCATGGATCCGCGCGCTGCCGTTGCCCACGGTGGTGTTGAGTTCGCTGCCGGGACCGTGGTCACCCTTGCTGGGTGTGCCGAAGTCGCTGCGCAGGTCGCCGCTGAAGGTGCTGGCGTGAATGCTGGCGGCCAGCGTGCCGGGCATTTGTAGCTGAACATCGCCGCTCATGCTGTCGATGCTGAGATTGCCCTGCGCCGCCGGCGTGCCGCTGATTTGCACGTCGCCGGAAACCGTACTCAACGTGAGTTTGCTCCACGGTCCGCCGTCCACATGGATGCGTCCGGATACGGTTTGCAGCTCGGCCTCGCTGCCCAGCCCCGGCGCAAGAATGTCGCCGCTGACCGTCTGCAGATTGGCGCGCTGAGCCTTGCCGGCTTGCTCGATGCTGCCGCTGACGCTATCGACGGTGAGCGATGGCGTTCGAGCGTTGATGCGCAGCTTGCCACTGACGCTGTTGACCTTGATGGTGCCGCCGTCGGTACCGTCAATGCTCAGTGGCGCGCTGACCACTTCGATCTCCAGGGCGGCGCGGCGTGGCACGTGGACTTCCAACTGAGTCGGCCCCATGGCGGTGTCGCTGCTCCAGTTGAACCAGCCGGATTTGCCGGGCGCTTCGACTTCGATGGTCAGCTGATTGTCACTGCCGGTGATCTCCAGCGGCTTGGCGCCTTTGCCCAGGCTGCCGGTGACTTGCACTTGGTTGCGGTCCCAGGCGATCACATCGACCGAGCCTTTGACGTTGCGGATGGTGATTTTGGCGTCCGCGCTGGCGGCATGGTCGAGCCGGATCGGCGTATCGGCCAAGGCTTGGCCGGTCGACAAGGCCAGCAGCAGGGAAACGAGCAACAGGGTTTTCATAGCGAGTTCCTCGAAGCCTCAACCGGCTTCACGTTCCATTTGGCGCAGTTGCGACTGCTGTTGTTCGGTGCGTGCCAGGAGCCGTTGCAGCGCAGCGGAATGGGGCGCTTGCTGCATGGCTTGGCTGAGTTCGGTTTGCGCGGCATTCAATTCGATGGCGGCGCCGCTCAATCGCGGATCGGTCGGTTTCCATGGCGTGGGTTGCGCCGGTGCCACGGCCACCGCGTGCATGGGGTACGTGCCCCGATCCAGGCGCCAGGCCATGCCACCGGCGAGCAGCGCCAAGCCGGCCACGCCGGCGGCCAACAGCCAGCGCTGCACACGCCGACGTGGCGGCGTGTCGGGAGTCGCGCCTGCCACGGTGTGGCCGGTTGTGGGGGCGTCCAGCACGGCGTCGATGCGCTGCCACAGCTGCGTGCTGGGGCGCACCGGTTGGCGCAGTGCGTGCATTTGTCGGCGCCATTCGAAGTCGTTCATTGCCGCTCTCCCAACATTTTTCGTAACAGGCCACGCGCCCGGTGCAGTTGTGCTTTAGACGAACCGACCGCCATGCCCAGCGCGTTGCCGATATCTTCGTGCCGCCAGCCTTCGACGTCGTGCAACACCAGCACCGCACGAGCGCGTGGCGGCAATTGTGCGATAGCGCGTTCCAGTTCTTCGCGCTCTGCGGCGCAGAATGGGGTTTCGCCGGTTTCAGGCATCTCATCCGGATCGAGCATGCGTACCGGATCGGCACCGCGCGCGCGGATTTCCATCAGCGCCACGTTGACCGCCAGCCGGTAGAGCCAGGTGCCCAGCGAACTTTCGGCGCGAAAGCTGTGCAATTTCTGCCATGCGCGAACGAAGGCTTCCTGCGCCAGATCTTCCGCACGCGCATGGTCGTAGCCTGCCAGCCGGTAGACCGCGCCATAGACGTTGTCGGCATGGCGCTCGTAGATCCGCTGGAAGGCCGCGCGATCGCCCGCCCCGGCGGCACGCGCCAGCGCGTAGTCGTCGGTATCCGCAGCGGGTGCAGCTGGCATGACATTCCTGGCGGCGAGGCACGCATTCATCTTGCCACTTGGATGCGGCTGCGTCGGCAAAGGTTTAGAGCCGGCGTTTCACAGGGTGTTGCCGGCCGTCCAGTACCTGGCCGTACGTGCGGCTGTCAGCCGTGCTGGCCCGGTGGGGGATGGTCTGCGGCGTGCCCGCCGTGGCGCGCCAGAACATCATGCTGTTGCGTCGGTGCCGCTTGTGCGTGCTCCGCATGTTGCTGGGTGATTTGCAGCAACTCGGCGATACGCTCTTGCTGCTGATGCAGGGCGCGTGGCACGCGCTCGCCGAACTCGTCCAGATAGGCGCCGATGGCGATGATTTCGTCGCGCCAGCCGCGCGTATCGATGTGCAGAAGCGCCCGGGCTTGGGCGGTGGTCAGCGCGGCATCCCGCAGATTCAGTTCGTCCATGGCCGGAACGATGCCGATCGGCGTGACCACGCCGCTGGCTTGCCCCTCGATGCGTGCGAGCATCCACGCCAGCACGCGCGGATTGTCGCCGTAGCCGGGCCATAGAAACCCGCCTTGCTCGTCCTTGCGGAACCAGTTGACGTGGAAGATTTTCGGTAACTTGGCGCCAGCCTGATCGAACGAAAGCCAATGCGCGAAGTAGTCGCCGTAGTGGTAGCCGCAGAAGGGTTTCATGGCCATCGAATCGCGGCGCAACACGCCGACCTGGCCACTCGCCGCGGCGGTGGTTTCCGAGCCCATCGCCGCACCGACCAGCACGCCGTGGGCCCAGTCCTGTGCTTCGAAAACCAATGGCACCAGCGAAGGACGACGACCGCCGAACACGATCGCGCTGAGCGGCACGCCCTGGGCTTCCTCGGCGCGTGGCGACCACGTGGGGCACTGCCTGGCGCTGACTGTGAAGCGCGAGTTGGGATGGGCGGCCGGGCCGTTGGCCGGGTCGTAGGGGCGGCCCTGCCAGTCGAGCGCCGGCGTACCGGGCAGGCCCTCCCACCACGGCTGGCGATCTTCGGTCAGCGCGACATTGGTATAGATGGTGTCGCGCGCGATGGTGGTCAGCGCGTTGGGATTGGTCGCCTCGCTGGTGCCCGGCGCGACGCCGAAGAAACCGGCCTCGGGGTTGATCGCCCACAAGCGGCCGTCCGGGCCGGGGGTCATCCAGCAGATATCGTCGCCCACCGTCCACACTTTCCAGCCGGCCTCGCGGTAGGCCGGCGGCGGAATCAGCATCGCCAGATTGGTCTTGCCGCAGGCGGAAGGAAACGCGGCGGCGATGTAATGGGTCTTGCCGGCGGGATTTTCGATGCCGACGATCAGCATGTGCTCGGCCAGCCAGCCCTCCTCACGCGCCTGCCAGCTTGCGATGCGCAGCGCGTGGCATTTCTTGCCCAGCAGCGCGTTGCCGCCATACCCCGAGCCGTAGGATTTGATCGACAGTTCTTCGGGGAAATGCATGATGAAACGACGCTCGGGGTCCAGTTCGCCGATCGAATGCAGGCCTTTGACGAAACGCCCCTCGCGTTCGATGCGCGCCTGCGCGGCGGCGCCCATGCGGGTCATGATGCGCATGTTGGCGACCACGGAGGGGCTGTCGGTGATCTCCACGCCGCAACGGGCGAACGGCGAGTCGATCGGGCCCATGCAGTAGGGCACCACGTACATCGTGCGCCCGGACATGCAGCCGGCGAATAGCGCATTAAGCTTGGCGTGGGCCTGGGCGGGGTCCATCCAGTGGTTGTTGGGACCGGCATCCTCGCGCTGGCGGGTGCATACGAAGGTCAGATGTTCGACACGCGCCACGTCGCTTGGCGCTGAGCGATGCAGGTAGCAGCCAGGATGGGTTTGCTGATTGAGTTCGATCAGTTCGCCGCTGGCCAGCATCTGATCGCGCAAGTGCTGGTATTCATCGAGCGAGCCATCGCACCAGTGCACGTTGGCCGGTGTGGTCAGCGCCGCCACTTCTTCCACCCATGCCTGCAACGATCGCAGCGTACTGGCCATCGGCGTGCTCCGTGAGGTACGAAGGAAACGATGGCTCGACGCTAATTTGCGTGCCGGGCTATTTCAAGGAGCGTCGCAGCATCCGCCGCGGGGGGCGTCAGGCGGGAATCAGCGTGGCGATCATGTGTTCGACATCGGCCTCGAAATCTTCGTGGCTGATCCGCGGCAGGCCCATGGTGAAATTGAGTTGCAGAAAACCGGTATAGGCGGCATAGGTCAGCCGCGCGCGGTGCAGCGCCTGCGTGGGTGGCAAGCCCGCTTCGGCAAACGAGTCGCAGAGAAATTCGATGCGCCGACGCGAGACGCGCGCCATCACCGGCACCACCAGCGGGTGATCCAGTGCTTTGAGCAAGGCGGCATAGACACGATGCGGTTGCAGTTCGTGGGCGACTCGGCGGAACAGCTCGGGCAGGCGCACGCGTGGATCGGGAATGGCTTCGATCTGGCTGATCACTTCACGTTCGCCGTATTGCTCCCAGCGTTCCAGCGCGGCCAACAGCAAAGCTTCCCGGGTGCGGAAATGCCAATAGAAACTACCTTTGGTGACGCCCAGGCGGCGCGCCAGTGCTTCGACCGCGACCGCTCCGACGCCTTGGTCGGCGATCAGGTTGAGGGCGGCGTCTTCCCAGTCTTCGGCGGTGAGGCGGGTGCGTTCCGGTTTTGCGGGGGAGTTCATACGTGCATGGTAGCCCTAGCGTGGGGCATTGCAATCGGCCTTGCGGCAGGGGTGATAAGCGTGTGGCGAAGCCGCACGGCGCTTGACGGCTGCGCGTCAGTCGCCACATACTCGTACGTATGGTAGTTCATTTTCCCTTGCAGACAGTGGCCAGTTTCCCTCTTGCCGATGGCTTGTCGCTGGCGCTGGAAACGCACGGCGAGGTCGGCCGGCCTGGACTGCTGTTTGCGCACGGCTTTGGGCAAACCCGGCAGGCGTGGGCCGGCAGCGCCAGGCAGTTGGCCCAGGCGGGCTATCACTGCGTCAGTTTCGACGCACGCGGGCATGGCGAGAGTGCGCGCCTGCCCGGTGGCGATTACCACATGGATCAGTTCGTCGACGATCTAGCCCAACTGGCGCGGGCACAAGCGACCCCGCCGATCTTGGTGGGCGCCTCGATGGGCGGGCTGCTGGGGCTGGTCGCCGCGGCCGAGCTGCGGCCGGCGCCGTTTCGCGCGCTGGTGCTGGTGGACATCACGCCACGCTGGGAAACCGCCGGTGTCGAACGCATCCTGAGTTTCATGCAGGCGCACCCGGACGGTTTCACGGATTACGCCCAAGCCGCCGAACAGATTGCGGCCTACCTGCCGTCACAACGCGAGCGCAAAAGCGAACAGCAACTGCGCCCGTTGCTGCGTGAAGGCGCCGATGGCCGCCTGCGCTGGCATTGGGACCCGGCACTGCTGACTGGCTTGCTGGACGAGAGTGAGCGCTACCAGCCGCGCCTGCTGGCCGCAGCGGCGCGGATCGAGGTACCGGTTCTGTTGCTTTCGGGCGGTCGCAGCGACGTGGTATCGCGCGACACCGTACGGGAGTTTCTTCAACTGGTGCCGCATGCCGAACACATTGAACTGCCCGAAGCCAGCCACATGCTGGCTGGCGACGCCAACGAGGCCTTTACCGGCGCGGTGGCACATTTTGCCGAACGTCTGGCATCGAGCGAGCGTTCGCTCGGCGTGGACGCGGCGCGATCATGAACACCGTCATCCGACGTCATCGAGGTATTGAGCCATGGACGTGATCCTAACCCTGCTGGCGGCGGTGATCGCTTCCGGTGCCTGCGCCTACCACCGCAGCAGTTTGCGCACCTGGGCCATCGTTACAGTTGCGACGACGCTGGTGGTCGGCCTGCTGACCGGTGCGTTCTGGACCATGCTGCTGTTGCTGATTGTCGAACTGGCCATCGCGGTGCCGCTGCTGATGGTGGACGTGCGTCGCCAGCAGATCAGCGCGCCGCTGCTGAAAATTTTCGCCAAAGTGACGCCGAAGTTGTCGGCGACCGAGCAAACCGCGTTGGAGGCCGGCACGGTCGGTTTCGAGGGCGAGTTGTTTTCCGGCAAGCCGGAATGGTCGCAACTGCTGGCGCAGCCGCGACCGCTGCTGAGCGTGGAAGAGCAGCGTTTTCTCGATGGCCCGGTGGAAGAATTGGGCAAGCTGGTCGACGACTGGCAGATCACCCACGAGCTGGCCGATTTGCCGCCGGAGGTGTGGAGCTTCATCAAGAAGCACAAATTCTTCGGCATGATCATCCCGAAGAAATACGGCGGGCTGGAGTTCTCCGCGCTGGCGCATTCGGCGGTATTGCAGAAGATTTCCACCATGTCCGCCACGCTGGCCTCCACCGTGGCGGTGCCCAATTCGTTGGGGCCGGCCGAGCTGCTCCTTCACTACGGCAGCGAGGAACAAAAAAACTACTACCTGCCCAGGCTGGCGATCGGTGAGGAGATTCCCTGCTTCGCGCTGACTGGCCCCTACGCGGGCTCCGATGCCACCTCGATCCCTGACGTGGGCATCGTCTGCAAGCAGTTGGTCGACGGCACGGAGGTGCTGGGGCTCAAGCTCACCTTCGACAAGCGCTACATCACGCTGGCGCCGGTGGCCACGGTGATCGGCCTGGCGTTTCGGATGTACGACCCGGAGCATCTGCTGGGCGAAAAGGAAGACCTCGGCATCAGCCTGGCCTTGTTGCCGCGAAGCACGCCGGGGCTGGAGGTGGGCCGGCGTCACTTCCCTATGAATATTCCGTTCCAGAACGGTCCGGTGCGCGGCAAGGATGTGTTCGTGCCGCTGAGCACGATGATCGGCGGGCCGCACATGGCCGGGCAGGGCTGGCGCATGTTGGTTGAATGCCTGTCGGTGGGGCGCGCGATTTCGCTCCCCTCCAACGCCACCGGCGCGATGCGCGCCGCGCTCGCCGGCAGCGGCAGCTACGCGCGCATGCGCAAGCAGTTCGGTCTGGCGATCGCGCGGTTCGAAGGCGTGGAGGAGGCGCTGGCGCGCATCGGCGGGCTGACCTACGCCACCGCGGCGCTCTCGCGTGCCACCGCCGCGGCGGTCGATCGCGGTGAGAAGCCCGCGGTGCCCTCGGCGATTGCCAAGTATCACGCCACCGAATGGGCGCGGCAGATCGCCGCCGACAGCATGGATGTGCTGGGTGGCAAGGCGGTGCAATTGGGTCCGAAAAACTTCGCCGGACGCGGTTGGCAGAGCGTGCCGATCGCGATCACGGTGGAGGGCGCCAACATCATGACGCGCAGCCTGATGATCTTCGGCCAGGGCGCGATTCGTTGCCATCCGTATGTACTCAAGGAGATGCAGGCGTTGGCGATCGAAGATGAAGGCGAGCGCCTGCGCACCTTCGACCGTGTGCTGTTCGGGCACATCGGCTTTGGCCTTTCCAACGCGGTGCGCAGTTTCGTGCTGGGCCTCACCGGTTCGCGCATCGGCGAGAGCGCCGGTGACGCCTACACCCGGCGCTACTACCGCAAGCTCAACCGTTATTCGGCGGCGCTGGCCTTGTGCGCCGACGTGTTCATGGGCGTGTTGGGCGGCAAGTTGAAGTTCAAGGAAAAACTCTCCGCGCGTCTAGGCGATGTGCTGAGTTATTTGTACATCGCCAGCGCGATGCTCAAACGCTACGAAGACACCGACCGCCCCGAAGCTGACCGCCCGCTGCTGGCCTGGGGTTTCCACGAGTGCATGTGGAAGATCCAGAATGCCTTGGACGGCGCGATCCGCAACTTCCCGCTGCGGCCGGTGGGCTGGTTGTTGCGCGTGCTGGTGTTTCCGCTCGGACGTCGCGAGGTGCCGCCGTCGGATCGTCTGGGCCGACGCGTTGCGGCGCTGATCACCACCCCGAGTGAGGCGCGCGATCGTCTGCTGGAGTGGTGCTACCTCACGCCCACCGCGCACAACACGGTCGGTCAGATGAACGCACTGCTCCCCGACGTGATCGCCGCCGAGCCGGTGGAGCGCAAATTCGCCAAGGCTTACAAGGGTGGTCAGTTCAAGTCACACGATTATCTGGGACAACTGGCCGAGGCGCAGCAGGGCGGGGTGATCAGCGCGGCCGAGTTCGAGTTGCTCAAGCGGGTGCGCGAGGGCGTGGCCGAGTTCATCGCGGTGGATGATTTCGAGTCCTCGCAGTTGGCCTCGGCGGTGCATCGGGATCAGTCCAAGCCGTCGGTTGCCAACGCGGCCTGATCGTATCGATGCGCCACCGGTCGCAACAAAGTCCCGCGTGCGGGGCTTTGTTCTGCGGGTTGCGTTGGAAACAGCGTGCGCGGTCTGAAAAACCTCAGGCGGTGATCGGCGCTGCGGCCATCACGCAGCGGTTTTTACCGGCGCGCTTGGCTTGATAAAGCGCGTTGTCGGCGCGGTGGATCAAGGCTTCATCGTCGTTGTCGCCGCCATGCGCAGTGGGCCACAGCGCGACGCCGACGCTGGCACTGACGCTGACGGTGAGAGAGTGTGCTCCCCATTGCAAAGCATAGGGCTGGGCCAGTTCATCGACCAACTGCTGACAGCGCAGATGCAAGGCGTCGCGGTCGGCAGTGTTTTCGACGATCAGCGCAAACTCATCGCCACCGAGGCGCGCCACGGTGTCGGCGGGCCGCAGAGCCATGCGCAGACGCCCGGCGATGTGTTGCAGCAGCAAGTCGCCGATCGGATGTCCGTGCGTGTCGTTGACCGCCTTGAAGCCATCGATATCCACATAGGCAAGCGCGAACGGTGTGCCATGTTGTGGCGCACCCGTGATGGCCGCCTGCAGGCGCTCGTGGAACAGCGTGCGATTAGGCAGGCCGGTCAGCATGTCGTGGGTGGCCTGATGGCGCACTTGCGCTTCGATGCGCTGGCGCTCGGCGATTTCCAAAGTCAGTTGATCGTTGCGCAACGACAACTCGTCCAGCGCGATCTGCAAGTGCGCGCGTGCGCTGTAAAGCTCCAGAAAGATGCGCACTTTCGATTGCAGGATCACGTCGTTGATCGGCTTGGCGATGTAGTCCACGGCACCGAAACGGTAGCCCTTGAGACGGTTCAGATCGTCGGCATAGGCGGCGGTGACGAAGATGATCGGTGTCTCGCGCAACTGCTCGGCTTCGCCGAGCAGCGCGGCAACCTCGAAGCCGTCCATGTCGGGCATGTTGACGTCCAGCAGGATCAGCGCGAAGTGGTGATCCAGGCACAGCGCCAGCGCTTCGTTGCCGCTGGACGCCTCCAGCAATTGCGCGCCGCTGCCTGATAACAACCGGCGCATGGCGACCAGATTGGCTGGCATGTCGTCGACGATGAGAATTTTAGGTTGGATCGAATTCATGACAGGCATAAGCGATTGAGCAGGGGCGCGATGGCATCCAGCGGTACGCAATAATCGGCGCCGGCCTTGTCCAAGGCGGCTTGTGGCATGGTGGCGACTTCGGCGTCGGCAGGTAACTGAACGATCGCCACGCCGCCGCGGCGGCGCACGTTGCTCAGACCGTCGGCGCCATCGTGGTTGGCGCCGGTCAGCACCACCGCGATCAATTGCTGTCGATAGGCATCGGCGGCGGTGTTGAACAACACGTCGATTGCCGGTCGCGCAAAACTCACGCGGGCATCGACCGACAGCGCGAAGTGCCGGTCCGCTTCCACCAGCAAATGATAGCCGCTAGGCGCCACTTGCACGATGCCGTCGCGCAGCGGTGCGCGCTCGGCGGCCTCGATGACCGGCAGGCGGCTGTGGCCGCGCAGGAGTTCACACAACAGATCGACGTCGCTGGAGCCGGTATGGCAGCACACGAGCAGCGTTTGCGTCAAACCTGGATCAAGCCCGGCGAGCAGGGTTTCCAGCGCCCTGAGGCCACCGGCAGAACAGCCTATCGCGATCGCTCGTGGAGGGATGGGACGGGTCACGGGCGTGCGGTTCGGGAGGCACCGGCGGGTAGCCGATAGATGCGCAGGCCGGCGTCCACCGGTTCGAACTCGGCTGCCGCCGGCGCAAAATCCAGGCTCTCACGCGTGCCCAGGCAAAGAAATCCACCGCGCACCAAGCTGTCGCGAAACAGCGCCAGCGTGCGGTTTTGCAGCGGGTTGGAAAAATAGATCAGCACATTGCGACAGAGCACCAGATGCGCCTCGCAGAACACCTCGTCGGCCACCAGATTATGGTTGGCGAAGGTGACGTGGCGGCGCAGGCGCTGGTCCAGCTTGAGCAAGTCGTAGCGCGCGCTGTAGTAGTCGGCCAGCGAATGTTTGCCGCCGGCCGCGTGGTAGTTGCGCGACCAAAGCTGTGCTTCCTTGGCCGAATAGATGCCTTCCTGCGCCAGCGTCAGCGCCGCTTCGTTGAAGTCGGTGGCGTAGATGTGCGTGCGTTCGTACAAGCCGGCTTCTTCGAGAAGGATTGCCAGCGAGTAGACCTCTTGGCCATGCGCGCAACCGGCCTGCCAGATGTTGATCTGCGGGTACGAAGCCAGCAGCGGCAGCACGTGCTCACGCAGCGCGGCGAATACCGGCGGATCGCGAAACATCTCCGACACCGGCACTGACAAGCCTTCCAGCACCGGTGCCAACAGCTCCGGCTGGTGCAGCAGGCGAGGGATCAACGCGCTGATCGTGCCGTCCGCCAGGTTGCGCGCCAGTTGCCGCACGCGACGCTTCAACGACGCCGGCGCGTACTGGCTGAAATCGTAGCCATGGCGCAGTTGCAAGGTGCGCACGAACAGGTCCAGCTCGATGTCTTCCAGGTCGGTGTCCATAGGCTCCTAGCGATGCAGCCAGACCCGCATCATCGAGGCCAGCTTGTCGATGTCGATCGGCTTGGACAGATAGTCGCTGGCACCCGCTTCCAGGCATTTTTCGCGGTCGCCGCGCATCGCCTTGGCGGTCAGCGCGATGATCGGCAAACGGGCGAACGTCGGCTGTGCGCGAATCGCGCGAATGGTGTCGTAGCCGTCCATCACCGGCATCATGATGTCCATCAAGACCAGTTCGTTACCGCCGTCCTCGGCCAGGGTCTTGAGCGCTTTCTGGCCGTCCTGCGCCATCGTCACCTGCATGCCCCAACCGCGCAGCACCTTGGATAGGGCGAACAGGTTGCGCATGTCGTCGTCCACCAGCAGCACTTTGCGATCGCGCAACGGGTCGCTGGCCAAGGTGTGCTCGATGCCGCGATTGACGCTGGCGGCGCCCCCGCCACTGCGCATGCTGTGCAGGAACAAGCTCACTTCGTCCATCAGGCGTTCAGGCGAGCGGGCGCCTTTGACCACGATGGAATCGGTGTACTGGCGTAGCTGAAGGCTTTCTTCGCGGCTGAGTTCGCGGCCGGAATACACCACCACCGGCGGTATGCGCCCGCTGTCGGCCAGCCGTTCCAGCAACTGATTGCCGGACATGCCGGGCAGGCCAAGATCCAGCACCACGCAGTCGTAATCGTTGCCCAGCACCATGGTCAAGGCTTCCTCCCCGCTGCCGGCTTCGTCGATGACGACCCCGTCGTGGCGCAGCAAGGTACGCACGGCGGCGCGCGCGTCGGCATCGTCATCGACGATCAGCAGATGGCGGGTGCGCCCCTCGGCGAAATGCAGCAGGCGCTCGAACGCGCCACCGATCGCCTCGCGGCTGACCGGCTTGGTGAGAAAGCCGACCGCGCCCAGTTCGCGCCCGCGGCTGGCCTCGTCCACGGCGGAGATGAAATGTACCGGGATATGCCGTGTGCCCGGTTCGGATTTGAGTCGGTCGATAACCGTCCAGCCGTCCATTCCCGGCAGCATCACATCCAGCAGGATGCCGGTGGGACGGTAGCGCAGTGCCAGTTGCAATCCCGATTCGCCATCGCCGGCGGCCAGTACGCGGTAGCCCTTGCGATGGACCATGTCGGCCAGGATGCGCGCGAACACCGGATCGTCTTCGACAATCAGGATCACCGTGTCGCCTGGTGCCAGATGCGCGCGGTCATCATCGATGGTGTCCGGCAGCAGGGCGCTGCTGCTGGGTAGTCGAACGGAGGTGGGCGGTTCGTCGTGGCGCGCATGGACGGAAGGCTCAAGCGCAGTATCGGCGGCCAGTTCCGGCAGCACGATGGTGAACACGCTGCCGCGGCCTGCTTCGCTATCGAGCAGAAGGTCGCCGCCCAGCAGTTCGGCGATCCGCCGCGAGATGGTCAGGCCAAGCCCGGTGCCGCCGTATTGCCGGCTGGTGCTGGCATCGACCTGTTCGAAGGCGTGGAAGACTTTGTTGTGTTTGTTCGACGCAATGCCAATGCCGGTATCGCTGACGGCGATCGCCAGCAGCGGTGTGCCGAGCAGACGTTGAGGCAACGCCAGGGTGGCCGCGGGACGCGCGATGTCTACACGCACGCCGCCTTCGCTGGTGAATTTGAAGGCATTGCCGATCAGGTTGTTGGCGATCTGTTCGAGCTTGGCCGCGTCGGTGCGGATCGCCGCCGGCAGGCCTGGTGCGATGGTCACCGTGAAGCTCAGCTGTTTCTCCTGGGCGACAGGGTTGAAGGTGCGCTTGAGCGTGCGCTCCAGATCAACCAGCGGGTAGTCGCCCAGCAGCAGTTCCATTTTTCCGGCTTCGACCTTGGACAGATCGAGGATGTCGTTGATCAGCCGCAGCAGGCTGGAGCCCGAATCGTAAATGATCCGCGCCGATTCGATCTGCTCATCGTCCAGATTGCCTTCGCGGTTGTCGGCCAGGCTGCGCGAAAGGATCAGCAGGCTGTTGAGCGGGGTGCGCAGCTCGTGCGACATGTTGGCCAGAAACTCGCTCTTGTACTGGCTGGCGCGCGCCAGTTCCTCGGCTTTTTCCTGCGTCTCATGCTGCAACGCTTCCAGTACGTGTTTTTGCTGGTTGAGGATGTCGCCTTTCTGGCGCAGTTCTTCGTTGGAAGCCTGCAGTTCTTCGGTCTGCACGCGCAGTTCTTCCTCGGAGGCGAGCAGACGTTGCGATTGTTCCTGCAACTCGATGGTACGCGCGTGCAAGGTTTCGTTGGTGGCGGTGAGGTCATCCTGGTGGCGGCGCAGGACCTCCTCGGAATGGCGCAATTCGTTGGCCTGCTCTTGGGTCTGCTGCAACAGCGCCTGAGTGCGCAGCGCGCGGCCCAGGTTTTCCAGCGATAGCGCGACGATCGGCAGCAGTTCGTCCAGCAGGTGCTGCTGCAGTTCGTTGAGATGGTTGAAACTGGCCAGTTCCAGCACGCCCAGCAAGCGCTCGCGCAGCACCAGCGGAAGTACCGTCACCGAGCGCGGCACGGCCTCGCCGGTGCCCGAATGGATGCGGGTGTAATCGTCCGGCACCTGTTGCAGCACGATCGGCTTGCGCTCGATCGCGCATTGGCCCACCAGGCCCTCGCCCAGCGCGTAGCTGGTGTCGATATGGCGCCGCTGCTTGTAGCCGTAGCTGCCCAGGAGCGCCAGTCGCTGACTATCCTCGTCGTACTGATAGAACACGCCGATGCCGGCTTGCAGAAGGGGCACCAGTTCGCTGGTGAGCAGATCGGCAAACTGGCGGTAGTCGGTGACCGCCTGCAGCTTGCTGGTGATCGTTGACGTGCTGGATTTGACCCAGGTTTTCCCACGGGTTTCAATCGCCATCTGCTTGAACACGTGCAGCGCGCGGGCGATCGCGCCGATTTCATCGCGCCGGTGAAGCTGGTGGATCACGATGCTGTGGTCGTGATTGGCCAGCCGTGTCATCAGCTCGGTCATGCGTTGCAGAGGTCGGGTGATCAGGCGGAAGGTCATCCAGATCAGGCCGATGCCCAGCAGTACGCTAAGGATCAACGAGGCCACCGCGATCGCACGCACTGTGGCGATGTTCTTGTCCAGCGCATCGTTGCGCTGGGTCAGCAGCAGACGCTCGGTGGCGGCCATCTGGTCGAGCAGGGCCACCATGTCGGTCACCTTGACGACGCGATGTCTGAAGGCGTCGATTTGCAGGCGCCGTTCTTCCAGCGCGCGCGCGGTGGGGTCGGTTGCGCGGATATTGCGCATGGCGACCACCCCGCTTTGCTCGACCTGTTGCTGCCACTGCTTGCTCAGCGCATCCAACTGCTGCAGGCGCAACTGCTGCAGCGGGTTGTCGGCGGTAAGCGCGCGCAGGTGTTCAACCGCTTGTGCGAGCTGGCCGTTAGCTCGTTGAAAGTCCTGCAGCTCCTCAGGCTGCTGGGTCAATAAATAACCGCGCGCGCCGATCTGGCTCGCCTGGGCGATCTGCACGATCTTGCTCAACTGCAGTTGCACGTCGTAGGTGTGCGAGGTCTGCTGTCGGCTCAGCGACTCCTGTTGCAGCGCCTTGAGGGTGATCAGTCCAGCCAGCACGAACAGGCTGAGCAGCATGCCGATCGCCATCATGATCTTGCGCTGCATCGGCTGGTTGGCCAGCCAGGAAAACGTGGTTTGCGACGAGGACATGCAGATTCCGTCTGGGCGGTGGTGGCTTTGCCGGTGGCGGCGTTGCGCAGAGTATCGCCGTCGGCGTGCCGGCGATAGCGGCCCCGATCACGCGCCGCGCCCCTCAGGCGTCGCGGCGCCGCAAGCGTTTGTGCGATGAATCACATGGCGTGCAGGGGGATCTCGGCGCGGCGCGACAGGGCGACGAGCGCGCTGGATCGCTGAGCGCGGCTCAGTGCCGGCGACGAAACGGTACGATCGAGCCGCGACGCCGCGCGATGACGATCAGCACGACCGAGACAACGCTGCAGGTGAGCACGGCGATCACCGAAGCCTCCGCGCCGAAGCTGCCCCCGCTGAGCCAGTCCGGTCCGTGCCGTGTGGTCACCAGCCAGCCATCGGCATGCGTGCCCGACACCGGGATACCGTAAACGGTGCCCTGAGTGAAGTTCCAGGCAGCATGGAGGCCGATACATGGCCACAGCGACCGGGTTAGATGAAACAGCAGGCCAAACATCACGCCCGCTTCGATCGCGATGGCCGCCGAGCTCCACAGCGTGGCGCCCGGATTGAAGGCATGCGGCGCGCCGAAGAGCAACGCCGAGATCGCCAGCGCCCACCACGTGCCGAGGCCTTCCTCGACGATGCGGAACAGCACGCCACGGCAGATGATTTCCTCACCGATACCCGCGCCCAGCCCCACCGCCACGAGTGCCGGCAACCAGTCCGCCTGCGGATGGCTGCCGATGATCTGATAACTACCAAGCAGCCACAGCAGACCGAACACCGCACTGAATAACAACGCGCCACCGACGAGACCGGCCAGCAGATAAGGCAGCAGCTGACCGGGCGCGAGCTCGGTGAGCCGGCGTCGTTCGATCAGCCTGACCACCAACACGTAGGCAAGCAACGCCGGCAGCGCGCGGTAGCCCAGCTCGACCAGCGCACGCGCCAGCGGCGCCGCGCCCTTACTGTTCCAGCCGACGATATGCAACAGCGCGCCATAGGCATAAGTGAAAGCCGTCAGCATGGCCACGAAAAACACGATCCGCGCCAGCGGCGAGACCACCAGCCAACGCTGCCAGCGGGGCAGTGCGGGCGGGTTGGCAAGCGGCTTCGGCAGTTCTGGTGCGTCTTGCATATCGCTCACTCCGTGAATGGCACAAGCGGGCGGTGCTAGTCGGGTCGACGCTGCGATGGCACGACCGCCGCGCCCCGACCGAACGATCTCAACCGCGCGAGCGCATCACAGATCGACCGACGTGGCGTGCTCGCGCGTGGCGGCGAAGCGTACCGCCGGGGAGCGCTCCTGCGCCAATTGCAGATTGACCCGCGTGGGCGCGATGTAGACCAGTTCGCCGGCGGCATCCAGGGCCAGGTTCATCGCGTTCTTCTCGCGAAATTCCTCCAGCTTTTTCGGATCGTCGCAATGAATCCAGCGCGCGGTCGACACGCTGACCGGCTCGAAGCTGGCATCCACGCCGTACTCGTCCTTCAGCCGATAGGCGACCACGTCGAACTGCAGCACGCCAACCGCGCCGAGGATCAAGTCGTTGGACATCAGCGGGCGGAAGAACTGGGTGGCGCCTTCTTCAGACAGCTGCGCTAGACCTTTCTGCAACGCCTTCATCTTCATCGGATCGCGCAGGCGCGCGCGGCGGAACAGCTCCGGCGCGAAGTTGGGGATGCCGGTGAAGCTGATCGGCTCGCCCTCGGTAAAGGTGTCGCCGATGCCGATGGTGCCGTGGTTGTGCAGGCCGATCACATCGCCTGGATAAGCGGTCTCGACGATCTCGCGGTCCGAGGCCATGAAGGTCAGCGCGTTGGCGATGCGCACCTCCTTGTTGGTGCGGGTCTGCAGCATCTTCATGCCGGCGCTGTAAGTGCCCGAGCAGACGCGCATGAAAGCCACGCGGTCGCGGTGCGCCGGGTCCATATTGGCCTGGATCTTGAAAACGAAACCGGTGAGCTTTTCTTCCTCGGGCTGCACTTCCCGACTCAGCGTGCCGCGCGCGCGCGGGCTGGGCGCGTGCTCGACGAAGAAGTCCAGCAGTAACTGCACCCCGAAATTGTTGACCGCCGAGCCGAAGAACACCGGCGTCTGTTTGCCGGCCAGGTATTCCTCGATATCGAAGCTGGGCGCGGCGCCTTGCACCAGTTCCAGTTCCTCGCGCAGTTCGCGCATGGCCTCTTCGCCGATCGCTTCGAGCAAGCCCGGCGCGTCCAGCCCCTTGAAGATGGTCGAGTCCTGGCGGGTGAAATTCTTGCCTTGCTCGAACACGTGCACTTCGTCCAGCACCAGGTGATACACGCCCTTCAAGCGCTTGCCCATGCCGATCGGCCAGGTCAGCGGCGCGCAGGAAATGCCCAGCACCGATTCCACTTCGTCCAGCAATTCGATCGGCGAACGGCCTTCGCGATC
>JBEVMS010000040.1:0-4356 GCA_040508515.1 Dyella sp. | reverse complement strand
TGCTTTATCGCCAACTCCGTCAACTTTCCGGTGCGCTGCGAGCCGCGCATCGTGATCGAATCCCTCTGACATCCCTCTCATCCCGAAGGACCCACGATCCATGAGCAAAGATATCGTCCTCGCCTTTTCCGGCGGCCTCGACACCAGCTTCTGCATCCCTTATCTGCAGGAGCGCGGCTGGGCCGTGCATACCGTGTTCGCCGACACCGGCGGCGTGGATGCCGAGGAGCGCGCCTACATCGAAGCACGCGCGGCGGAGCTGGGTGCGGCCAGCCACCTCACGGTCGATGGCGGCCCCTCGATCTGGAGCGGCTTCGTCAAGCCGTTCATCTGGGCCGGCGAAGGCTATCAGGGGCAGTATCCGCTGCTGGTTTCGGATCGCTACCTGATCGTCGATGCGGCACTCAAGCGCGCCGCCGAGTTGGGCACAAGGGTGATCGCGCATGGCTGTACCGGCATGGGCAACGATCAGGTGCGTTTCGACCTGGCGGTCAAGGCGCAGGGCGACTACCAGATCGTGGCGCCGATCCGCGAGATCCAGAAAGAGCATACCCAGACCCGCGCTTACGAGCAGGCCTATCTGGAACAGCGCGGCTTCGACGTGCGCGCCAAGCAGAAGAGCTACACCATCAATGAGAACCTGCTGGGCGTGACCTTGTCCGGTGGCGAGATCGATCACTGGAAGGCGCCGGGCGAGGGTGCCCGTGGCTGGTGCAAGCCGCGCGCCGAATGGCCCAGCGAAAAACTGCAAGTGACGCTGGGTTTCGAGAAAGGCGAGGCGGTTTCGCTGAATGGCGAAAAGTTGCCCGGCGCGAAATTGCTGGCGCGCCTCAACGAGCTGTTCGCCGCTTACGGCGTGGGCCGCGGCATGTACACCGGCGACACCACCATCGGCCTGAAAGGTCGCATCGTCTATGAAGCCCCGGGCATCATTTCGCTGCTGACCGCGCACCGCGCGCTGGAAGAAGCGGTGCTGACCAAGCAACAGAACCGCTTCAAGCCCGAGGTGGCGCGCAAGTGGGTCGAGGTGGTCTACGAAGGTTTCTATCACGACCCGATCAAGACCGACCTGGAGGCCTATCTGGCGTCCAGCCAGGCCACCGTCAACGGCGAAGTGGTGCTGGAAACCACCGGCGCGCAGGTCACCGCGGTGGAAATTCACTCGCCGCACATCTTGAACGCCAAGGGCGCCACTTACGCGCAGTCGGCCGACTGGGGCGTGGAGGAGGCCGAGGGCTTCATCAAACTGTTCGGCATGAGCTCGACCCTGTGGGCCGAGATCAACCGCTGAGCCCAGAGAGTCGAACCGCATGAACATCGCGATCCGCCTGGCCGGGCTTGAGGACATCGAGCAGCTGTCGCCGCTGTTTGATGGCTATCGCCAGTTCTACGGTCAAGCCAGCGACCTGGCACTGGCGCGGCGCTTCCTGTCGGAGCGGATCGCGCAGCGGCAGTCGGTGATTTTGTTGGCATGCGATCAGGCTGGGCTGGGCGTTGGATTCACCCAGCTTTATCCCAGCTTTTCATCGGTACGCGCCGCGCCGATTTATTTGCTCAACGATCTTTACGTGGCGAGCGCCGCGCGCGGCCGCGGTGTCGGGCGCGACTTGCTACAGGCCGCCGCGGCGCATGCAAGGGCAACCGGTGCGATTCGCATGGTGCTCTCGACCGCGCACGACAACGCCACCGCGCAGCGGCTTTACGAGGCGCAGGGTTGGCGGCGTGAGGATGCGTTCTACGAGTACGCGCTGGCTCTATGAACACGCCAGCCCTGCGTACCCGTAATGCTGGCGATCATTGCCGCACAAGGTTGAGCCTGCGGCATGGCTTCGCGCCGGCGCGGACCGAAGAATCTGATGGGAATATACGTTTTGGACATCTATACGGCCACCGTCAATGCATGTTCGAAAAAATCTAGCCAATGATGATGGATCGATGAGCTCTCTACTGGACGACACCTTGCAGCATCTGCGCGCGCTGGTCAGCTTCGATACGCGCAATCCACCGCGCGAAATCGGCACCGGCGGCATCTTTGACTACCTGCGCGCCAACCTGCCGGGATTCACCGTGACGGTGACCGATTACGGTGCCGGCGCGGTCAACCTTTACGCGGTGCGTGGCACTCCGAAGTACCTGTTCAACGTGCATCTGGATACCGTGCCGGATTCGCCGCACTGGAGCGCCGACCCGCACACGCTGCGCGTGGAGGGCGATCGTGCGATCGGCCTGGGCGCTTGCGATATCAAGGGCGCCGCCGCCGCTTTGGTGGCGGTGGCCAACGCCAGCAACGGCGATATGGCGCTGCTGCTCTCCAGCGACGAAGAGGCCAACGACGCGCGCTGCATCGCGGGTTTCCTCAAGGACAAGCCGGCCTACGAGGCGATCATCGTGGCCGAGCCAACCCGTGGTGAAGCGGTGCTTGCGCATCGCGGCATCGGCGCGGTGCAGATGCGTTTCAAGGGGCGCGCCGGGCATGCGTCCGGCGAACAGAAACCGTCGGACAGTGCGGTGCATCAGGCGATGCGCTGGGGCACGGCGGCGCTGGATTTCGTCGAGCGGCAGGCGCATCAGCGCTTCGGCGGACTGACCGGTCTGCGCTTCAACATCGGCAAGGTCGAAGGCGGCATCAAGGCGAATATGATCGCGCCGACCGCCGAGGTGCGTTTCGGTTTTCGCCCGTTGCCGTCGATGGATCACGACCAGCTGCTGGAAACGTTTCGCAGCCTGGTCGAACCGTTGCCGGTCGAATTCAACGCAACCTTTCGCGGTGATTCGCTGCCGGCCGGCGACACCGCCAGCGCCGAGGCGCGCCGTTTGGCCGCGCGCGATCTGGCGGACGAACTGGAAATTCCGGTCGGCAACGCGGTGGATTTCTGGACCGAGGCGGCGCTGTTTTCGGCCGCCGGCTACACCGCCTTCGTCTACGGCCCGGGCGACATCGCTCAGGCGCACACCGCCGACGAATGGGTGGCGCTGGAGCAGTTGGACCATTACGTGCAAACCATTTACCGCCTGATCGAGAAGCAAGCCCCGTGAACGCCGAGACTACCCACCACACCCGCAAGACCATCGTGCGCCTGCTCTCGGCGATGGGCAGCGCCAAGGAAATCCAGCAGTATCTGAAGCGCTTCTCGCAGTTGGATGCCAAGCGCTTCGCCGTGGTCAAGGTTGGCGGCGCGGTGCTGCGCGATGATCTGGATGCGCTGACGTCCTCGTTGTCGTTCCTGCAGCAAGTGGGGCTGACGCCGATCGTGTTGCACGGCGCCGGCCCGCAGCTGGACGAAGAGCTGACCGCCGCCGGCATCGTCAAGCAGACCGTTAATGGCCTGCGCGTGACCAGCCCCAAGGCGTTGGCGATCGTGCGGCGGGTGTTTCAGGAACAGAACCTGCGGCTGGTCGAGGCGTTGCAATCGGTCGACACGCGCGCCACCTCGGTGCCCTCGGGCGTGTTCAGCGCCAGCTACCTGGACCGGGACACCTACGGCCTGGTCGGCAAGGTCAGCCGGATCAATCTGGCACCGATCGAAGCCAGCCTGCGTGCGGGTTCGATCCCGGTGATCGCCAGCCTGGGCGAAACCGAGGAAGGGCAGATTCTCAACATCAACGCCGACTTCGCCGCCAACGAACTGGTGCGCGTGTTGCAGCCGTACAAGATCATCTTCCTCACCGGCACCGGCGGGCTGTTGGACGATCAGGGCACATTGATCGATTCGATCAATCTTTCCACCGAGTACGAGCATTTGAAAGCGCAGCCGTGGATCAATGGCGGCATGCGCGTAAAGATCGAGCAGATCGCCGACTTGCTGGAACACTTGCCGCTGACCTCCTCGGTATCGATCACCAAGCCGGCGGAACTGGCCAAGGAACTGTTCACCCACAAGGGTTCGGGCACGTTGGTGCGTCGTGGCGAGAAAGTATTGCGCTTCGATTCCTGGCGCGGCGTGGACCTGGCGCGGATGCGTTCGCTGATCGAGTCGAGCTTCGGGCGCACGCTGGTGGACGATTACTTTGAGCGCACGACGATCCACAAGCTCTACGTCAGCGAAAACTATCGCGCCGCGATGATCCTCACCGACGAAGGCGGCTACAGCTACCTGGACAAGTTCGCGGTGCTCGACGATGCGCAAGGCGAAGGCCTGGGTCGCGCGGTGTGGCAAGTGATGCGTGAGGAAAACCCGCGGCTGTTCTGGCGCTCGCGCCACGGCAACCAGATCAACCATTTTTACTACGCCGAATCCGACGGCTGCTTCAAGCAGGAGAAGTGGAAAGTGTTCTGGTACGGCCTGCACGACTTCAACGAGATCGAACATTGCGTGGCCCATTGCGCCACGCGCCCGGCAACGCTGGAGGGATGAG
>JBEVMS010000008.1:0-6178 GCA_040508515.1 Dyella sp. | reverse complement strand
CTGCGATCGGTGATGCATGCAACCCGCACGTATAGTCGTAACGCCCATCGGATAACGAAAAATGAATCGACGTCGGGTTGATGCTAAGTTGGGGAATGGTTATTCGCTTACTGGAGCTCCCCGTGATGTCTCGTGTCCCTCTTGTTGGATCGTCGATAGCTTTCTGCTGTAAACACGCAAGTATTGGCGTGGCCATATCACTGATGCTTGCCGCCGCTGCGGTGAGCGCGCAGACGTCCAACGCCGAGGTGCCGCCGCCGCAGGATGTGCCGTATCCCGGCACCGTGGCTATCCATGTCGATGCCAGCGACGTCAGGCAGGGCATTTACCGCGTGCGCGAAACGATACCGGTCAAGCCGGGTGCCCTGACTTTGCTCTACCCCCAGTGGATTCCTGGCAACCATTCGCCGAGCGGTCCGGTGGCCATGCTCTCTGGTCTCACGCTCAGCGCCGGCGGTAAGCCGCTGATGTGGAAGCGCGACGAATACAACGTGTACGCGTTTCATTTGGATGTGCCGCAAGGCGTCACCCAAATCGACGCGGGCTTCCAGTACCTGTCCACGCGCAGCTCGGGATTTGAGATGACCGACCGCATGCTGGATCTGGAATGGAACCGCATGGCGCTTTATCCGGCCGGCTATTTTTCGCGTGGCATCACCTTCGCGCCTAGCGTGACGCTGCCGGCAAATTGGCAGTTCGGTAGCGCGTTGGAGACGGCCTCGCAGTCGGGCAGCACCACCACCTTCAAACCGGTGACGTTCAACACGTTGGTCGATTCGCCGATCTACGCTGGCCTGTATTTCAAGCGCGTGGATCTCAACCCGGGCGGCCAGTCGCCGGTGCATCTAGACATCGTGGCGGACGCACCGAAGTATCTGGAAATCACGCCCGGGCAGTTGCAGGCGCATCGTGCGCTGGTGACGCAGGCGACGAGTCTGTTCGGATCGCATCACTACGACCATTACGACTTTTTGTTCTCGTTGTCGGATGAGTTAGGCGGCAATGGCTTGGAGCATCACCAGTCCAGCGAGAACGGTTTGGACCCCGATTACTTCACGGCTTGGAACGACAACGCGACCGGTCGCGATCTGCTGGCACACGAGTACACGCATTCGTGGAACGGTAAATTCCGTCGTCCCGCCGACTTGTGGACGCCCAACTTCAACGTGCCGATGGGCGATTCTCTGCTGTGGGTATACGAAGGGCAGACGCAATACTGGGGCTATGTGCTGACGGCGCGCGCCGGCCTCTGGACGCCGCAGCAATTTCGCGACGCGCTGGCGATGACGGCAGCCAACTACCAACGCAATCGTGCTGGCTTCGCCTGGCGGACGATCGAGGACACCACTAACGATCCCACCGCCGCCCACCGTGCTGGCCTGCCATATCGCAGTTGGCAGATGAGCGAGGAGTACTACAGTGCCGGGCAGATGGTGTGGCTGGAGGCGGACACCAAGTTGCGCGAGCTCACGCATGATCGCAAATCGCTGGACGATTTCGCGCGTGCATTTTTTGGCGTCGACAACGGTAGTTTCGTCCCCAAGACCTACACTTTCGACGACGTCGTGGCGACCTTGAACGGTGTAGCGCCTTACGATTGGGCGAGCTTTCTGCGCGCACGCGTTCAAGCGCTCAATCCGCCGTTGAATGCGATCGATGGCAGCGGCTGGAAACTGGTCTATACCGATCAGGAAAGTGCTTACGAGAAGCAGTACAACGCTCGCGCGCAATCAGCCCGTCATCTCTATAACTTCACTTGGTCGATCGGACTGACGATGACTGCGCAGGGGCAGGTCAATGACGTGAACTGGGATGGCCCGGCGTTCAAGGCCGGTGTCAGCACCGGCGCCACGGTGGTGGCGGTGAACGGGCAGAACTATTCGAGTGATGTGCTCAAGCAAGCGATCACCGCGGCCAAGGACAGCCAATCACCGATCCAGCTGTTGCTGAAGTTCCAGGGCTCCTACCGGACGGTGTCGGTGGATTATCACAGCGGCCTGCAATACCCGCACTTGGTGCGCGTCGAGGGCACGCCGGATTACCTGAGCGAGATCATCACGGCGCGCAAGTAGGCGCCAAAACAAAACGGGGCCAGCATAAGCCGGCCCCGTTGCGTGATTCTCTACGATTCAGCGCAGGAAAATCTTAGTTTTCGATCGCCTTCACAGCGTCCAGGGTTTCCTGCACGTGCTTGGTCGGATCGAGGCTCGAATACACGTGGGTGATCTTGCCCGACGGAGCGATCACGTACGAGGTGCGATCCGATAGGTCCGGCTTCTGCTTCAGGAGGGCATCGTATTCCTTGGCGATCTGCGCACCCTGATCGGCAGCGACCGGGAACTTGCCGCTGCAATGCTCGGTTTCCTTGGAGAAATCGGCCAGCTGATCGGTGTTACCGGCGGTGACGCCGATCACGGTGGCATGCAGCGCCGTGAACTTACCGATGGACTGAGAGAACAGGTGCGCTTCCACGTTGCAGCCCTGGGTATGCGCGGCGGGGAAGAAGTAGACCACCACCGGACCCTTCTTCAGGGCATCAGCGAGGTTGAAGGTGAACTGCTTGCCGGCGAGAAAGGCCGGCGCCGAGAAATCAGGCGCTTGCGAGCCTTCCTGCAACGCGGCGAACGCCGGCGGCGCCAGGGTGGCGGCACCGATGAGGGAGAGGGCGGCGAGCTTGGTCGAAAACTTCACGGGTGTGATTCCTTACGGCAAAAGGGGAAGGTGACGTGTGGGTGAGATTCATCCGGATGCATGTCATCACCTGCGCACCTGAGGCCGCGAGGGTGATGGCATAGGATAACTAAAACGCGCGCAGGAGGTTGAGTCGCCTGTGTCCGTAAATGCTCCCGCGGGTTTGAGTTTCGACCAGACAACTCGCGACGTTTACAGCAGAAGAAACATCAGGGTTTTTTACCGGCACGAGTCGATGGATCGGCAGAGGCATAGCGAGCGCCCTTGATCTGCTCTGGGGCGAAAATTGCGCTGATATAAGCAATTTCATCGTGGCTCAGCGCCACGTTAGTGGCGGCCAAGTTTTCTCGTACAAACTCGATGCGCTTGGTGCCTGGAATCGGAACGATTGAGAAGGGTTGTGCCAAAAGCCAAGCAAGCGCCAGCTGACCGGGTCGGCAATGTTTGTGCTTGGCAAGCGCCATCAAATGCTCCACCGGCGCAAGGTTACTGGCGAGGTTTTCTTCCATGAACCGCGGGTTCGAGGCGCGAAAATCTCCCGGCGAGAAGCGCGTGTCGGCCTGGATGGCGCCGGTCAGTGCAGAGCGTCCTAGCGGACTGAAAGGGACGAAGGTAATGCCGAGCTCGCGACACACAGGAAGTATCTCGGCCTCCACGCCGCGCTCCCATAGCGAATACTCCGACTGCAGCGCCGCCAGGGGATGAATCGCATGGGCTTGGCGCAGTTGCGCTGCCGACGCTTCGCTCAAGCCAATGGCGCGGACCTTGCCTTGCTCCACCAGCCGGGCCATGGCGCCAATCGTATCCTCGACAGGAACGTTTGCATCGAGTCGATGGCAGTAATAGAGATCGATGACGTCGACATTCAGGCGACGTAGGCTCGCCTCGCAAGCGGCGATGACATAGTCCGGGTGGCCGTCGATAACCACCCCCTTGCCGTCATCAGTGAGCCTTACGGCGAATTTGGTGGCGAGCACAACGTCGTGGCGACGTCCCGTGATCGCCCGGGCAATCAATTGTTCGTTGTGCCCGAAGCCCGGGTTCTGATCGCCTACGACAACGTTGGCGCCGCCATAGATGTCTGCGGTATCGAGAAAATTGACGCCGATATCCAGCGCGGCGCGAATCGTTTTGATGGACTGCTCATCGTTCGTTGGGCCGTAGAACTGCGACATACCCATGCAGCCAAGTCCAACGGGCCTAACGACGAGATCGGATTGTCCCCCCAAGCGCAGCTTGGCGGCCCCCTCAATGTCGGTAACCGAATGAGCGTGCTGAGGGGATTGAGTGACGGCTGGAGTCATGGGTACGCCTCGCTTTGTCAAGATTCTCAATCAGCGTAGTCATGGCAGGCTATAAAGACAAATGAGTAAAGCGTGATTTGACGCGTTCACGATTTCAAAATAGTGCGAGCAGTCACGTTTTTCTTGCAAACAATCGGTTGTGGCTGCGGGGGTGAAGCTTGGCGTCCTTCCGTCGAGGATCTCGATACCTCGACCACCGCGGTGGAGGCTGTGGTGGCCCCGCGTGAAAGGCGCGCTCGGCGTACGGCTTTTCGATGCATGCTCGCGTGTTCAGCAGCCGGGAGCGCGGGCCAGGATGACACGCGATGGCCCCGTACCTTTTGCAGACACACGGCTCATCAGCGCGTTGTGGCGTGAGCCAGCAAATCATCGACCGACCATTGATCGTGAATGTGCTCCCCGTACTTGCAGGCGAGTATTCGCCCGTCACTGGCGATGAGAAAATCGGCAGGTAGCCCCAACTTGCCGCCGGTAGGCTGCAGAGACGTAAAAGGCTGCTTCCTCTGCATAATCCTACGCAGGCTACGCCATACCCCACGCAGAATCGGCCCCCAGGCATGTGGATGCAAAAGTGCCCGCGGTGAGGCTTCAGCACCAAACTGCGCATACAGATGCTTCTCAGGGTCGGGCACGATCGCGAAGGGTAGCTCGGCGGTAAAGGGGCGAAGATCAGCGGCGCTGGAATGAAATACAGCGACCTCCACGATGCCAGCAGAGACGATTTCATCGTGCCGCTGTGCCACGGAGTGCAAGTGCAGATCGCAGACGGGGCAACCGGCAAAACGGCGAAACTGCAGGTGAATGAGCCGGTTTGGATCGGGCAGTGTCACTACCTTATTCAAGGTAGAAAGCTGGCGCGGGGCAACAACCTCGCCGCGTTTGAGTTTTACATAGGGACGCGATGCGGGCATGACTAATCTCCATCGTAGGAGTACAGTGTACTCTTACAAGATTGACAACGTATAGTCCGAACATGCCGCGTTCTCGCTCACTCTCGCTTAACGACATAGCTACCGCTGCCCTTCAAGTGATTGATGGCGAAGGGTTGGCTGCGCTCTCTATGAGAAGCACTGCGGCGATACTCGGCATCGGCACCATGTCCCTGTATCGCTATGTGGTGGATCGTGACGCGCTGGAGCGGCTGGTGGTGGACCATGTCTTGGCAGCCGTCGATACCGACGCGACGTCGCGCGAGCCGTGGGATCAAAAGTTAGCGCGCCAGGCCGAATGTGTTCGGCTCGCCGTGGGGGCACATCCGGCGATCGTGCCCCTGCTCGTACGCCATCGCCACACCTCGCAAGGGGTGAAAAGGTTTGCAGAGGCATTCCTGCGCACCCTCGCTGAAGGGGGTTTCAATGGGCAGCATCGGGCGATCGCATTGCGCACCTTGGTCAGTTATCTCAGCGGCGCGCTTCAAGCTCAGCACCTTGGTCCGCTGGATGGGCCAGGCACCGAGGCGATGGCCACGTTACCTCCCGACGAGTATCCGCTGCTGGCGGCAACGGCTCAAGCAGCACAGGACATTAGTCCGGATGAGGAGTTTCGCCGCGGTCTTGGTATCGTATTACGCGGGCTTGCCCATGAGCCGCGTTGATAATATAGACGTATGGATGTCTAGAAGTCTTTTGTTGTAAATATGTTTATATGGACATATGGCTATATGAAAACGTTCCTCCTCGGTCCATGCACGTAGCGTAGGCTGGATGGGGTGTCTCATCGTCGGTGGTTGATGAGGGCGGAGCGCGATCATTGATGTAATCGCTCTCCGCGGGACGATCCCGGGGTTCCCACGCAGCGATCGGCTCATCGGCGATGACAACGTATTCCGATCATCGGTTGCCAGGTGGTGGCGATCGATAGCGCACCCACTATCCAAGAACCGTAAAGGTTCGGATACACGTCCGAGGTATGGAACTGGCTGATCGCACCTGGCCGACTCTTGAGCGCATGACGGCGCAAGGCGGCCGCTTAAGAGCGCGGCTATTGCTTCGATCTTGACTTGCGTCATTTCGCCACGCCACGCACTTTGTTGGGGTGGCGTGGCAGAATATTTGGATTCAGGTTAGATCCATTCGGGGATAGCGCAATTTACAAGCACGCTCAACGCGGACTTGTCAGGTGGCTGGCTTTAGTGGCCTGCGGCTTAATCCTTTTTGCGCCCTCGATTTCCCGTGCGCTACGGG
>JBEVMS010000346.1:0-5313 GCA_040508515.1 Dyella sp. | reverse complement strand
CGACAGCAACTGCGCGGTGGTGATGCGCCGGGCCATCTCGGCCAGTTTGATCTGCACGGCTTGATTAGCCGCCAGCGGGCGATCGAACAGCGTCCGCTGGGCGCTGTAGTCGAGCACTTCTTTGAGACACGCCTGCGCCGCGCCGATCGGCCCCCAGGCAATGCCGTAGCGCGCCTGGTTCAAGCAACCCAGCGGGCCCTTGAGCCCCTTCACATGGGGCAGCCGCAGGCGGTCGGGCACGCGCACCTGGTCAAGGAACAACGCCGAGGTGACCGAGGCGCGCAGGCTCATCTTTTTGTGGATTTCCTGCGCGGTGAAGCCGGCGCTGTCGGTCGGCACGATGAAGCCCTGGATGCCATCGTCCGTCTGCGCCCAGACGATGGCGATATGCGCCAGATTGCCGTTGGTGATCCACATCTTGGCGCCGTCGATCAGCCAGTCGTCACCGTCACGCCGGGCGTGGGTTTTCATGTTGGCCGGGTCCGAACCGCCGTGCGGCTCGGTCAAGCCGAAGCAGCCGATCACTTCGCCGGCGGCCATGCGCGGCAGGTAGTCGCGCTTTTGTTGTTCCGAGCCGTAGGCGTAGATCGGGTACATGCACAGCGAACTTTGCACCGAGGCGAAGCTGCGCAGGCCCGAGTCGCCGCGCTCCAGCTCCTGGCAGATCAAGCCGTAACTGACCGCGTTCATGCCGGCGCAGCCGTACTCCTGCGGCAACGTCGCGCCGAGCAATCCAAGCTCGGCGAGTTGCGGCACCAACTCGATGGGAAAGCGCGCCTGATCGAAGCAGTCGCCGATGATCGGTAGCACCCGCGCGTCGACGAAACGGCCCACGGTGTCCTGCACCATGCGCTCCTCGTCGCTGAGCAGGGAGCGGACATCGTAAATATCCAAGGGTTCCAGACGGCTAGCCATGCGTACTCCGAGACACCCTTTGAGTGATGGCTATTCTAGCCCTCGCCACGCAAGCGGTCATCGCGCTAGCGCCGATTTAGGGCGTGCAGGCCGCACCGCTGGAGAGCTGTGTGTTCTTGATGCCGCCAGAACCACTCAACGTAAGCAGCGCTCCGGGCACACTGCTGGTGTTTTGTCCCAGTCCGCTGGTGCCATTGGCCAATGCGCAAACCGCGAACTGCACATTGTGTGCACTGGTCGCATTGAGCGGCTGCACCTGCCCCTGCTGGCCGAATGTAATCACATTGCCATCCGCGGCTCGGATCGACACCGCCGCTTGCGTGCTCGTCAAGCGAAGCAATTGGGCTTTGGTGGCGTCATAGCTCAGATTGGTGCCCAGGCTCACTGGATAGCTGTAAACCAGCCAGCCGGTTTCGTAGGACGTACTACCCGAACACGTTGCCGCATTCTTGGTCGTTGACGTGGTGGGGCACACGGCCACGTAAGCACCACGATTGATCGCTTCGGTGCGCGCATATTGCAAGGAAGCCACTAGGCTGTTGTAACTCCCAGCCACGCGCTGTCGCCGCATCAGCGTGAGGAATGACGGTACGGCGATCATCGCCAATATCGAAGCCACCGCGACGGTGACCAGCAACTCGGTCAGGGTGAAGCCTCGGCAACGGCGCAGACGTTGGGTCACCAGCAGGTTCCATTGGTCACTGGCGTGTTCGACGTGAAGGTTTTCGCCCCCGTGTTGTCGATACTCAAGCCGGTGCATTGGTCGGCAGCTTGCGCGCCAATGGGCGTGGCCGTGGCCGTATAGCCTTGCGCCGCCACCGTGATGCTATTGACGGTGGTGGAGGTCAAGCTGGCTGTCGCAATCTGGGCGGTGTAATAGCCCTTCTCCGACGTCACCGTATCGCTGGAAAAACCCGCCGCGCTGAGTACGGCGTACTTGTTGTTAAGGGCGTAATAGCGTTCCTGCGCCGTGGCAATCTTCAACAGCAGTTGCTGCCCGTCCACGCGCCGTGCGCGGTAGACATAGCGGCTGTAGGAGGGAATCGCGATCGCCGCGAGGATGGCAACGATCGCCACCACCACCATCAACTCGATCAGGGTGAAGCCGTTCGCCGGCCCGCCCGATCCACTATCAATTTTCATTGTTGAGACTCCGCCATGAACGCCGACGCGACGTGGGGATGCTGGCACTCATCGTCACAGGACTGGATAGGGAGGTTTTGCCAACGAAGTAGAGCGTGCTGCCGGAAGCGCTGGCGGCCGCATACAGCGATCCGGCGCTGGCAGCATTGTTGGTGCGACCGCCCGCCAGGGTGAAGCCCGTGCCCAGACTCACCGTGACGCCAATATTCACCCCGTTGGCGGCGTTGCCGTTGCTGGCATTGAGTGCGATCAGGGAGCCGCTGCTCGCCGTCGTGCAAGGATCGCTGGCGGAGGGAATCAAGGTGCTGAAGATTACCGTGTTGGTTGCCGTGACGATCGCGGGAGTCACCACCACCCGTTCGCCGGCAGGGTTGTTGAGCAGCAGATACCATCCACTGCTGCTGGCGGCGACAGCATTGCCAGTGACTCCGATGCCACCCGTCGCGCTATCGACCGTCAGGCTTTGCTGGGTCAGATTGCTGAGCGTCACCGGCGTCGTCACCGCCGTGCCGGGATCACGGATGCCGTAGAGCGCCTGCGTCGTGATGTCGGGCGTATCGGATGTCGCCAGATAACGCCCGGTACCGAAGATGACGATGAAGTCATTGGACGTGGGATCGGCAATCAAGCGAGGCGAGGTAGTGATCGACTGCGCCCCGGCCGTCGCCGGCTGGAACAACAAACTGACGCCGGCTGTCTGGCTGCTGTTCGCCAGGGCCGCCGAAAGATCGATACGCCAGACATTGCCCGCGAGATCACCGGCGAACGCCACATCGGCCACCTGATCGCCATCGTAATCCCCAAGCACCGGAGTCGACAGGCCATAACTTGTCGTACCGCTGGGCGTGCGGATTTCCTTGAGCACCGTGCCGGTTTGCGCATCCAGCACAAACAGCGAACTGTAGGTATTGCCTGCCGCGGCCGCGGTACTGCCATCAGGAAAATACCCGCCAGGCACCAGCACCACCCACTTGCCGTTGGGCAGGCGGCCAATGGTCGGCGTACCGAAGCTGTAACCCATATTGGCCGGCGTATCGGTGGAATTGGTGACGTCGGTACTGGCGCTGTTGAATTCCCACAACACTTTTTGCGCAGCGGTGGATGCCGAGCTCACCGCACGGGGATCGGTGATATCAATCGCGAACACGCCACGGCCGCCGTAGCGTAGCGATCCTACCAAGAGCGTATGCCACCCCTTGACGCTGTTATTGGTGGCGTTGTCGGCACCGAAAAATACATCGCCCGTGACCGGACTGCCATCCACGGTGGGAGTAAAGCTGTATTGCGCCAACCGGCTCTGCGCCGGCAGGTTGGCATACACGCTGGCCGGCACATAAGCCCACAGCTCACGGCCCGGATTAGCACCACTGACCGAAGACAGCCGCGCGTCGAAAGCATGCAACATGCCGTCGTTGGCGCCGACATAAACCACTGCCGGACGCGTCTGCTGCGTGCTGACAAAGGCCGAGTACGCCATGTTGGCATTGCTCGCCAGCGCGGTCGCCTCCGGCGATCCGGCAGGAAACACATTGCTGTAGCCACCGCTGGCCGGTCCGACATAGGCCGGCTGCGAATTGAAAATCGCCCCAAGCAGCGAGGTGCGCGTGCGAAAGGTAGTGCCCTCCTTGCTACGCGTGCCGGTCAGCCAATCCACCCGGTCCTTGCCCAGCCCGTCGTTGGATGCACCGGTGCCATCGGGTGAATTGAGCGCGGCCTGTTCCGCGCTGCTGAGGCTGCTGAAATTGCTGGAGCTGAACGTGACGCCCTTGCCCGCGCCTGGGCCGCTACTGGTAACGATGAAACGCGGGTCGGTGCTGGCGCGGTTGGTCAACTGACTCCCCGCTTCAGCTTGCCAGACCGAACTGCCCACCGTGCCATCGGTATTGATGCTCAACGCGTTGAGCGTACCGCTGTAGTCCGTGGTGTTGTAGCCGGCGTAGTAGCCGACGCTGTTGCTCGTCAGTACCTGCGTGTTGAGGCTGAGATTGAGCGCGGACGATGAGCTGGCGATCACCGAGGAAAGAATGCTCTTCAGGCTGTTGACCAGCGACGTGGGATCGGCCGCGCTGAAATACCCGCCACGGCTGCTCAAGGCGGCGTGCCAGGTATCGTCGATATTGGTCGTGCCGCCGCCGGTGGTCGGGGTGGGCCACTGCTTGGTGCCTTTGCGCAACGCGGTGTAGTCGCCGGGATAGTTCAACGAACCGGATACGCCCATGGTTACCATGTATTGCGACATGTGCTGCCAGGTCGCCGGATCGTTGGCAGGGTTGAAGTACACCTCGCCAGTGTTGCCTGGGGCGCCGGCGTCGACCTGGGTGGACGCGCCAGTCACTCCCGTACTCAGGTCCGGGTAGTAAGCCGGCACGTTGTTGGTAAGGTTGGAGCGAAGGTCGGTCGCCCAGTAGTAGAACGCGATATCGGCTAGCGACGGCGTGGTGGTACCGGACTGGTTCCAGTAGATCTTGCTGTTGGGATCGCTGGTGGAATAGCTCTTGCCATCGGGCAAGTTGATGCCAGTACTCACACTGGGACTGACCGTATCGGGGCTATCGCCATTCCAGAAACCATCGGTCACCAGCATGTTGAAATTCTTGCGGCAAGAAATTTCCGCAGGACTGCTGGTACTACCGTTCCAATAGGGATCGCGCTGCGGATTGGCGGTGTCCAGGGTGCGCGTGAAAAATTTGCCTGCCGTCTGCGTGGCTACCCGCGTGGGCGTACCGCCGCTGGCCGGCACGCCGTAAATCCAGTTCATGAACTGGCTGCGCCAGCAACTGTCGCTGATGCTACTGGCCGTGCAGTTGGCCGGATTGGCAAATTCTAAAATTTTGGTGGTGCTTGCCAAAGGCCCATAAGCAAGACCGACATAATTCCCGCTGGCGTTGTAGCGACTGCTGTCGCTCTGGCTTTGCAGAGTCTGCCCCGCCGTTCGCACGGCATTGTCTGAGAGGCTGCCAAACACCCGCCCGATCGCCGCACGTGCGTTGAGATTGCGCGTGCGGTAATAGCTGTACCAGTTGGCGAAGTTTTGCTTGATGGCCGCGCTTTCGCTATTGACCTGATGGTAAACGCATCCTGTCGAGCTACCTGCCGTCGGGCAGACGTAGTAGAAGCCGCCGTTGTAGGGCGTGGTGGTCGTGGTGGTCGTGGCGACGGTTTGGGTACAGGTATAAGTAGTCACAAGCCCGGCAAGCCTTGTGCCGGATGCAACGCACGCAACCGTAGTGACTGTGGTCACGTTGCCATTAATGC
>JBEVMS010000321.1:0-7922 GCA_040508515.1 Dyella sp. | reverse complement strand
GCTGCGTTATCTGCTGGAACGCTACCGACATAGCAATCTTTACACCGAGGAAGGGCCCGGCGATCCGGTGATCACCGAGGTGGAGATCGATGTCGAGGTACACTCGGCCTCCGCGCATGCCGCCGTGGCGCCGTCGGATGCGCCCCCGTCTACCCGAAAACTCGAATGATCCCGCAGTTGCCCCTCGCCCTGCGCTGGCCGCGACGCCAGCGGTTTGAACATTTCCATCCCGCCGGCAACGCCGCGGCACTGGCCGCGGTCACCGCACTAGCGCAGCGGGCTGACGCGCCGTGGGTGTATCTGCACGGGGTGGACGGCAGCGGCAAAAGTCATCTGCTGGTGGCCGCCTGCCAGGCCGCGCTTCAGCAGGGGCGCACCGTGCAATACCTGCCGCTGGCGCGATTGGACGATCGCGCCGCAGCGATTCGCGGGGTTTCCGGCAGCGAGTTCCTGGCACTGGACGACCTGGGCGCGATCGCCGGCGACCGCGAGGCCGAGCACGCCTTGTTCGACCTCTACAACCAGACACGCAATGCTGGTGGCAGCATGCTGTTCGCGGCGGAAAGTTCGCCCTCGCAAGTGGGCCTGCAACTGCCGGACTTGCGTTCGCGGCTGGGCGCCTGTGTGCAGTTTCAGCTCAAGGCGCTGGATGATGCCGAGCGGCGCCAGGTGCTGCGGGTTGACGCCAGCCTGCGCGGCATCGAGTTGGATCACAACGTGCTGGACTGGCTGTTCGTGCATCACGCACGCGATCTGGGCACCTTGCTCGATTTGCTGGAAAAGCTCGATCAGGCTTCACTGGCGGCGCGACGCAAAGTCACCGTGCCGTTTTTGCGCGGCATGCTGCGCGAAGCTGCCACCGAGCCGCACAACGGCGTTTGAATCGCGGCGCCCACGCAGCTACGCAGTGGTGGTGGGTGCGCGGAATAACGCTTCTGCGCCACGCGTCGGCGGTCATTTTTCTTGCAGCGAAACTTGTGGGGATGGCGCACCCGTTTAGGCATGCGCGCGTTTGGAGCGGGCCGAGGAGGCCGCGCCAAACAAACCGTGCGGAGCACGTCGCGCGCATCACGGCTTGAGCGTTGAACAAGCGCATCGCCGATGCGCTTGCGCGGTCAGCCCTTGAGCAGCTCGGGCGTGGCCTGGGCGCCGATGGCTTCAACCATCGCCTGCGCTACCTTAAGGTTGCCGGCGATGATGTTGCCGCTTTCCGGCAGTTTGTCGCGTCCGGCGAAATCGCAGTAGCGCCCACCCGCTTCATGCACCAGCAGCGCGCCGGCGGCCATGTCCCAAGGTTTCAGGCCGATCTCGAAATAGCCGTCGAAGCGGCCAGCCGCGACATAGGCCAAATCCAGCGCAGCCGAGCCGGAGCGACGGATGTCCTCGGCTTGGCCGAGCAGGGCGCGGGTCATCGCCAACTGGGTGTCCAGATGGGCGCGCTGACGGTAGGGGAAGCCGGTGCCGATCATCGCGCCGCCGAGGTTTTCGCGCTTGCCAACGCGGATGCGCCGGTCGTTGAGATAGGCGCCATCGCCCTTGCTAGCGGTGAACAGCTCGTCGCGCAGCGGGTCGAAGATCACCGCGTAGACCGGCACGCCCTTTTCCAGCATCGCGATCGACACGCAGAAGTGTGGAATGCCGCGCAGATAATTGTGCGTGCCGTCCAGCGGATCGATCACCCAGGTCTGCGGCGCCTTGCCGATCGCGCCGCTTTCCTCGGCGAGGAAGGCGTGGCCCGGGTAGGCGCGCTTGAGTTCTTTGATGATCTCCGCTTCGGCCATGCGGTCGACTTCGGAGGCGAAGTCCATCCGCTGCTTCTCGACGACGGCGAGGCCGTCCAGGCGGTTCATGTAGCGCAGGATCACGTTGCCTGCGGTGCGCGCGGCGCGCGCCGCGACATTGACGGCGGGTCTTGGCATGGCTTTAGGCTTTAGAAAGAACGGGGTTTCGGCGCGGGAGTCTAGCAGAAGCGTGGGCGTGGTTCGCGTGCGGCATCGATGCGACGGGATGTGATTGCACTCGCCGTCACTGACATGGCGTGTCGCGACGGGGGACTCGGCATTCGTATTTTTATGCGCTTCAACGCTGCGTCGGGGGTATGCTCGCGCGCGGCAGCGTCGCTGCCTTCAAGCCACCCAGGGAAGAGGACAACCGCATGAACCATCCGACGGTCACCGTGCTCAACAACGCCAGCCGCGATATTTTCATCGACCACGACCCCAACTGGGACGATCAGGTGCTGAAGGTCGACGGCCGGCCGATCCATCAAGCCTACACCTTGAACCCCGGCGTGGCGGCCAAGGTCAGCGTGGACTGGAACGGCGCGGGCGAGGAATTGATGATTGGCGTGATCTTCAGCGACAAGACCGACGAGAGCGATGGTTATCAGCTGTCGATCGGCCAGGCGCCCAGCACGGGCGAGCTGGATGTCACCGATGGCGATGGTCAGGGCCGGGTCAAGTACACGGTGAAGGATCAGGCACCGTGGTCGATGACGATGGACTTCGTCGACGCCTGACGGGTCGGCGGTAACGGCGCGTACCCGCGGACCGGCGTCGTCTTTGCCGCCGGTCCCGCGATGGTCGGAGCACGAAAACGGAAGCAGGAAAGCCGGAGCAAGGAGCCAGAAGCAAAAGAAAGCATGAAGAAAGCATGAGCAGGCGCATGCCGCGGCGGAATCCACGGTGGCGCCCCGGGGTTGGCGCTGTGTGGATGAGCATTGCGGTCGCCGCATGCGCGGCGGCATCCACTATCCTTGAGCGCCTTTCAGCCACTTACGACCCATGTTTTCATCCGACCAACTCGCCGATCGCGTCCGCTACGTGCTGGTGCGCACCTCGCATCCGGGCAATATCGGCAGCGCGGCGCGCGCCATGCGCACGATGGGCATGCACCACTTGGCACTGGTGTCGCCGGCGCGTTTCCCGCATGCGGACGCTTCCGCGCTGGCCGCCGGCGCCGACGATGTGCTGGAGCAAGCCGGCCTGCACGAGGAACTGGTGTCGGCGCTGGCCGGCAGTCATCTGGTGCTGGGCTTGTCGGCGCGCCGTCGTGGAGTGACGCTGCCAGAACTCTCGCCGCGTCAGGCCGCGGCGCATGCGTTGGCGGCGGTCGCGCGCGGCGAGCAGGTCGCCCTGGTGTTCGGCAACGAGCGCACCGGTCTGGAAAACGAGGAGTTGGCGCGCTGCCACGCCATGGTGCGGATTCCCAGCGTGGACGATTTCAGCTCGTTGAATCTGTCGCAAGCGGTGCAGGTGATGGCCTACGAGCTGCGCGTCGCGCTGCTGGAGCTGGCTCCGGCAGCGCCGGTGGTGGCCGACGAGGAGCCGCCCGCGGACGCTGAGCAGATGGAGCAGTTCTATCAGCATCTGGCCCGCGCGCTGGACGATATCGAGTTCCACAAGGGGCGCGAGCCGACCACCATTCTGCTACGCCTGCGCAAGCTGTTCCAACGCGCCCAGCCCGATGCGCGCGAACTACGCGTGCTGCACGGCATCCTGGCCGACGCGCAGCGTATGGCGCAGTTGGCGCGGGGGCGTTCGTCGGCAGATTGAACGCCTGCCATACCACGAGGCGAAGTGTATGGTGGCGCACGATCACACAGTGCATCCGGTGCGCATGTGCTCGTTGACGGGTAGGTCTGCGCGACGCACGTATTGATGACGCGTGCCAATCCGCTCTTATAGCGCGCACGCCGCGTGTCGCACCGCGAGCCGAAGATAGGCGGGCGCGCGATCACGCCTTGCCGCCGGTGAACATACGATCGTCGACGGATGGTCTGCGCGGCGTGCGTATCGATGCGTGGGTTGATGTGAGATCAATCGCGTCGATGCCACGAGGCTAAGACGCCCGCCGCGCCGTCGGGCGTGCGTGCCATCGAAGCTGATCCGCGCGCTGGGCTAGCGGTTGCTGCGCCGCGCCCAGGCTGCGATGACGGCATGCATTGCATCGAGCCCGTCGAACAGCGCGGCCGGGCCAGGTTGCAGGATCAGCGGGGATTTGATTTCGTAGAGATCGCCGTTGCGCACGGCCGGGATCGCGTCCCAACCCGGGCGCGCGGCAACTTTCTCCGGGCGGAAGCGTTTGCCGCACCACGAGCCGAAAATGATGTCCGGTGCGCGCTCGATCACCACAGCGCCGTCCGCCAGGATGCGCTGCTTGGCCAGTGGCTCGTTGGCCTGGGCGGGGAATGCATCTTCACCGCCAGCGATGCCGATCAGTTCGGCGACCCAGCGGATGCCGGTGATCAGCGGCTCGTCCCATTCCTCGAAGTACACTACCGGCCGGCGCGGCAGCAGCGCGGCGGCAGCGCGGATCTGCGCCAGATGGGCTTCGGCACGCTGCGCGTAAGCCTCAGCCTGGTCATGCGCGCCGACCATCGCGCCGAGCCGACGGATGTACGCCACGATGCCGTCGACGCTGCGGTGATTGCTGATCCACACCTCCACCCCGGCGTGGATCAGCTCGCGCGCGATGTCGGCTTGCAGATCGGAAAAACCAATCGCCAGGTCCGGCTTGAGCGCGAGGATCTCGCCGATCTTGGCGCTGGTGAACGCCGAGACTTTGGGCTTTTCCTTGCGCGCTTGCGGCGGGCGCACGGTAAAGCCTGAGATACCCACGATGCGCTCTTGCTGGCCCAGCGCGTAGAGCACTTCAGTGGGCTCTTCGGTGAGGCAGACGATGCGTTGCGGGTAGCCGTTCAATTCAAGTGCCCAACACCGTGACCACCACGGCGCGCCGGTGGGGATGGTGACGGTGTTCCCACAGATAAATGCCTTGCCAGGTGCCCAGCAGCAGTCGGCCGTCGCGCACCGGAACGGTCAGGCTGACCCCGGTCAGCGCCGCGCGCACATGTGCGGGCATGTCGTCGGGGCCCTCGGCGTCGTGGCGGAACAGTGGGTCGCCATCCGGCACGGCGCGGGCGAACCAGCGTTCCAGATCGTCGCGCACGCTGGGGTCGGCGTTTTCGCTGATCAGCAGCGAGCAACTGGTATGCCGGGTGAAAATGCTGGCGATACCGATCGCCACACCGCTGGCGGCAACCACGCCGGCGACGCTATCGCTGATGTCGATCAGGCCGCGGCCGCGGCTGGCGACGTCGATCACTTGCTGCGTCGGCGCGGTGCGCGTGTTCACGGGTAGAGCAAGCGGTTGGTCCAGGTCTGGCCGTGGCGATCCCAGCGCACGCGTTCGTGCAGGCGAAATTCGGCGCCGTACCAGAATTCCACCATGTCAGGCTCCACCAAAAAACCACCCCAATGCGGCGGACGGGTCACCGCGCGGTCGGCGAATTCTTCCTCGTAATGGGCCACGCGTTGCTCGAAGGTGGCGCGCTCGGGCAGGGTTTGGGATTGCAACGACGCCCAGGCGCCGATCTGGCTGCCACGCGGGCGGCTGGCGAAGTAGGCGTCCGATTCGGTCTCGATCAGCTTGCGACTAGGGCCTTCGACGCGCACCTGCACGCCTTCGCGCAGTCGCTTCCAGTGAAAGCACAGCGCCACTTGCGGGTGTGCCAGCAGTTGCTCGCCCTTGGCGCTGTGGTAGTTGGTGAAAAAACGCAGGCCACGCGCATCGGCCTGTTTGAGCAGTACGATGCGCGAAGACACTTTGCCCGTCGCGTCGGCGGTGGCCAGGGTCATCGCGGTGGGTTCGGGTTCGCCAGCGTTTTTGGCTTCGTCCAGCAAGGCCAAAAAGGTGTCCAGAATCTCGAGTTTCAACATAAGTCTTGAATCGTGGCGTAAGCACGCCATCATTGGCGCGCATGAAGACTACCGATGCTAGCATGCAGAACCCGGCCCTCGCTGGTCATCTGCTCGACCACTACGCAGGGCGAATCGCCCGCGCGCGGCACCCCTACTTGCTGGGTTTATCCGGCTTGCAGGGTAGCGGCAAAAGCACGCTGGCACGGCATCTGAAGGAGTTGGCCAACGCCCGCGGAACGCCCACGGAAGTGCTTTCGCTGGACGACTTCTACTACGCGCGCGGCGAACGCGAAGCACTGGCCCAGCAGGTTCATCCGCTGCTGCGCACGCGCGGTGTACCCGGCACGCACGAGGTGGAATTGCTGCTGTCGGTACTGGCCGCTTTGCCACACGCCTCGGAAAAATTGCCCGTGCGTTATCCGCGTTTCGACAAGGGCCGCGATACGCGCGTGGCGCCGTCACGTTGGCCCAAGATCACGCGGCCGCCCAAGCTGGTGATCATCGAGGGCTGGGCGCTTGGGCTCAAGCCGGAATCGTTGGCCGCGCTGGAAGAGCCGATCAACGCGCTGGAACGCGAGGCCGACGTCGGTGGCGAATGGCGGCGCTGGGTCAACAAGCAGTTGCGCGGCTACCAGCCGCTGTGGCGGCAGTTCGACGCCTTGGTGGTGCTGCAGGCGCCCAACTGGGAAGTGGTGCGCTACTGGCGCGACCAGCAGGAACAACACCTGCGCCAGCGCAACGCGCCGCTGGCGATGGATGCCGCGGCGCTGGATCGCTTCATCTCACATTACGAGCGGCTCAGCCGCCACGCGCTGAAGACGCTGCCGGAAAACGCCGACAGCGTGGTGGAGTTCAATGCTCAACGCCGCGTGGTGGCGGTGCATCACTGGCATCAGTCGAGCGGCTCGACCCATACCGCGGTGCCGTAGGCAAGGACTTCGGTGACACCTTCGGCGACATCGTTGGCGTCATAGCGCATGCCGATCACCGCATTGGCGCCGCGTCCGGCGGCGTGAGCCAGCATCAGCTCGAACGCTTCCTCGCGCGCCTTTTCGCACAGTTCTGTGTAGATCGAGATATTCCCTCCCACCAAGGTTTGCAGCGCCGCGCCGAAGTTGCCGATCACACTGCGCGAGCGCACCGTGATGCCGCGCACGATGCCCAGCGACCGCACCATGCGATGGCCGGGCAATTCCTGGCTGGTGCTGACGCGATGCGCTTCGATGGTTGCGGCCATGGGGCGACTCCTTCAGGCAAGTGGCGGGCGGTTGGATCGATCTTCCCACACGTCGCCAGCGCGGTCATCGCAGGCCTCACGCCTGAACGGCACCAGGATCTGATGCGTCCGTCAAGCGGATGGACACAGAGGATTGCGCCGGCTCGCGGGACGTACCTCTACACTGCGCGGCGATATCGGTGCCCGACCGCTTTACGCTTGATCCAGCAACGCCGCGTAGCCTGTCCGCGCATCCGGCCATTGCGGCACGAAGCCGCTGGCGCGCAGTCGCGCATTGCTCAGGCGCTTGCTGCCGATGCCCGGCGGCGCGGGCCCGGTGAGCGGTGCCGACGCGCCGATCAGATTGGCTAGATGGTCGTAGAGCGCATCCAGTGGCAGCGGGGTGTCGTCGCAGCCCAGATAAAGCGGTGCCGGGTCGGGTAAAGCGAGCAGATGCGCGGTCGCCGCGGCTGCATCGTCGATATGCATGCGGTTGGCCCAATGCCGGGTTTGCCGCGGCACGCGCACCTGGCCGGCGAGCAGCCGCTCAACCAATTGCAGCCGGCCCGGTCCGTACAAGCCGGCCAGGCGCAGGATCACCGACGACACCGCTTGCGCCGCCAGCCAGCGTTCGGCTTCGAGCAACAATTCGCCATTGAAGCCCAGCGGTGCCGGCGCAGTGTTCTCGTCAACCCAATCGCCGGCGTGCTCGCCGTAGACGGCGCTGGAGGACACCAGCAGCACGCGGCGCAGCGCCTGCGCATCCAAGGCCGTCAGCAGATGGCGCAGACCATCGACGAACACCGCGCGATAGGCCTCCGGTGTGCGCGCACTTGGAGTGGGCGCATAGACCACTGCGGTGATTCCCTGTGGCAACGTGTGCAGGCTGCTCGGCACGGTCAGATCGGCGGCCAGCCAATGAATTGCCGAGGTGTGCGGCGGCGGCTGTCGGCGCAGCGCCCACACATCATCGCCGCGCGCCAGCAGGCGCGTCGCCACGCGCA
>JBEVMS010000319.1:0-11374 GCA_040508515.1 Dyella sp. | reverse complement strand
CATTTCGCCCACTTTGCCGATGCCGATGGCGCGCCGATCGATCACGGCTTGCTGCTGTACTTCCCTGCCCCCGCCTCCTACACCGGCGAGCATGTGCTGGAGCTGCAGGGTCACGGCAGCCCGGTGTTGCTGGATGCCTTGCTGCGGCGGGTGTGTGAGCTGGGCGCGCGACTGGCGCGTCCGGGTGAATTCACCGAGCGCGCGTTCTTGAACGGCAAGCTGGATCTGGCCCAGGCCGAGGCGGTCGCCGACCTGATCGCCGCGCGCTCGCAGGCCGGTGCACGCGCCGCGTTGCGCTCGATGGAGGGCGTGTTCTCGCGCAAGGTGGAAGCCGTGCTGGACGATCTGATCGCGCTGCGCGTGCATATCGAGGCGGCGATCGACTTTCCCGAGGAAGAAATCGACTTCCTGGCCGATCCGCTGATCGGCGCCCAATTGACCGCTTTGCGTGAGCAACTGGCCGAACTGCTGGCGCAGGCGCGTCGTGGCGTGCGCCTCAGCGATGGATTGCAGGTGGCGATCATTGGGCGTCCCAACGCTGGCAAGTCCAGCCTGCTCAACCAGTTGGCCGGGCACGAGCGGGCGATCGTCACCGACATCGCCGGCACCACCCGCGACGTGCTGCACACCGCGCTGAGCCTGGACGGCATCGCGCTGGAGCTGGCCGACACCGCCGGCCTGCGCGACACCGACGATCCGGTCGAACGCGAAGGCGTGCGCCGCGCGCGCGAACAGCTGCAGCGTGCCGACGTCGCCCTGCTGGTCAGCGAGCCGGCCGAAGTCGAGGCCGATCTAAGCTTGTTCGATGGCGCCGCTATCGGCGCCACGCGGTTGGTGGTGATCAACAAGATCGATCGGCACGGTTTGCCGCCCCATCAGGAAATCCGCGGCGAGCAGCAATGGTTATGGGTGTCGGCTAAGACCGGCGCAGGCATCGAGCCGCTGCGCGAAACCCTCAAAACCCTGGCCGGCGGCGGCGCGGGCGAAGGCGCCTTCAGCGCGCGTCGGCGACACGTGCTGGCGTTGCAGCAAGTAAGCGAACTGCTGGAGCGCGCCGCAATGGCGCTGGAACACGCCCGCGCCGGCGAACTGGCCGCCGAGGAACTGCGCCAGGCGCAGCACGCGCTGGGCGAAATCACCGGCAGCTACAGCAGCGATGACTTGCTCGGGGCGATCTTTGGGTCGTTCTGTATCGGCAAATAGCGGGTATTCCAGGCCAGTCCGGATGATTCTTGGTCGAACGAAACCTTGAACTCGTTGTGTATCCGCTGAACGCTTCAGGGACTTTCTGCCGAACACATCGCTAGCGCCGATGTCCTGCGCTGAAGGTCATGCGGCGCATCTGCAGTATTCACTACGCCCGGCCTTCCGAACCGCCTGCGGCATCGCGCGTGAAATGCCGCACGTCACCGCTTTGAGGTGCCCGAAGAATGCTTCAGCGGTCTTGGGGATAAAGCCAACCGTAAACATGGCGCCTGCTCGGTCTACGCGCCGTCGGTATACGCGACTTTTCGCTCTCTGATTTGGCAAGCCGCAGCCACCAGCTCGGGCCGGCTTTTGAACATATCGTTTTGTGGCAGCCCGACGAGATCGAGCAGCCGGGACATGGTCGTCGCTTGAGGCTCCACGGAGCCGTCGGACAAAATGTGCGCCATTGAGATGCCACGTGCTTCAAGAGCGCGACTCACCAATAACGTCCGATGACAATCCAAGGGTTCCTTTTCCGCGCACATCAGGGCGATTTTGAACTTCGCTGCACCCGCAATGATTCTATCGATACCGGCGACAAAGAGCGCCGTCTTAGATAGACGGCTAAATTGCACCTGACCATTTTCATAGCACGACGCATCCTCGGATCGTGCACCCAACTCCTTACCCACGAAAACGTAGGCGATGCCTGCTTCATGAAGTGCCTGGGAAAGCGCAGCCCGGTTGTATTGCGGATTGAATCGGCTAAAGGGGTTCGATCTCACATCAGCCAGCGCATTTACGTCGCACGATTGCAGTAGTTCGATGAAACGATCCACCGGGTGGGTTGAGTGGCCGATAGTCAGAACAGACAGGCCTGCTGCGGGTTTCATGGTTGCGCGCACTTTTCCTGAATTATGGTGCGACGCTCCGTATCGCAGTCTCCACGCATTCTGCTCCGAGGGGCACCCACAAAAAAAGCGGGCCACGGGGGCCCGCCTTTGCTACTGCTACACCCCCGCTGCTGCCGGGGCTTTAAGGAACGCTTACTGTGCGTTGTCCTTGGTGACCAGCTTCAGCGGCACAGCGATCTTGGCTTCGACCTGCTGGCCCTTGATCACGCTCTGCGCGCTCTGCACGCCGAGCTGGCCGATCATCTGCGGCTGCTGCGCGACGGTGGCGGCCATCTTGCCGTCCTTGACCGCCTGGATGCCGTCCGGGGTACCGTCGAAGCCGACCACCAGCACGCCGGTCTTCTTGGCGCCTTCCAGCGCACGCACCGCGCCCAGCGCCATCTCGTCGTTCTGGGCGAAGATCGCCTGCACGTCCGGATGCGCCTGCAGCAGGTTCTCGGTGACCGAGAGCCCCTGCGCGCGGTCGAAGTTGGCCGGTTGCTGGGCGATCACCTTCAGGCCCGAGTTCTTGATTTCATCGTCGAAGCCCTGGCCGCGATCGCGCGCGGCGGAGGTGCCCGGCACGCCTTGCAGTTCGATCACGTTGCCTGTGTTGCCCAGCGCCTTCTCCAGGAACTTGGCCGCGGCATTGCCGCCGGCGACGTTGTCCGAGGCGATGTGGGTGACCACGTCACCGCCGCTGACCGAGCGATCCAGGGTGATCACCGGGATGTGTGCGCGGTTGGCTTCCTGGACTGCACCGGCTAGCGCCGAGGAATCGGTCGGGTTGAGCAGGATCACCGCGACCTTCTTCTGGATCAGGTCTTCAACGCTGGAAATCTGCTTGGCCGGATCGTCCTGCGCGTCGACCACGGTGAGGTTGAGGCCAGCGTCGCTGGCAGCCTTCTGCGCGCCGTTCTTGAGTTCGACGAAGAACGGGTTGTTCTGGGTCGACAAGGCCAGGCCGATGGTCTGGCTGCCGCTGCCGCCAGCGGCGGAAGAACTGGCGGAGTCGGCCGGACCTTGCTGGCTGCAGGCGGCGGCGAGAACGGTGAATGCCGAAACGGCGAGTAGTCCAAATTTACGCATGTTGCTTCTCCCAGATAAAAGCGATTTTTTAGTTACCAACGGCAGCACGGCGTCTGCCGGGGCGGGGCGTCCCGCCCGTACGTTCAACGCTTACGTGCGACGATCCAGCAAAACCGCGATCAAAATAACCGCGCCCTTGACGACCTGCTGATAGAACGAGGACACCCCGAGCAGATTCAGGCCATTGTTCAAAAAGCCGATCAGCAGTGCGCCGACGAGGGTACCGAACAACCAACCGCGGCCGCCGGCCAGACTGGTGCCGCCCAGCACCACCGCGGCGATCGCGTCCAGCTCGTAGCCGCTGCCGGCGGTGGCCTGCGCCGAGTACAGGCGCGAGGTCAGCACGATGCCGGCGAACGCCGAGAGCAGGCCGGAAAGTCCGTACACGCCCAGCTTCATCGCATTGATGCGCACGCCGGAGAGGCGCGCGGCCTCCTCGTTGCCACCCAAGGCGAACACGTGGCGCCCGAACACCGTACCGCGCAGCAGAAAGGCGCACAGCGCAAACGCCACGAACATCCACGCTACCGGATTGGGAATCAAGTGCGCGATGTAGCCGTCGCCGAGCAAGGCGAAGCCGCTGTTGGAAACGCTGATCGGCTGGCCCTGGGTGTAGGCCAAGGTCAGTCCGCGCAGCAGGGTCATGGTGCCCAGGGTGGCGATGAACGGCGCCACGCGGCCCCACGACACCAGCACGCCGTTGAGCACGCCCAACAGCAAGCCCAGGCCCAGCCCGACCGCCATCGCCAGCGCCATGCCGTGGCCGGCGGCCATCCTCCCGGCGGTGATCGCCCCGGTGAAGGCAAGGATTGCGCCGACCGACAGATCGATGCCGCCGGCCAGGATCACGAAGGTCATGCCGAACGCGATCAGCGCGTTGATCGAGACCTGGCGCAGCACCGTCAACAGGTTGCCGGTGGTGAGAAAATCCGGGCTCATGATGCTGAGCGCGACGATCAGCAGCAGCAAGCCGATCACCGAACCGAGCCGTTGCAGCAGCGCCATGCTGCCGCCAAACGATAATTTGCTATTCACTTCAATGACCTCCAGTGGCGGCGTGCATCACGGTTTCTTGGGTGGCCGTGGCCGCGTCGAGCAAAGCGGTGGCACGTCCCTCGTGCATCACCAGGATGCGGTCGCTCATCGCCAGCACCTCCGGCAACTCCGAGGAAATCATCAGGATCGCTACACCCTGCTCCGCCAGTTGATTGATGATCTGGTAAATCTCGGCCTTGCCGCCGACGTCCACGCCGCGGGTCGGCTCGTCCAGAATCAGCACCCGAGGCTTCAGCGCCAGCCACTTGGCCAGCACCACTTTCTGCTGATTGCCGCCGGACAGCGCGCGCACTGGCAGCTCCATGTCGCGGGTGCGGATTTTGAGTTTTTCGATCAGCGCGCGGGTTTGCAGTTTTTCCGCCAGCCGGTTGACGATGCCGGCGCGTGCCGGCACCCGCGGCAGGCTGATGTTTTCGCGCAGGGACAGGTCCAGCACTAGCCCCTGGCCCTTGCGGTCCTCGGTGACGAAGCCCAAGCCGGCCTGGATCGCCTGCACCGGCGTGCGTGCGCGGATCGGCGCGCCGTCGAGCAAGATCCGCCCGCTGCTGGCCTTATCCAGCCCGAACAGCAGGCGTGCCAGCTCGGTCCGCCCGGCGCCCATGAGGCCGGCCACGCCGAGCACTTCGCCGGCGTGCAGCTCGAAGCTGATGTCGCGCACGCGGCTGTCACCGAGCTGCTCGACCTGCAAGCGAACTTCGCCGCGGGCCACTTCGCGGCTGGGGAAGCGCGCCTCCAGGCTGCGCCCGACCATCATATGCACCACCTCGTCCAGGCTCAGGCCGGCGATCGGCCGGCTGCCGACGAAGTGACCATCGCGCAGCACCGAGATGCGGTCGCACAGCGCGAAGATTTCTTCCATGCGATGGGAGACGTAAACGATGCCGGTGCCCTTGTCGCGCAATTCGCGGATCAGCGCGAACAGGGTTTCGGTTTCGCGCTCGGTCAGTGCGGCGGTCGGCTCATCCATGATCAGCACGCGCGCGTTCTGACCCAGCGCCTTGGCGATCTCGACCATTTGCTGCTGACCGACCGAGAGGCGTTGCACCGGCGTATCGGGGTTGATCGACTGCATGCCGACCCTGGCCAGCCATTCGCGCGCGCGCTGACGCATCGCGCGCTGACGCAGCAGGCCGTAGGTTTTCAGCTCGCGGCCCAGGAACAGATTTTCCGCCACGCTGAGGTAGGGAATCAGGTTCAGTTCCTGGTGGATGATCGCGATGCCATGGTGCTCGGCGTCGGTGGTCGAGGCGATCGACACCGTTTGGCCGTCCACGGCGATGCTGCCCTCGTCGGCTTTGTAGACGCCAGTGAGCACCTTCATCAGGGTCGATTTGCCGGCGCCGTTCTCGCCCATCAAGGCGTGCACCTCGCCGGTCAGCAGCTCGAAGTCGACGCTTTCGAGCACCTTGACCGGGCCAAAGGCCTTGCGGATGCCCTGCATGGAGATCAAAGGTGTGGCCATGAGAACCTCAGAAGGTGACTCCGGCATGCAGAATCATATTGCAGTAGGGCGATGTTTCGCCGGTGCGCACGATCGCGTAGGCCTTGGCGCAGTGCTGTTTGAACTGCGTATGGGCGACTTCGGTCAACGGCACGCCCTCGCCTTTGAGCCGCTCGCTCAGCGCGACCATCGCCGGATTGCGGGCATGGATTTCGCTGGCCACGGTGACCGCCTCCACCGCCAGCTCGGCCCAGACCGCCTCGAACAACTGCGTGAAGCTGGGCAGGCCGGGCAGCACGGCCAGGTCGATACATGGCACGCCGGGCGGAATCGGCAAGCCGACATCGGCGATCACCAAGGTGTCGGTATGCCCCATGGCGGCGATCACCCGGTTCAGTTCGGCGTGCAAGAGTCCATTACGTTTCATGTATTTCTCGGCGGGCGGTCAGGGTTGTTGTTGCAGTAGGGATTCGACGTCGGCCAGCCCGGGCATGCCGCCCTGGGCGCCCAGCCGCGACACCGATAGCGCGGCGGCGGCGCAGGCCTTGTGCACCGCAGTCGGCAGACCCTGTTTGAGGAACACCGCCAGCGCGGCGTTGAAGGTGTCGCCGGCACCGGTGCTGTCGACCACTGCGACGCGGAAACCGGCCTGGTGCTGCGGCTCGCCATCCTCGCGGTACCAGGCGCCCTCGCTGCCGCGAGTCAGCACCAGCGGTGCCGGCGCGCGGCGCATCAGCGCTTTGAAGTCCTCGGCCGGATCGGCACCCAACAGGATCGCCAGCTCGTGCTGGTTGGGGGTGAGGTAACGCGCCAGTCGCAGCCATTCCAGCGGCAGCGGCTGCGCCGGGGCGGGATTCAAGATCACCGGCACGCCCAGCTTGTGGCCCAGTCGCAGGGTGGCCTCGACCGTCTCCAGCGGCACTTCCATCTGCACCAGCGCCACATCGGCCTGGCCGATCAGCGATGCGGCCGCCTCGACCTGGGCCGGGCTGACGCAGGCGTTGGCGCCAGGCACGATGACGATCTGGTTCTCGCCGCCGGCCACGGTGATCGAGGCGCTGCCGCTGCCGCCCTCGACCCGCCGCACATGCTGCAACGCAATGCCTTCGTTGGCCAGACCGGCATACAACTGCTCGCCGAAGGCATCGTCACCGACCGCGCCGACCATGCTCACCTGCGCGCCCAGCCGCGCCGCGGCCACCGCCTGATTGGCCCCCTTGCCGCCGGGTATGGTCAGGAACCGCTCGCCCAGAATGGTTTCGCCGGGCGCCGCGAATCGCGATGCCACCGTTACCAGATCCATATTGATACTGCCGACCACTACAACTCGGGTCATCGCTCGTCACTCCGTTCTCGATTGCCTCGCCCACGAGTCCCCACGCGAGTGGCGTTTCTACGGCTGGGTGGCAAGCCAACGCATAAGAATATCCGGTATGTAGGAATTACCCTACATGCGCTGCAACATTTTTCGCCCGCCTTGAAATGGTCTAGCCCGGCCCGAACTCACAGGTCAATGTCACCGCCTCCCCCGGTGTTCACCGCCCTCATGTAAGGACCCAGCGCATGATCGACCTGTATTACTGGCCTACCCCCAACGGCCACAAGATAAGCCTATTTCTGGAAGAAGCCGGGCTGGCCTATCGCCTGCAGCCGATCAACATCGGTCGCGGCGAGCAGTTCAGCGCCGAATTCCTTGCGATTTCGCCCAATAACCGCATCCCGGCGATCGTTGACCAGCAGCCAGCCGATGGCGGCGCCCCGATCAGCGTGTTCGAATCCGGCGCGATCTTGCTGTACCTGGCCGAGAAAACCGGCGCCTTCCTGGCGCGCGAACCGCGACAGCGCAACCGCACACTGGAGTGGCTGTTCTGGCAGGTCGGCGGGCACGGTCCGATGCTGGGGCAGAACCATCACTTCAACCGTTACGCGCCGGAGAAGATTCCCTACGCAATCGATCGCTACGTCAACGAAACCCGGCGGCTGTACGGCGTGCTGGACAAGCAGTTGGGCGCCACCGACGCCTTCCTCGCCGGCGCGGACTATTCGATCGCCGACATGGCAGCTTACCCGTGGATCGTGCCCTACGCGGCGCAAAGCATGACGCTGGAGGATTTTCCCCACCTCAAGCGCTGGTTCGAGGCGATCGCGGCGCGACCGGCCACCGTGCGCGCCTACGCCCACGCCGCGCAGGTGCAGACGATCGACCTGACCCAGGATGAGGAAGCGCGCCGGCTGCTGTTCGGGCAGCGCTGAACCCGGCGCTTAGCCGCATCGCGGGCGGCTGCGAAAATGGATGGCAGCGCCGTCGTGGCGCTGCTGAAGCTCTTGTGAGGAAGGAAACTGCGCCGTGCGATCGCACGGTGACGTAACGCCATCCACTGAGTGGACGATGCAAGGATGCCTTTGTCGATATTCAGCGGACGCCGTAGACCCTTACGGCAACCCGCTACGAAAAGGCCATCCAACCACGCAGCAAATCGGTAGGCTGACTCGGCGCCGCAAACCATTTCGCACCGGGCGCGGCCGACATCAGCGAACGCTCAGTTGGCGTGACCCACGCCCGAATCGTCGCCCTGCTCCAAGGGTGGTACTTCGCCGGCCACGGCCAGCAGCGAGGTGGCGTAACCGTCTTCCAGGCTGATCGTCGAAACCTCATCCCAGGCGAAGAACGACGGCTCGCGCAGCCATTCGGCGTCGGGGGTGATTTCCTGCAGGTTGAAGCCGTCTTCCTCGACGCTGAGCAGGCGGCCGATGTAGCAGACTTCGGCCTCGTCCTCGCTGTCCACGTGCACGCCGATCACCGGTGAATGCGCACCAGCGGCCCGCACTACCTCGTGGATATCGTCCAGCGGGAACGCGGCCGGCGGGGTCGGCACGATCCGCTTCAGCGCCAGTGCTTTTTCCAGGAAAGGGGCGTGCTTGTCCGGTGATTCCAGCTCGCTGACATCACGGTGGCGCATCACGTACATGCCATCGTAGGTGACGCCGTCGCCGACCACCCAAAGCAGAAAAAACTCGCGGCCGACTCCGCCGACATAACCGCAGAAGCTGCCATGCTCGAGATCGCCGCGCCACAGTCGAATCAACGTTTTCTGCTGCTGCGCTTCACGCAGCTGAGCCCGCTGACCGCCGGTTTTAAGTTCGATTACCTTGCCCATACCCTGCAGATTTTAACAGACTGGGCCGTGACCCATGTTTATAGGATGTAACGACTTAAATCCTCGTCCTGCACCAGACTTCCGAGATTTTTGTCAACATATTCGGCGTCAATCAGGTAGTTTTCGCCGGACTTATCTGCAGCTTCGTAAGAAATCTTTTCCAGCAGGCGCTCCATTACGGTGTGCAGGCGGCGCGCGCCGATGTTCTCGGTACGCTCGTTGACCTGGAACGCCACCTCGGCCAGCCGATCCACGCCGCTGTCGTCGAAGTGGATGGTGACCCCCTCGGTGCCCAGCAGCGCCACGTATTGCTTGGTCAGCGCGTTGTTGGGTTCGCGCAGGATCCGCTTGAAGTCGTCCACCGACAGCGCCGACAGCTCGACGCGGATCGGCAACCGGCCCTGCAACTCGGGAATCAGGTCCGACGGCTTGGCCAGCGAGAACGCGCCCGAGGCGATGAACAGGATGTGGTCGGTCTTGATCACGCCGAACTTGGTCGACACGGTGGAGCCTTCCACCAGCGGCAGCAGGTCGCGCTGCACGCCTTCGCGGCTGACCCCGCCGTGGCCGTGGTCGGAGCGCTGCGCGACCTTGTCGATCTCGTCGATGAAGACGATGCCGTTCTGCTCGGCCGCGTGCACCGCCTGCGCACGGACTTCCTCATCGTTGAGCAGCTTGCCGGCTTCCTCGTCGATCAGCAGCGGGCGCGCGGCCTGGATGCTGAGCTTGCGCTTCTGGGTCTTGCCGCCGCCGATGTTCTGGAACATCTGGCGCAGTTGTTGGCCCATTTCCTCCATCCCCGGCGGCGACATGATCTCGACCCCGACGTTGGTAGCGAAATCCAGCTCGATCTCGCGATCGTCCAGGCTGCCTTCGCGCAGCTGCTTGCGCAGTTTCTGGCGGGTGTCGTTGTCGGCCGCCGGCGCCGGATCGTGGCTCCAATCGCTGGGCGACTGCCGGCGCGGCAGCAAGGCGTCCAGGATGCGGTCCTCGGCCATGTCCTCGGCCTGGCTGCGCACGCGCTTGACCGCCTGCTCGCGGGTCAGCTTGTAGGACACGTCGGCCAGATCGCGGATGATCGATTCGACGTCTTTGCCGACATAGCCCACCTCGGTGAACTTGGTCGCCTCGACCTTGACGAACGGCGCGTTGGCCAGGCTGGCCAGACGCCGGGCGATCTCGGTTTTGCCCACGCCGGTGGGGCCGATCATCAGGATGTTCTTCGGGGTGACCTCTTCGCGCATGCCCGGCTCCAGCTGCATCCGTCGCCAGCGGTTGCGCAGGGCGATCGCCACGGCGCGCTTGGCGTCGTGCTGGCCGATGATGTAGCGGTCGAGTTCGTTGACGATTTCACGCGGGGTGAGTTCGGACATGAGGTTCACCGGGAAACAGATGGGGTCTTAGCGGATGATTCCGGCGCAAACCGCAGCCGCACCGGATAACGGCTGAAAGCTACGTTGGCGTCGGCGCGACGTATCGAAAAACGCCGTTCAGAGTTCTTCGATGGTGCGGTTGTGATTGGTGTAGATGCAGATGTCGCCGGCGATCTTCAGCGCTTTTTCGACGATGGTGCGCGCGTCCAGCTCGGTGTTTTCCAGCAGCGCCATCGCCGCCGATTGGGCGAACGGGCCGCCGGAGCCGATCGCGATCAGGCCGTGCTCGGGTTCCAGCACGTCGCCGTTGCCGGAGATCAGCAAGGAGGCGTCCTTGTCGGCCACCGCCAGCATTGCTTCGAGCCGGCCCAGCCGGCGGTCGGTGCGCCATTCCTTGGCCAGCTCCACCGCGGCGCGGGTGAGGTTGGCGCCGTGCTTGGCGAGCTTTTCCTCGAACAGCTCGAACAAGGTGAAGGCGTCGGCGGTGGCGCCGGCAAAACCGGCCAGCACGTCGCCCTTGCCGAGCCGGCGGATCTTGCGCGCGTTGGCCTTCATCACCGTGTTGCCCAGGGTGACCTGACCGTCGCCGCCGATCACAATACGGCCGTTGCGGCGCACGGAAACGATGGTGGTGGCGTGGAAGGATTCCATGACTGCTCTATCGAAAAGACGCGAGCAGTGTGTAGTGGGGGCCGCCGCCGCCGAATGCAAGCGTGCGGCGGTCCGCGCTCAGGGTGGCAGGGCGCGCAGGAACAACTGGCTGGCCCGGGCCACGTCGGCGGCGGGCTGATCGCCCACGTACAGCGCGCCGTCGTGCGGACCGTAGGGGCGGTAGCGCGGCAGGTTGTGCTTCATAAACAAACCCAGCGTCGGCACGCCGCTGGCGCCGGCCAGGTGCATCACCCCGCAATCGCCGCTGATGTAAGCCGTGCATTGCGCGAACATCGCTGCCATCTTGCGGACATCGCTGGAAAAAAAAGCCGGCAGGCGCGATTCCAGTTGCGATTGGCCGTGCGCCGCGACCACCTCGACAAAGCGCAGGGTCGGGTCGTTGGCGCGTAGCGCGTCGATATAGTCCAGCCACCAGCGCCCCGGCAGACGCTTGGTGCCGGTGGCATTGGGAAACAGCGCAATCACCCGGTGGTGCGGTTGGCGCTCGGGCAAGAGGTCGTGCAG
>JBEVMS010000109.1:0-8473 GCA_040508515.1 Dyella sp. | reverse complement strand
CGGCGCCACGGCGGCATGCGCGGAGGCCGAGTGTACCTCGACATCGATCTCCACCTCGGTGATCACCGGATCGCCGGGCCCTTCCTCGGTGTAAAGATTGCTATGTCGGTAGCGTTCCAGCAGATAACGCAGCACCACCACGATCACCGAAGCGGCCGGCAGCGCCAACAAAATGCCAAGGAAACCGAACAGATAGCCGCCCGCCAGCACCGCGAAGATCACCGCCACCGGATGCAGCCCGATCTTGTCGCCGACCAGCTTGGGCACCAGCACATAGCCTTCCAGCAACTGGCCGACCACGAACACGCCGACCACCATCAGCACATGCGGCCAGTCGCCGTACTGCACCAGCGCAGCGATCAACGCGGCGGCGAAACCAACGATGAAACCCAGGTACGGCACAAAGCTCAGCAACCCGGCAACCATCCCGATCAGCGGTCCGACCGAGATGCCAACCAGGGTCAATCCGCCGCCGTATAAAATGCCCAGCGCCAGCATCACCAGTAGTTGGCCGCGCACGAAGGCGCCCAGCACGGTGTCCGACTCGCGCGCCAGATGCGCCACGGTCGGCTCGATCGAGCGCGGCAGCACCTGATCGATATAGGCCACCATGCGGTCCCAGTCACGCAGCAGGTAGAACGCCACTACCGGAATCAGCACCAGATTGGTCATCCACATCACAATGCCGACGCTGGAACGCGAAATCTTCCCCAGTACGACCGAGGCATAGCTGCCGATCGAGTCCAGATGCGTCTTCACCGCGGCCACCAGCCGATCGCTATTGAAGGCATTGGGGTCAAGGTGCAGCTTGGTCTGAATCCACGGAATGGCGCTATCGCGGCCCCATTCGATGTAATGCGGCATGTTCTGCGCCAGATTTTCGATCTGCCGCGAGATCAGCGGGATCAATAGCAACAGCGCGCCGGCGAAGACCAGGATCAGCACGATGAACACGATGCTCACTGCCAGCGTGCGGCCCAGGCCAAGTCGTTCCAGCCGGTCGGCCAGCGGGTCGCCCAGATAGGCCAGCATGCCGGCCACTGCGAACGGCATGAGTACCGGCGCCAGCAGCCACAGTAGGTAGCAAATCACTGCGGCGATGGCGAACAGCTGCCAGCGGCGGGAGGTGTCGTGAGTCATCCTGGCTCTCAGCAAAAAATGAAGTGACGTCGATGTAACACAGCGCCGGACAAGTCCGCATCAACGCGCTGCCCCGGCGCTCATCGACGGCTCAATGCAGCCAACGCAAGCTGGCATCCGCCCCGGCATGGGCCGGCCCCTGGAGCATGCGGCCGCCCGCGGCCAAGTTCGCGGCTAGGGTACTGATCGGCAACGAGGTCTTGATCGCAAACAGCATGCCGTCGCCTTGCGCGGCCATCGTGATGACCTGGCTAACCGACGGATCGGCGCGTAGCACGGCCTGCAAATTGGCGTAATCCATCGCTGATTTCAGGCCTGACACCCACAGATTGCCGCTGTTGACGTTGCCGCCGATCGCATTGAGCTGCTGTCCCAGCCGGTCGGCCGCCGCGTTGCCGGCGGCGGCCAGCAAGGCGCTGCTGCCGGCGCCCTGCGCTGTCCAATGCTGCGCCTGCCCGCCGGAGATCAAAGTCCAATCCGCGCTGCCGCCCTTGAGGGTGCCCAGCAAGACCAGGCCGGTGCGGTATTGCTGGGTAATCGCCGCCAGTGCGGCCGGATCGGCGCTGCCCAGCTTGGCCAGATCCGGCGTGGCGCCGGCGCTGGGATAGGCGATCACGTAGCCACGCGCGGCCGCCGACTGCGTCAGCGTGGCCAGTGCCTCCTTGCCCAGCAAGCCGCCGTCGGCGCCTTGCACCAGGGCTAGCAACGGCGGCTTCAATCCGGCCGCCGGTACGCCCAACTTGCCGATCAACCGCTGCACGGAGGATGAGTCGAAAGTGGCCTGTAGGCTTAGCGTGTTGGCCGCGCCGCGCTGATACTGATACTGCTGCACCAGACCGCCGGCCTGCTTGATGGCATCGGCGTAACCGGCCTTGTCGCGCAGATCCTGGCCACCGCTCACCCGGGCGATCACCTGCCCCAGCGCCGTGCCGAAAGCCAGGTCACGCTGCATCTCGCTGGTATCAGCGACCGGCACGGTGACCTGATACGGCGAACCCGTTGCAGGCACCTGCGCATGCGCCGGCAACGCGGCGAGCAGAGCCAGCGACAGTAGAAACAGGAAACGGGACAGGCGCATAGACGGTCGCAGCATTGGCGGAATCGCGGAAAGTCTGCCCAATCCGGACCTTAACGTCTATCATTAGACGTTTCTCCACCCCCGGTTGCCCTCATGTCAGACGCCCTCACTTACCGCGCCGCCGGCGTCGATATCGATGCTGGCAATGCGCTGGTCGAACGCATCAAGCCGTTGGTCAAGCGCACCAGCCGTCCCGAAGTGATGGGTGGACTGGGCGGTTTCGGCGGCCTGTTCAACCTGGGCGGCAAGTATCGCGAGCCGGTGCTGGTGTCCGGCACCGATGGCGTCGGCACCAAGCTGAAGCTGGCGCAGATTCTGGGCCGGCACGACACCATTGGCATCGATCTGGTCGGCATGTGCGTCAACGACGTGCTGGTGCAAGGCGCCGAGCCACTGTTTTTTCTGGATTACTTCGCCACCGGCAAGCTCGACGTGGACACCGCCGCAGCGGTGGTCGGCGGTATCGCCACGGGCTGTGAACTGGCCGGATGCGCGCTGATCGGCGGCGAAACGGCTGAAATGCCCGATATGTACCCGCCTGGCGAATACGATCTGGCCGGTTTCACGGTGGGCGCGGTCGAAAAAGCCGAACTGCTCACTGGAGCGGCGATCGTGGCCGGCGACGTGGTGCTGGGCGTGGCCTCTTCCGGCCCGCATTCCAACGGCTACTCGCTGATCAGTAAAATCCTCGAACGCGCCGGCAGCCCGCTGGATCTGGACCTGGATGGCGTGAGCCTGGGCGACGCGCTGATGGCGCCGACCACGATCTACGTCAAGCCGATGCTGGAACTGCTCAAGACCGGCACAGTGCACGGCATGGCGCACATCACCGGCGGCGGTCTGAAGGAAAACATCATCCGCGTGGTGCCGGAGGGCCTGGGCCTGAAGATCGACGCCAATGCGCTGACCTTGCCGCCGGTGTTCGCCTGGCTGATGCGCGAGGGCAACGTGGCGCGCGAGGAAATGTGGCGCACCTTCAACTGCGGCATCGGCTTCACCGTGCTGCTACCGGCCGCCGACGTCGCCGCCGCGAGCGCGCTGTTGGCCACGCATGGCCTGGCTAGCCGGGTGATCGGCGAGGTGGTGGTTAGCGACGCCAGCGGCGAAGAGCGTACCCAGATCGGCTGATCGGCGATGCTCGATCGCCCGCTCAAGGTTGCCGTGCTCGCCTCCGGGCGCGGCAGCAACCTGGCCGCCCTGATCGCCGCGCGCGACGCCGGCCAGATGCCGATCGAACTGGTCCTGGTCGGCACCGACAAAACCGACTGCGGCGCACTTGCGCATGCCCGCGCCGCCGGTGTCGCCAGCTTGGCGCTGAACCCGCGTGATTATCCCAGCCGGCGCGATTTCGATCTGGCCCTGTTCCAGGCGGTGGCCGCCAGCGGCGCCGAACTGCTGGTGCTGGCCGGCTACATGCGGATTATCCACGCCGACGCCTTGCGGCCGTGGATCGGCCGGATGATCAATATCCATCCCTCGCTGCTGCCCAAATACCGCGGCCTGCACACGCACCGCCAGGCGCTGGTCGCCGGCGACGCCGAGCACGGCGCCAGCGTGCATTACGTCACCGCCGAACTCGATGGCGGCCCGGTGATCGCCCAAGCCCTACTCGATGTGCGCGCCGACGACACCGAACAGACCCTGGCCGCGCGCCTGCTGCCGCTGGAGCATCGATTGTTGCCAGCGGTCGTCGCGCAGATCGTCGCCGGCCGGGTGCGCCTGGACGGCGACGCGGTGATCTGGGACAAGCAACCGCTCACCACGCCGCTACGCCTGATCGATCAAGAACTGGCACGCTGAAACACCACGCCCCCATGCACGGTTCAGCCAGCGCCGGTAGACTTTGCCCGCATGACCATGCCCTCACTCTCCCGCAAACTCGTCGCCGGCCTCGCGCTGGCCTTCGCCACCACGGCCGCCTGGGCAGCCACGCCGGCGCCGTTCACCGCCAAGTACCAGGTCCTGCAGGGCGATCAGGTCATCGGCGAGGCGACCGTCAACCTCAGCGCTGCCGGCGCCGGTCAGTGGACCTACGAGAACCGCAGCAAGGGCACCGGCGGCATCGCCGCGATGCTGGGCGCCAGTTCGGATGAAAGCACCCGCTTTCGCTGGATCAACGGTGGCCCGGAAACGGTCAGCTACGACTCCAAGACCCAGGCACTGAAGGCCAAGCAGCGCCATCTCACGGTCGATCCGTCCAGCCACCAGGTGAGCGTGGACGATGGCAAGGGTCCCAGCCAATATGCCGGCGCCGCCGGGATGGTCGATCGCAATACCCTGCCCTACGCGCTAGGACTGGCCTTGCAGTCGGGCAAGCAGGACATCACGCTGCCGGTGGCGGTCAAGCAGCGCGTCGAAAGCCAGCAATTCAAGGTCGCCGGCAAGGAGTCCGTCACCGTCCCGGCGGGCAAGTTCCAAGCTCAAAAGCTGACCCGCAGCGACGATGCCAGCTTCAACGCCTGGTACGTTCCGGCCAAGTACCCGCTGCCGGTCAAGCTGTCGCAAGCCGATGGCGGCAACCTGACCCTGGAACTGGTCAGCTACAGTCAGCCGTAATTCCGCCGGCAACAGGCGGACAACGAGAGATCACATGAGGAATGCTGCTGCGTCCGGCCGTCGCCGATGTCGGAGGTGATGGTCCCAGAAACATAAGCGAAGCCAGCTGCCGAGTGGCGCCTGGCTTCGCTGAAACCGCAACTCACGCAGTCTCTTCGTCGGCGCGCGGGCCATGTTCAAGCGGCCACCCGCGCATGGGAAGGTGGCCCGCTAGCTTACGAAGGCAAGCGGCGGATTCGCGCGCCCAGCACGCCGAGCTTTTCCTCGATGTTCTCGTAGCCGCGATCGATGTGGTAGACGCGGTCGACCGTGGTATCGCCCTGCGCAACCAGGCCGGCAAGCACCAGGCAGGCCGAGGCGCGCAGGTCGGTGGCCATGATCGGCGCGCCGCTCATCTGCTTGACGCCCTGGATGATCGCGGTATTGCCTTCCAGCCGGATATCCGCACCCAGCCGCTGCAACTCGTGCGCGTGCATGAAGCGGTTCTCGAACACCGTCTCGGTGATGATGCCCACGCCCTCGGCCACGCAGTTGAGCGCGGTGAACTGCGCCTGCATGTCGGTAGGAAAGGCCGGGTACGGCGCCGTGGTGATGTTGACCGCCTTGGGCCGGCGTCCGCCCATGTCCAGCTCGATCCAGTCCGGCCCGGTGGAGATGTGCGCGCCGGCCTCTTCGAGCTTGGCCAGCACCGCGTCCAGGGTGTCGGCACGCGTATTGCGGGCGCGTACCTTGCCGCCGGTAATCGCGGCGCCAACCAGGAACGTACCGGTTTCGATGCGGTCGGGCAGCACTTCGTATTCGGCGCCATGCAGACGCTCGACGCCATGGATCACCATGGTCGAGGTGCCGGCGCCTTCGATCTGCGCGCCCATCGCATTCAAGCAATTGGCCAGGTCGACCACTTCGGGTTCCTGCGCGGCGTTTTCGATCACGCTGGTGCCGCAGGCGAGCACGGCGGCCATCATGATGTTCTCAGTACCGGTCACGGTGACCATGTCCATCAGGATGCGCGCGCCCTTGAGCCGCTTGGCCTTGGCTTTGATGTAGCCGTTCTCGACCACCACCTCGGCGCCCAGCGCCTGCAAGCCGCGGATATGCTGGTCGACCGGCCGCGAGCCGATCGCGCAACCGCCCGGTAGCGATACTTCCGCCTGACCGTAGCGCGCCACCAGCGGACCGAGCACCAGAATCGAGGCGCGCATGGTCTTGACCAGGTCATACGGCGCGAAGAAACGATCGGTCGGACGCGGATCGACCTGGATTTTCATGCGATCGTCCAGCACCAATTGCACGCCCATCTGGCCGAGCAATTCCATGGTGGTGGTGACGTCGTGCAGATGTGGCACATTGCTGATGGTGACCGGTTCGTCAGCCAGCAAGCAGGAGGCGAGGATCGGCAACACGGCGTTTTTCGCGCCAGAAATCACCACCTCACCGTTGAGCGGCTCGCCGCCGCTGATCAAAATTTTTGCCATGCTGTTCTCTTAAAGGAGCAAACCGGGCAGCAGCGTCAGGAGCGCGCCGCGGCTTCCTCGGGGGTCAGGGTTTTCAGGGCCAGGGCGTGGATCGCCCCGCCCATCAGTTCGCCCAGGGTGGCGTAGACCAGTCGGTGGCGTGCCAACGGCAACTTGCCGGCGAACTGGCTGGCGATCACCTCGGCTTCGAAATGCACCCCGTCATCGCCCTGCACGACGGCCACGGCCCCCGGCAAACCCTGTTCGATCAATGCCTGGATACGGGCAGCGTCCATCGATGTTCCAATTCTCTACGGGGTCGCCGCCATGCGATTCAGAATGAAATCTGAATCCATCGCCGTCGACCGTGACGATAAAATGTGAATGTGCCATGGTAATGGAAATCCGCTGTCGCAGAAATGACGCGGTCTACCCGGCGGCAACCAGGGGCTGGCGCCGAGCCCTGACGAAAGCCCGTACACACAGGAAGGTTGCCCTTTCGAGGACGCATGAACGCACGAATTGCCCCCCCAGCCGAGCCGGTCATCATGGATGCCAATGCCATCGTGCGCAGCGCGCGCCGCGTTATTTCGATCGAAGCGGCGGCGATCGCCGCCTTGGAAGAACGCGTCGACGCCGACTTTGTCGAGGCCTGCCGGGTCATCCTCAATTGCGCCGGGCGCGTGGTGGTTTCGGGCATGGGCAAGTCCGGCCACGTCGGACGCAAGATCGCCGCCACCCTGGCTTCCACCGGCACCCCGACCTTTTTCGTGCACCCGGGCGAAGCCAGCCACGGCGACCTGGGCATGATCCAGCCGCAAGACGTGGTGCTGGCGTTGTCGCATTCGGGCGAGACGGACGAGTTGTTGTTCATCCTGCCGGTGCTCAAGCGCCAGGGCATTCCGCTGATCGCGATCACTGGCAATCGGCAATCCACGCTGGCGCGGCACGCCTCGGTGGTGCTGGACAGTTCCATCGCGGAGGAAGCCTGCCCACTCAATCTGGCACCGACCACCAGCACCACCGCCGCGCTGGTGCTAGGGGATGCGCTGGCGGTGGCGCTGCTTGAAGCGCGCGGCTTCACCTCCGACGACTTCGCGCGCTCGCACCCGGCCGGTAGCCTGGGACGGCGCCTGCTGATTCACATCAGCGATCTGATGCACACCGGCGAGGGGATTCCCTGCGTGCCGCCCGAGGCCAGCGTGACCCAAGCGCTGATGGAAATGACCCGCAAGCATCTGGGCATGACCGCGGTGGTCGACGCCGAGCGGCACCTGCTGGGCATCTTCACCGACGGCGACCTGCGCCGCGCGCTGGACGACAAGAACGTCGACCTGCGCAGCGCGCGCGTGGCCGATCTGATGACCCGCGGGCCGAAGACGATCAGCGCCAACAAGCTGGCGATCGAGGCCGCACAGCTCATGGAGCGTTTGCAGATCAACGGCTTGCTGGTGGTCGACGAGCAGCAGCACGTGGTCGGCGCGCTGAATATTCATGATCTGCTCCGCGCACGCGTGGTCTGATTCACGCCTTGCCGCGTTATCAGCGCGGGCGGCGCGTCGCAACGACAGGCCGCCGCGGGCCATTGGCCATATCATGGCCTCCCTTTGACGAACGACACCTGCATGTATCTGGATAACCTCCCTGCCGAACTGCTCGCCCGCGCCGCCAAGATCCGGCTGGCGGTGTTCGATGTCGATGGCACGCTGACCGACGGCCGGCTGTGGTACGGCGAGGACGGTCATGAAACCAAGGTCTTCCATGTGCATGACGGCCTGGGCCTGAAGCGCCTGCAGGCCAACGGCGTGCAGGTGGCGATCATCACCGCGCGGATCAGCCATCCGGTGGCGCTGCGCGCCGAAGAGCTGGACATCACTCACGTCTATCAGGGCCAGAGCGACAAGCGCGCCTGCCTGATCGACCTGCTCGATGCCTTGCAGCTCACACCAGAGCAGGCTGCTTTCGTCGGCGACGACCTGCCGGATCTGCCGCCGATGGGCATCGTCGGACTGGCGGTGGCGGTGGCTGACGCCCATCCCTGGGTGAGCGAGCGCGCGCATTGGCGCACCCAGCGCGGCGGCGGCCACGGCGCGGCGCGCGAGGTGTGCGACTTGATCCTGCACGCGCAGGGCAAGAGCGACGCCGAGCGGGAGCGTTGGCGTTGAAGCTGATCCCTTCTTTTTTGCGTGACCGCGGGCTGCCGGTGGCGATCGGCGTGCTCGCACTCGCTGCTGGGCTGGCGCAG
>JBEVMS010000281.1:0-41780 GCA_040508515.1 Dyella sp. | reverse complement strand
CCCGGTGCTGCGCATCGATCGCGAAACCACCCGCCGGCGCGACGCCTTCGAGCATCTGCTGGACGGACTCAAGCTCGACCAGCCGGCGATCCTCGTCGGCACGCAGATGCTGGCCAAGGGGCACGACCTGCCGTACCTGACCCTGGTCGCCATCGTCGGTGTCGACGAAGGCCTGCATAGCGTGGATTTTCGTGCCAGTGAACGCCTGGCGCAGTTGGTGGTGCAAGTGGCCGGTCGCGCCGGACGCGCCAGCAAACCCGGCCGCGTGTTGCTGCAAACCCACCATCCGGATCATCCGCTGCTGCGCCAGTTGCTGGCGCAGGGCTACGCGGCGGTGGCGCGGCTTTTGCTCGCCGAGCGACGCGAACTGCAGCTACCGCCGTTCGGGCATCAGGTTTTGCTGCGCGCCGAAGCGCACCAACGCGCCCTGGTCGACGATTTTCTGGCCGCTGCCTGCGCCGCGCTGCCGCCTGAGCACGACTGGCAAATCGCCGGACCGATGCCCGCGCCGATGCCGCTGCGTGCCGGTCGCCACCGCGGTCAGCTGCTGCTGGAGGCGGGCACACGCAGCGCGCTGCACGCCCAACTGCGCGGCTGGCAGTACCGGCTGGGGCAATTACCCAGCGGACGCAAGGTGCGCTGGTCGCTGGATGTCGACCCGGTCGACCTGTACTGAGCCAGTCGTCAGCGCGGCACAGCATTACGACGAGTCCCATCGGCAGGCGCGCTCCGCACCTGCGATGCGATGGATGTCGGGCGTCGCGTCAGATTGTCACGCTGACCAAGTGCACACCGGTGATGTGCTTCCATGGCGCCCCCATCGATCGACCCGCATCCATGCACCAACCGTACTCCCACTCGTCGCTCCTGCCACACGTCGTGATCATCGGCGGCGGCTTCGGCGGCATCGCGGCCGCCAAGGCGCTGGCCAAGGCGCCGGTGCGCATCACCCTGGTCGATCGGCGTAACCACCACCTGTTCCAGCCGCTGCTTTACCAAGTCGCCACTGCCAGCCTGTCCGCACCGGCGATCGCCGCACCGCTGCGCCACATGCTGCGTGATCAGCGCAACGTCACGGTGCTGATGGACGAGGTCGAACAGCTCGATCCCGCGCGTCGGCGGGTGGCCTTGAGCCGCGGCGCGCTGCACTACGACTGGCTGGTGGTCGCAAGCGGTGCCACGCACGCCTATTTCGGCAACGATGCCTGGGCCGCCGACGCCCCCGGCTTGAAGACCCTGGACGATGCCTTCGTCATCCGCCGCCGCATGCTGAGTGCCTTCGAGCGCGCCGAGCAGGAGGACGATCCGGTACTGCGCCAGGCATGGCTCAATTTCGTGGTGATCGGCGCTGGCGCCACCGGCGTGGAACTGGCCGGCGCGGTGGCCGAGATCGCCCGACACACGCTGCCGCGCGAGTTCCGCCGGGCCAATCCGCGCAGCGCCAACGTGCTACTCGTGGAAGCCGGCGCGCGGGTGCTACCGGCCTTCGATCCGAGCCTGTCGGCCAAGGCGCAGCGCCAACTCGAAGCGCTCGGTGTGCAGGTGCTGACTGGCCAACCGGTGACTGAGGTGGACGCCAACGGGGTCAAGGTCGGCAATACGCGAATTCCTTCGCACACCGTGTTGTGGGCCGCCGGCGTCTCCGCCTCGCCGTTGGGACGCCAGCTGGGGGCGCCGGTCGATCGTGCCGGCCGCGTGTTGGTGCAGCCGGATCTGAGCCTGCCCGGCTACCCGGAAGTATTTGTCATCGGCGACTTGGCCAGCGTGCAGAACGACGGCAAGCCGGTGCCCGGGGTCGCTCCGGCGGCCAAGCAAATGGGCCAGTACGTGGGCCAGGCCATCATCCGCCGCGCGCACGGCAAGCCCAACGCCGCGGCGTTTAAGTACAAGGACGGCGGCGCTTTGGCCACCATCGGGCACATGGCCGCGGTGGCGCAAATCGGCCGGATGAAATTTTCCGGCGCGCTGGCTTGGTGGGTCTGGCTGATCGCCCATATTTTCTTCCTGATCGGGTTTCGCAACCGCATGGTGGTGCTGCTGGACTGGGCGCTGGCCTACTTCACCTACCAGCGTCATGCGCGCATCGTGACCGGACAAGATCGCCCACCGCCGCGCCCGGACGATGCATAGCGCCCGTCTCTACGTGGCGCAAACTCCGCTTGACGGATACTCCTATACTTGTCGTCCCCCTAGGTAGGAGGTTCCATGGCTTCGCAACTTGAACAATTGCGCCAGTACACCACCGTCGTCGCCGACACCGGCGATGTCGAGGCAATCGCCCGCTACAAGCCGGTCGACGCCACCACCAACCCCTCGCTGCTGCTGAAGGCCTCGGGAATTTCCGCTTATGCGCCGCTGCTGGACGAGGCTGTGGCCTGGGCCAAACAGCAGAGCAACGACCGCGCGCAGCAAATCACCGACGCTGGCGACCATCTATCGGTGGCGGTCGGTTACAAGATCCTGCAACTGGTGCCTGGCCGCGTGTCCACCGAAGTGGATGCGCGCCTGTCCTTCGACACTCAGGCCAGCATCGCCAAGGCCAAGAAACTGGTCGGCCTCTATCAGGAAGCCGGCATCGGTCGCGAGCGCATCCTGATCAAGCTGGCCTCCACCTGGGAAGGCATCCGCGCCGCCGAGCAGTTGGAAAAGGACGGCATCAACTGCAACCTGACCTTGCTGTTCTCCTTCGAGCAGGCGGTGGCTTGCGCCGAGGCCGGGGTGTTCCTCATCTCGCCCTTCGTCGGGCGCATCTTCGACTGGTACGTGCAGAACACCGAGCAGAAGACCTACGCCCCCGAGCAGGACCCGGGCGTGCAGTCGGTGCGGCGCATCTACGACTACTACAAGCAGCACGGCTACAAGACCGTGGTGATGGGCGCCAGCTTCCGCAACATAGGCCAGATTCAGGCCCTGGCCGGCTGCGACCGGCTGACGATCAGTCCGGATCTGCTGGAAAAGCTCGAAGCCGAACACGCCCCGCTGCCGCGCGCGCTGCACGATCAGAGCAACCAGAGCAACCCGCCGGGTAAGCTCAGCGAAGCGGCGTTCCGCTTCGGCCACAACGAAGACCCGATGGCCACCGACAAGCTGGCTGATGGCATTCGCAAGTTCGCGGTGGACCAGCGCAAGCTGGAAACGCTGCTCGCCGCCAAGCTGTAAAACGGCGTGGTGGCTGGGGTGAGGGAGTGAGTACCGCCCTGGCGCGTTTTCTCATCTCCCACCCCATGCCGAGGAAGAAGCTTGCGGATGCAGGCTAGAGAAACGTGCTTAGCCAGACACGAGGCGTGAGAAAGCCGCGACGACGCGGGTTTCTCACCTCGCATGGCTCATCTGAAAAGCAGCCAGACACAACGCGGCGAGAGAAAGGCGCTTGCGACCCATGAGCCGCAAGCGCTGCGGCGCACGTGTTTCAGGCGCGCCGGGACGGGACCCGAAGTTTCCAGAGGTGAGCGGCCCAACGTGGCAAGCGAGCGAGAGCCGCGCGCTTCTCACGTCATCTCCATCACTTGCTCACGGCTTGACGCTGATCCTGGGCCAAACGCTTGGGATCGAGTTCGTCACTGGACCAACCGCCGCCCAGCGCCTTGACCAGATTCACGCTCGCCTGCAATTGACTGACTTGCAGGCTGAGCAACGTCTGGTGGGCCTGCAAAGCGGTGACCTGGGCGGTGACCACGTTCAAATAGCTATCCGCGCCTTGCTTGTACAGGCTGAGCGAGAGGTTCAAGGTGCGGTCCGCGGCGGCCACCGCCTCTTGCTGATCGACCAGCGCGCTGCCTAGCTCGGTGAGCTGCGACTGGTTGTCTTCCACCTGCTGGAACGCGGCCAACACCACGCCACGGTAGCTGGCGCCGGCCTGGTCGGTGGCGGCGCGGGCGGCGGCCAACTGGGCACGCCGCAGACCGCCATCAAACACACTCAGCAGCGCCGACGGACCCAGCGCCCAGAGGCGACTGGGCGCGGTCAGCAGACTGCCATAACCCGCACTGGCAAGGCCGCCTTGCGCGCTTAAATCAAGCGAAGGGAAAAACGCCGACTTGGCCACGCCGATCTGCGCATTGGCCGCGGCGGTAAGCCTTTCGGCCGCGGCGATGTCCGGTCGCCGCTGCAACAGGGTCGAAGGCAACCCGATCGGGATTACCGGCAGGTTCGGCAACGCGGTCTGCGTTTGCAGCACGAAGGTCGAGGCCGATTCACCCACCAGCACCGCGATGGCATGTTGCAGCAGCGCACGCTGCGCCTGGGTCTGCGACAACTGCGAACGGGTCGAGGACAGCAGCGTCTGCGCCTGATCCACATCCAGCCCGGACACCGCGCCACCTTGATGCAAGGTCTGTGTGAGCTGCAGCGCGCGCATGTAGGTGGTCACGCTGGTCTGCAGCAGATCAATCTGCCGATCCAGCCCGACCAACGCCACGTAGCTGCTGGCCAGTTGTGTTTCCAAGCTCAAGCGCACCGAGGCCAGATCCGCCGCCGATGCCTGCATCTGCGCGCGGCTGGCGGCCACGCTGTCGCGCACCTGACCCCACAGGTCGACTTCGTAGCTGGCCTGACCGGTGACCGAATAAGCGTTGTACCAGGTGGGTGAGCTGCTGCTGCGCAGCGCCACGTTGCTGGACTGGCGATTGCGCGTCGCGCTGCCGCCGACCGAGAGCTGCGGAAACAGATCGGCGCGCACTTCGTTGAGGAAGTCGCGCGACTGCTGGTAGCTGGCCAGCGCTACCGCCAGGTCGGTGTTGTGCGCCAAGAGTTGATCTTCCAACTGGTCAAGGCGCGGATCGGCGTAGATTTTCCACCAGCCCTCACGCGGCAATTGGTCGGCCGGTGCCGCCGTGGTCCAGGGGCCGGTCGGCTGATAACTGGCCGCGACCGGCACGGCCGGCGGCTTGTAGGCCGGTGCCATCGAACAGGCGCCCAGCAGCGATGCCGCCAGGATGACGGCCACGCGATCAGGCTTTTTCATGGGCCTCGCCCGCGGGCTGCGCGTTGTTGGCGATATGCACCTGGGCGCCATTGGTCAGGCCATCGGGCGGGTTCATGATTACCCGGTCGTCGCGGTCCAGTCCCGAGCCGATTTCCACCGTCTTGCCGTAATCGCGGCGGATCGTCACCGTCTTGAACTGCACGCGGTCATCGGCGCTGACGGTGGCCACGCGCATGCCCTTGTCGTCGAACACCAACGCCTCGGCGGGCAGCCGCAGGCCCAGCGCGCCAGCCGCCAGTTCGAAGCGGACACTGGCGTAGCTGCTAGGTAGCAGGCGGCCATCTTTGTTATCCACCAGCAACTGCACCTGGGTGGTGCCCGAGGTGGGCGAGATCGCCCGCGCATCGGCTTCGACCTTGGCCTTGAAGGTCTGCCCCGGATATTCGGGCACGGTCAGGTTGGCCTCGTCGCCGCGATGGATGCCCGGCGCATAGACCTGCGGCACCTGCACGTAAACGCGCAGCTTGCTGGTGTCGGAAATCTGGAACAACGCGATACCGCTGGGCCCGTCGTTGATCAGCGCGCCGACGTCGGTGTTACGCGCCGTGACCCGGCCATCGAACGGCGCCACGATGCGCGCATAGGACTTCAACGCCTTCAGCCGGTCGAAATTGGCCTGCGAGGAATTGGCGGTAGCCAGTTGCGCGGCATAGGTCCCGGTGGCCTGATCGACCGACTGCTGCGATACCGAATCCGGATCGGCCTTGCGCAAGCCCAGCCAGCGATCGGCGGTGACCTTGGCCAGCGAGGCATTGGCGCGGGCGCTCTGCAGATCAGCCTGCGCCTGCAAGAGTTGCTGGTCCAGATCGGGGGTATCGATCACGCCCAGCAGTTCGCCCGCCTTGACCTCGGCGCCAATGTCCTTGTTCCAGGATTTCAGGTAGCCGCTGGTGCGCGCAAAGATCGGCGCGTTGATATAGGCGTCCATACGCGCGGGAAGTTCCAGCGGCACCACGCCGATTTCGGACTGCGGCTTGGATACTGCGACCGTGGGAATCGCCTGCGCGTCGGTCCAACTGTGCAGGTTACTGGCACTGGAAAGGCGGGCGGTGACGCCAGCCACCGCGATCGCCGCGAATACGATCAAGGCAATCAATCCGGCCAGGCGCAAGCGCCGCGGAGACAGCTTCACCTCCGGTAGCGTGGTGGAATGCTCAGAGGACATGGGCGGGCTCTCCGGAGATGGCCAAGTCAGAGGCGCGGCCGTGCCGCGCGTGGATGATCGCGAAGACCACGGGAACAAACATCAAAGTCGTCATGGTGGCAAACAGCAGGCCGCCGATCACCGCGCGGCCCAGCGGCGCGTTCTGCTCGCCGCCGTCGCCCAGGCCCAGCGCCATCGGCACCATGCCGATCATCATCGCCAGCGCGGTCATCAACACCGGACGGAAGCGCACGAAGCCGGCTTCGCGCGCGGCCAGGGTGGCGTCGCCGTGCATATCCAAGCGCTCGCGGCAGAAGCTCACCACCAACACCGAGTTGGCGGTGGCCACACCCATGCACATGATCGCGCCGGTCAGCGCCGGCACCGACAGCGTGGTGCGGGTGACGAACAGCATCCACACGATGCCGGCCAGCGCCGCGGGCAAGGCAGTGATGATGACGAACGGATCGCTCCACGACTGGAAATTCACCACGATCAACAGATAGATCAGCACAATCGCGCCGAGCAGGCCGAACAGCAGGCCGGAATACGCGCTGTTCATCGTCTGCACCTGGCCCAGCAGAACCGCCGTGGTGGCCTTGGGCAGCGACTTGGCGGTGTCTTGCAGCACGCCGTTGATGTCCGCGGCCACCGCGCCCAGGTCACGCCCCTGCGTGGTGGCGTAGATATCCACCATCGAGCGGATGTTGTACTGACTGACCACGGTATTGCTGTGCGTGCGGGTGACGCTGGCCAGCGCGCCGAGCACCTGTTGGCTGTTGCCGGAGCTGGGCGTGATCGGCAGATTGTTCAATGCCGCCAGCGTATCGACGCTGTACTGCGGCGACTGGATCGCGATCAGATAAGACACCCCATTGACCGGATTGAGCCAAAAGGTCGGCGCGGCCTGGGTGGAGCCGGCCAGGCTGGTGCTCAGGCTGTTAGTGACATCGCGCTCGTTGACGCCGAGCAACTGCGCGCGGGTGCGGTCGACGTCGATCTTGAACGTGGGCACGCCCGGCGACTGCTGGATGCGCGCATCGACCACGCCAGGAATGCGGCGGATTCGCTCCAGCAGCTGATTGGCGTAGACGTAGTTGGCCGCGAGATTCTGGCCACGGATCTGCAAATCGATCGGCGCCGGCGAACCGAAGTTCAAAATCTGGCTGACGATGTCTGCCGGCGGGAACGAGAACGTGGTGCCGGGAAACAGCTTGGGCATCTGTTCGCGCAGGATGCGCACATAGTCGGCGGTCGGTCGGTGGCCTTCCTTCAGCGAAATCTGGATATCGCCATCCTGCGTGCCGATCTCGCCGGTGTTGTTGTAGATGTTGTTGATGCTGCTGACGTACTGGCCGATGTTGTCGACGATGACGTTAAGCTCGCTGGGCGGAATAATCCGCTTGATCGCCTTTTCCATTTGGGCGAACTGCTCGGACGACACTTCAAGGCGTGTACCCACCGGTACCCGCGCATGCATCAGGATCTGGCCGGCATCGACGTCGGGAAAAAAGTTGCGGCCCAGCCCGGGCACCAGCGCAAACGAGACCACCACGAAGGCCATGTAGCCGACGATGAACAGCTTGCGGTGCTCCATCGCCAGGTGCAGCAGGCCGCTGTAGCCGGCGCGCAGACGCTCGAAGACGTCGACGAAACCGCGCTGGAAACGCGCCAGCGGATTGCGCGTGCGCGGCTGCGCCAGATGCTGGCCATGCTCGTCCACCGTCGGCGGATGCGCCTGCAGCAGGTACTTGGCCATGGTCAGCACCAAAGTACGCGAGAGCACGAAGGAGAAGATCATCGCGAAGATCACCGCCTCGGCCATCGGCACGAACAGGAAGCGGGCCACGCCAGGTAGGAAGAACATCGGCACAAACACGATGCAGATGCACAGCAGCGAGACGAACGCCGGCACGATGATCTGCGAGGCGCCGTCGATGATGGCCGTCTCGACGTCTTTACCCATTTCCAGGTGGTAGTTGATGTTCTCAATGGTCACCGTGGCCTCATCGACCAGAATGCCCACCGCCAGCGCCAGTCCGCCCAGGGTCATGATGTTCAGCGTCTCGCCGACCGCCGCCAGAGTGAACACCGAGCCGAGGATCGCCAGCGGAATCGAGGTGGCGATGATCAGCGTCGAGCGCCAGCTGCCCAGGAACAGCAGGATCATCAGGCTTGTCAGCGCAGCCGCGATCACACCTTCGCGGATCACCCCATCGATCGCCGAGCGCACGAACACCGACTGGTCGCCGATCGGGGTGATCTTCAGCGCATCGGGCAGGCTGCTCTTCATCTCCGCCAGCCGGTCGCGGATGCCGGCGACGATCGCCAGCGTCGAGGTCGAACCGTTTTTGAACACCGACAGCATCGCCGAACGGGTGCCGTCGACGTGCACGATATTGGTCTGCGGCGGGTTGCCGTCGCGCACCTGGGCGACGTCGCGGATGTAGATGGTGGTGCCGTTGACCTGCTTGACCGGCAGGTCGCCCAGGTCGGCGATCTCCTCAGCGGCATCATTGAGCTGCATCACGTATTCGAACTTGCCGATCTTCTGCGTACCGATCGGGGTGGTCAGGTTCTGCGCAGCCAGCGCGTTGGCCACGTCCTGCGCCGACAGGCCACGCGCCTGCATCGCCTGTGCATCCAGGTCGATTTGCACCTGGCGCGTCTTGCCGCCGAACGGATAGGGAATCGCCGCGCCCGGCACCGTGACCAGCTGCGGACGCAAAATATTCAAGCCAAGATCGCCCAGGTTCTGCTCGCTCAAACCCTGTCCGGACAACGCCAACTGGATGATCGGCACGGTCGATGCGCTGTAGTTCAAAATCAGCGGCGGCGTGCTGTTGGGCGGCAACTGCTTGAGCAAGGTTTGCGAGACGGCGGTGACCTGCGCATTGGCCGTCGCGATATTGACCCCGGGCTGGAAGAAGATCTTCACAATGCCCACGCCATTCAACGACTGCGACTCGATATGCTCGATGTCGTTGACCGTGGTGGTCAGCACGCGCTCGTAGGGCGAGGTGATGCGCCCGGCCATCTGGTCCGGGGTCAGCCCGGTGTACTGCCACGCGACCGCGATCACCGGAATGTTGATATCTGGAAAGATATCCGTCGGCGTGCGCAATGCCGACAGCACGCCGAAGATAAAAATCAGCATCGCGAAGACGACAAAAGTATAGGGCCGCGTCAGCGCGATCCGGACGATGCCTAACATGCGTTGGATTCCAAGGCGAGATGGTGCATCCGAGCAATTTTCGCATGCTGCAATGCACGCATGTGGCTCAAGCGCATGAAGATAATTTCATTCATTCGCGCGCCAACGCCATGGCTGGCGCGCTCAGGAATCCACGAGTGTCGCCGTATCCACTGGCAGCAAACGCTCGGCCACCACCACGGTCGGCTCGGTGACCGGCATGTCGCTCTCGCTCGAACGGTTATGGCAGTGCAGCGTAATCCGCGCGCCCGCGGCATTTTCCCCGATCTCCAGGCTGTAGCCGTGCAAGCCGGCGATCGCGCTCACGATGCTCAGGCCCAGCCCGGAACCGGCCGTGCTGCGGCTGCTGTCACCGCGATAGAAACGCCGCTTCACCGCCTCGCGCTCGCCCAAGGGAATGCCCGGTCCGCTGTCGAGCACGTCAACCCGTAAACCACCCGCCTCGGCCTGCGCGCGGATGCGTACCCAGCCGCCCTCGGGAGTGAATTTGATGGCGTTGCCGACCAGGTTGGCGAAGGCTTCGAACAACAAATGCGGGTCGGCGCGCAGCGGTGCCAACGTCGGTACATCTAACTCGAAATGTTGACCGCGATCCTCCGCCAGCGGGGCATAGAACTCATGCACCTGGGCCAGCACGCTCTTGAGATCTACCTGGCTGAAACACACGCTGCGCTTGCGATCCTCCAGCTCGGAGATGCGCAGCAAGGCGCGAAAACGTGCCAGCAGACTGTCGATATCGGCCAGGCTGCTTTCGATCAGCTTCGCCTGCGGGGCGCCATCGAGCTGTTGCTGCGCCCGATACAGGCGCGCGCGCAAACGGGTCAGCGGCGTGCGCAAGTCGTGCGCGATGTTGTCGCAGACGCCCTTCACCTCGCCCATCAGCCGCTCTATCTCATCCAGCATGGTGTTGACGATGCCGGCCAGCAGATCCAGCTCGTCACCGCGCCGGCTGACCGGCAGACGACCGGTCAAGTCGCCGCGGCGTACCGGCTCGGTGGCGAGCTGAATCTGACGGATGCGCCGTGCCGGTCCGCGACTGAGCAAGATACCGCCGAGCAGGCCCGGAATCAGCGTCAGCGACAGGCCCCACAGCAAGCCGCGACGGATGATCGCACCGAGCCCATCGATGGTACTGGTGGTCTTGGCCAGCACCAGCAATTGGCCGCTCGGCAGGCGAACAGCCAGGGCGCGCGCGCGCAGAAATTCGCCGATACCGGCATGCATCGCCGGCTCGTCGAGCGAATGGATCGCGTCGTCCGGCTGCAAGCCCGGCGGCAGATGGACGATGTTGCCGGCAACCGCCTTGCCATCGGCGTCGAACAGACCGGCCCACATCAGCCGACCCGGGTCCATCGCGGCGGCCGCGTCCACGGTGGCGGATAACCGCTGTGGCTCGGTGGTAACCAGATAGTTCATCCGCTGCACCAGCAGTTGGTCGATCACGCCGGTCAGATACGTGGAGGCCTCCCACTGCACCACACCCAGCAAGGCCACGCACCACAGGGCGAACAGCCCGCCGTAGATCATGATCAACCGCGTGGTGGCCGAACGGCCGGCATCAATGAGCGGGCGCAAGCAAATACCCCGAGCCGCGAATGGTGCGAATCAACGGCGACTGGCCGGTGCCGTCGATCTTGCGCCGCAGGCGGCCGATATGGACATCGATCACGTTGGTGCCGGGATCGAAATGAAACCCCCACACCGTCTCGAAAATCATCGAGCGGGTCAGTACCTGGCCGGAATTGCGCATCAGGAATTCCAACAGCCGGTATTCGGTGGGCAACAGATTCAGCGGCTGGCCCTGGCGAAAGGCCTCGTGGCGAAGCAAGTCCAGTTCCAGATCGGCCACCCGCAGCCACTGCGCGCTTTGCTGCGGCTGGCGACGACGCAGCAGCACCTCCACCCGCGCCGCCATCTCATCGGGCGCGAACGGCTTGGTGAGGTAATCGTCACCGCCGGCGCGCAGACCGCGCACGCGCTCGTCGACATCGCTGAGCGCGCTGATCATCAGCACCGGCACATCGACCTGACGCTGCCGCAAGGCCGCCACCACGTCGATCCCGTCCATGCCGGGCAGCATGCGATCCAAGGTGATCATGTCGAACGGCTCGCTGCTGGCGCGCTCCAATCCGAGCCGGCCATCAGCCACCCATTCGGCGGTCATGCCATGCACCGACAGTTCGGCGACGATCTCACGCGCCGTCACCTCGTCGTCTTCGATTACCAGCACGTTGGGCATCGTCATTGTCATCGAGTCGGCAGCGGACGGTGCCCGCTACAAGCACACACGGCCTCCCGCGAAGGAGGCCGTGCAGGGAAACGCCACCACGACACCGCGCAATCAGGCGGTGAACAGGCCGCGCATTTTCTTCATGGCGTTGGCCTCGACCTGGCGGATGCGCTCCGCCGATACGCCGTATTCGTTGGCCAGATCCTGCAAGGTCGCCTTGTCTTCGTTGAGCCAGCGACGCTGGATGATATCGCGCGAGCGCTGATCCAGGTTCTGCAACGCCGAGGTCAGCGTTTCCATCTGATTGTCGGCGTGATCGGCGTCGGAGACGTTCTCGTACGGATCAGCGCCGTCGTCAATCAGGAACGCCTCGGGTGCCGGCTTGGCATCCTCGTCACCGTCGGTCGGCGCCTCGAAACCGATATCGCGGCCGGACAGGCGCGATTCCATCTCGCGCACGGTCGCCTCGGGCACGCCCAAGTCCTTGGCCACCACGCGCACTTCTTCGGCGTTCATCCAGCCCAGGCGCTTCTTGCTCTTGCGCAGGTTGAAGAACAGCTTGCGCTGCGCCTTGGTAGTGGCGACCTTGACGATGCGCCAGTTGCGCAGGATGAATTCGTGCATTTCGGCACGGATCCAGTGCACCGCGAAGCTGACCAGACGCACGCCCTGATCGGGGTCGAAGCGCTTAACCGCCTTCATCAGGCCGATGTTGCCTTCCTGAATGAGGTCGGCCAGTTGCAGGCCATAACCGGAATAGCCACGCGCGACGTGCACGACGAAGCGCAAATGCGACATCACCAGCTTTTTGGCGGCGGTAAGGTCGGCATCGTCGTTATAGCGACGCGACAGCGACTGCTCCTCATCCTGACTTAGCACCGGGATGCGATGCACGGCCGAGATATAGGCATCCAGACTGCCGACGACACTGGGAACCGGCAGATTGGCGGTCACCAAAGCTTGGGACATGTGGAACCTCCAGAAGGATTCAGCAGCTTAGCACTCGGATATTTGGAGTGCTAAAGACCGGAAAAGTTCCGATCTTTAATGAACCAAATCGTACAGTAAATCTAGGTTGCTGTCCATCCAGACTGTTGCATTACCGGTCACATTGTGTTTCTGGGATCGGTCAAGTGCCGGAACAGGCTAACTGAACGCGCCGCGCGGCGGCAACGACCAGTCGATCGGCGCCAGGCCCTGGGCTTGCAGGTAGGCGTTGGCCGCCGAAAAGTGCCCACAGCCCAGAAAGCCGCGATGCGCCGACAACGGTGAAGGATGTACCGATTGCAACACGTGATGCCGGGCCGGATCAATCAATCGCCCTTTGCGCTGGGCGTAAGCGCCCCAGAGCAGAAACACCAGGCCCTGGCGCTCGCGGTTGAGCGCCTCGATCGCCGCATCGGTAAAGCCCTCCCACCCTTTGCCCTGATGCGCGCCGGCATGGCCCGCCTCGACCGTCATGACGCTGTTGAGCAACAGCACGCCGCGATCGGCCCAGGGGGTCAGGCAGCCGTGGTCGGGCGGCGCGATCCCTAAGTCGCGGCGAATTTCCTTGAAGATATTCACCAACGAAGGCGGCACCGCGACACCGGGCCGCACCGAAAAGCACAGGCCGTGGGCCTGTCCGGGGCCGTGATAGGGGTCTTGACCCAGAATCACCACGCGTACCGCCTCGAACGGGGTGTGGGCGAACGCGGCGAAGATCTCCGGACCGGGCGGGTAGATCACCTTACCGAGCTGTTTTTCGTGGCGCAGGAACTCGGCCAGCGCCTGCATTTGCGGACGCTCGAAGTAATCGCCCAGACGCGCCTTCCACGAGGCCTCCAGCTTCAACCGCTTGGTACTCATACGGCGGCCGCGTACCGACGCAGGTGCTGCGCGACGCGCCATGGGAATAACAACGTGGTCATCAACACATGTTCCTTGATCGGTTTTCCATCAGGTCCGTCAGCACCAGTTCGATACCGCGCCGCCCGGCGCAAGCCCCTCTTTCAGCTGCCGCAGCACATCCTCGGCGCTGATCCCATGCGGTACGCTCAAGCCATGCTTTTGCATCACGCGCGTAGTCGCCAGCGCGACGACTTGGCCCTCTTTTTCCACGTATCCGTTCATCCATGTCGGGCAAACTCAGTGCCACCGTGTGACATGGAACAGACCCTCGGCCAGCATCGCCTTGGCCTCGGCGCCACTGGCGCAGCCGACCGCCTCGACCGTCGGCAGCTCCCGGTAATCCGCGTGCGCAATCGCGGTGCGGTGAGCCGCCCTTTAGCAATGCGTGATTCCATGGTTATTCCAGCGCAAACGACCCGGTCACGACGCCAGATGCAGTTGCCAGGCACTGACCAAGCGCGCGCCCAGCCATCCCAGCGCGGCGGCTGCCAATGGAGTGGCCGCCAGCAACCACAGCGGCAATCCGCCCACCTGCAGCCGGCCGTCATAAACGTGAATCAGCGCGGCTACCGGCTCGGCCAGCGCCAGTTCGATCCCGATTGCCAGCGCGGTGGCCAAGATGCCGCTGAACAAGCCGTACCAGATGCCCGCATACAGATAAGGTCGCCGCACGAAGGCCGGGCCGGCGCCAATCAGCGTCAATACGCCGATTTCCTCGGCACGCCCGCTGATATCCACGCGCACCGTATTGCCGACCACCAGCAGCGCCGCCAGCGACAGCAAGACGGCCAGCACCGTCACCAGCCGATTGCCCACGCCCAGCAGCGCATCCAGGCGCTGGCGCCAGTTGCCGCCGTCCTGCACCTGGTCCACACCGGCCAGTCCGCGAATGTCGCCGACCAGCGCGGCGACCTCATCGGCGCTGAGCTGGGGCTTGGGCAGCACTTCCAACAGATACGGCAGTGGATTGTCGTCCAGCGCATGCACCGCGCCGGAAAACCCCTGCATCTGGGCCAAGTCGTCCAAGCCTTGCTGCGGAGTTTTCAGGGTGACCTGCTGCACATCCGCGCGCTCGCGCAATTGGGTCGCCAACAGCGTCGCTTGCGCCTGTACCTGCCCGCTTTGCAGGAAGACATTGACCGTCTCGCTCTGTCCCAGCGCGTCGCCGAAGCGCTGCACGTTACCCAGCAGCAGGTAGAACGCCAGCGGCAGCGCCAACGCCAGCCCCATCACCGCGATTGTCAGCAGACTGCCCAGCGGCCGCGCAGCGAGGCGGCGCAAACTGGCCGCAGCGCTCCAGGCATGATGCTGGCGCCAGCCGGCGACGCGGCTGGGATGGTTGCGCTCGCGCCGCGGCGCGACCTCGGCGACCGCCTCCGGTGCGCCGCTCACAGAATTTCCTCCGGCTGCACATCGGCGACCAGACGGCCGTGATCAAGCACGATCACCCGCCGGCGCATGCGCTTGAGCAGCGGCAAATCATGGCTGGCGATCAGCACGGTGGTGCCGGTCTGCTGAAATTCGATGAACAAGGCCATGATCTCGGTCGCCAGTTGGGGGTCGAGGTTGCCGGTCGGTTCGTCGGCGATCAGCACCGCCGGGCGCGCCACGATCGCGCGGGCGATGCCCACCCGCTGCTGCTCGCCGGTCGACAGGGTGACCGGCAACTGGCGCTCGTAGGACAGCAAGCCGACCTTTTCCAGCGCCGCGCGCACGCGCTTGGCGCGCTCGGCCGGCGCGATGCCGCCGATCACCAGCGGCAGCTCGACATTGGCGTAGACGCTGCGGTCCATCAGCAGGCGGTGATCCTGGAACACCATGCCCAGGCGTCGGCGCAGCTTGGGCACCTGGGCGTGACGCAGCTTGGCCAGGCTTTGCCCGTCCAGTGTGATCACCCCGTGCGAAGGCCGCTCCAGCAAGGCCAGCAGCTTGAGCAAGGTGCTCTTGCCCGCGCCGGAGTGGCCGGTGACGAAGGCCATCTCGCCGGAGGCGACCTCGAAGGAAAGTTGCGAAAGCGCCTCATGGCCGCCTTCGTAGCGTTTGCTGACTTGATCGAAGCGGATCACCGTTGTCCCCGCGGCGCAGATGCCCTGAATGCTCGGCTAAGCATAAGGGAAGCGCGGCGCCGCGCAGCAGGCCGGCGTCGAACACCCGCCATCGCCAGTTCAGGCGACGGCGGGTTGGGCCGCCCTCACCGGCCGGTGAACAGCCGGCCGAGGCGACGGAAGAAGCCCAGCTTGGGCGGTGCGACCGGGGACTCAGCGGCGCGACCGGACTTCACTTCGACCTGACGCGAAGGACGCTGCGGCTGGCCATGGGTCGCCTCACGCGACGGCGCGGCGGCAGTTTGCGCCGACCCGTTGCCATTGCCCTGGCTGGCCGGGTTGAGTGCGGCATCCGGCGCACCCTCACGACGACGACCACGTCCGCCGCGACGGCGGCGTTTCTTCGCGGCGCCGTCCAGTACCGCGGTGGCATCCTCGGCCGCCGCGGCACTCGCCGCCACCACCCTGACCGGCACTTCTACCGACGCGACCGGGGTGGCTGCCTCAGTCTCACGCGGCGGACGCGGACTGCGCGGCGGACGCGCCCCACGCTCGCCGCCGCTCGCCCGACCTTCGCCGCGCCCATTACCACCACCGCTGCGAGTGCTGCCCGGGCGAGCACGCGACTCCTTGACGATCGCCGTGCTGCCGGCGGCCATCGCGGCCTCCTCGGCCTCGTCTTCGGCCTCGAAAGCGCCGCCCTCGACCAGCTTGGGCTTGGGCATGATCAGCCACTGCGGCTCGATCTTGCCAACCGGAATGCTTTGTCCGATATAGCTTTCGATGTCCGGCAGGCTCATCGCGTACAGGTCGCAGGCGAAGCTGATCGCGTCACCCTCGGCGCCTAGCCGCGCGGTGCGGCCGATGCGGTGCACGTAATCCTCGGCGTCCTGCGGCAGGTCGTAGTTGAACACGTGGCTGACCGCCGGAATGTGCAGGCCGCGCGCGGCCACGTCGGTGCACACCAGCATGTCCAGTTGACCGTCCTGGAAGCGCTGCAACAGCTTCTGGCGCTTCAACTGCGGCACGTCGCCGGACAACGCGCCGACCCGGTAGCCGTGCCGCTTGACCCGCTCGGTGATGCGCTCGGCGGCGGCCTTGGTGTTGACGAAGATGATGCTGCGGCTGAGCTCGGTGCGATCGAGCAGATTCAGCAGCAGCGGCATCTTTTCTTCCTTGGAGGGGAAGTAGACCAGCTGGCGCACGCGGTCGGCGGTGACGTTCTCACTCTCCACCACCAACTTTTCAGCGTTGTGCATGTGCTCGTAGGCCAGCTCCAGCACGCGGTGGCTGAGCGTGGCCGAGAACAGCAGCACCTGACGCGCCTCGGGCGACGGCAGCCGGCGGAAGATGAAGCGCACGTCCTTGATGAAGCCCAGGTCGAACATGCGATCGGCTTCGTCGATCACCATCACTTCGACGCTGTCCAGGCCGAACACGTTCTGCTTGTAGTAATCCAGCAGGCGGCCGGGGGTGGCGATGATGATGTCGCAGCCGTCCTTGAGCTGTTGGCGCTGCTTGTCGTAGTCGACGCCGCCGTAGATCAGCGCGGTCTTCAAGCCGGTGTGCTTGCCGATCGCCTGGGCGTCCTTGTCGATCTGGATCGCCAACTCGCGGGTCGGCGCGATCACCAGCGCGCGCGGATCAGCATCTTTACGGCTGGCGGCGGCCGGCTGGGTCAGCAGGCGATTCATCAGCGCGACCAGAAACGCGCAGGTCTTGCCGGTGCCGGTCTGTGCCTGGCCGGCGACGTCGCGACCGGTCAATGCCATCGGCAGCGTCAGCGCCTGGATCGGGGTGCAGCGGCTGAAACCGGCTTCGGCCAGACCTTGCTGCAGTAACGGATGGAGGTCCAGATTTTCGTAGATAACGTCAGTGAGTACGGTTTGTGACATGTGGGTAAGGTGACCAGATCGAGCGCCATGCCGCTTGCCAAGGCGTGGCGCCGGCCCCTAGACGCCCTGCGGGCCGGGGACGGTTGAATGGCGGCACGCCGCGCGGGCCGCGGGCGTGGGGAAGGTCCCAAACACCGAGCGCAGGCCCACCGGCAGGTGCCGAATGGAGAGCGCGACCTCAGACAGTCCCGCTGGCATAGGTGAAAGGGCTCTGCGGCCTTTCCGGCGGCAGCCGGGCATCCAGTAGGGAGCCAGCTCACCTATGTCAACGGAACCGTCTGCCGGCGCCCTTGGATCATCGGACTTGAATCGCTTGAATCGCGCCCCGAATTACGCTGGAATGAAGAGCACGCCGCAATGGCAACCCTTCTTTTCCGGTCCGACCCGCGCAACATGGGCGCCTGAGTGTAGCTGATGCTGGCCGCGCGGTCCTCCACCCCCTTAAATCCACGCCAATGCGGAGAATTCCGGTGAGCGAGCTGATCCATCATGTGAGCGACGAGGCCTTCGATGCCGAAGTGCTCAAATCCGATACCCCTGTCCTGCTCGATTTCTGGGCCGAATGGTGCGGCCCGTGCAAGGCCATCGCGCCGGCGCTGGAAGAGCTCGCCAAGCAATACGAAGGCAAGCTGCGCATCGTCAAGCTCAATATCGACCACAACCAGAAGACGCCGCGCGATTACGGCGTGCGCGGCATCCCAACTTTGATGGTGTTCAAGAACGGCAAAGTCGAGGCCACTCAGATCGGCGCGGTCAGCAAGGGCCAACTGGCGCAGATGATCGACAAGGCACTGTAAGCGCTCCGCTTGGCTGAATCGGTTGCACGAAACCCTGCCGCCGCGCTTTACGGCGCCGCGCGGCGGGTGTTAGATTCCACTCGTTACTTGGGACGATCCGTCCCCCGCGCCAAGCGCGCACTCTCATCCTCCCTCCTGTTTTTCAACGGCGCCCCGTGAGGTTTGCCCGTGTCCGATATCGAAAGCCAAACACCGAACGACGCCAAGGGCGCCGAAGCCAAGCCTGCGTCCGAACCGCGTCCGCGCGCTCCGCGCAAGACGGCGCCCAAGGTCGAGCGGCCCGCTTCCGGCGAGCTGACGGCAAGCGCTCCGGCGCCTGCGCCGATCCAGGCGCGCCTGCCAGTGGACCCGCCGAGCGCACCACCCATGCATAACGAAGCGCCCCCGCCGCGGATGCCCAGCGAAGCGCGCGAGCCGGTTCAACCCGGCAACAGCCAGCCACTGATGCCCGCGCATCAGGGCGGCGCCAATGGCAACCAGGCGACGCCCTCCGTCCCCGCCGCATCCGCACCCGGCAATGCGCCCACCCAGCCGGGTGCACATTCCGTCGCTCCCGGCGGCAACCCCGGCAACCAGGGCCAGGGCCAGGGCGGCCAGAGCCAGGGCGGCCAGAGCCAGGGCGGTGGTGGCCAAGCCAATAACGGCCGCAACGAGCAGCGCAACAACGACCGCAACGACCGCGGCCGGCGGCGGCGTAACGAGCGCGGCCCACGCCCACAGGGTCAACAAGGGCAGGGGCAAGGCGGCGGACAGGGCAACCATCCGCGCAACAACAACGGCTTGCCGGTGGACGACGAGTACGCCGACGCCGGCAGCAACGATCGCCTGATCAACCTGACCGAGCTCAAGCGCAAGAATTCGATCCAATTGCTGGAGCTGGCCGAATCGCTGGGCATCCAGGAAGGCGTGGCGCGGGCGCGCAAGCAAGATGTGGTGTTCAACATCTTGAAGGCGCATGCGCGTTCTGGCGGCGGCATCTGGGCCGAGGGCGTGCTGGAAATTTTGCAGGACGGTTTCGGCTTCCTGCGTTCGGCCGACGAATCCTACCTGGCCGGTCCCGACGACATCTATGTCTCGCCCAGCCAGATTCGCCGCTTCAACCTGCGCACCGGCGACTACATCACCGGGCGTGTGCGTCATCCCAAGGAAGGCGAGCGCTACTTCGCCCTGCTCAAGGTCGACGACATCAACGGCGATCCGCCGGAAGCGTCCAAGAACAAGCTGCTGTTCGAGAACCTCACCCCGCTGTTTCCGCGCAAGGCGTTCAAGCTTGAGCGCGGCAACGGTTCCAGCGAGGACATCACCGGGCGCATTTTGGACCTGATCGCGCCGATCGGGCGTGGCCAGCGTGGCTTGATCGTCTCGCAGCCGAAGTCCGGCAAGACGATGATGCTGCAGAACATCGCCCAGGCGATCCAGTACAACCATCCCGACGCGCACCTGATCATGCTGCTGATCGACGAGCGGCCCGAGGAAGTCACCGAAATCGCCCGTACCGTGCGCGCCGAAGTGATCTCCTCCACCTTCGACGAACCGGCGGTGCGCCACGTGCAGGTGGCCGAGATGGTGATCGAGCGCGCCAAGCGCCTGGTCGAGCACAAGAAGGACGTGGTGATCCTGCTCGACTCGATCACCCGCCTGGCGCGCGCCTACAACACCGTGGTGCCCAGCTCCGGCAAGGTGCTCACCGGCGGTGTCGACGCCAACGCACTGCAACGGCCCAAGCGTTTCTTCGGCGCCGCGCGCAACGTCGAGGAAGGCGGCTCGCTGACCATCATCGCCACCGCGCTGACCGATACCGGCAGCAAGATGGACGAGGTGATCTACGAGGAATTCAAGGGTACCGGCAACATGGAAGTGCACCTGTCCCGGCGCATTTCCGAGAAGCGCGTGTACCCGGCGATCGACATCAACCGCTCGGGCACCCGCCGCGAAGATCTGCTGATCGAACCGGACCTGCTGGCAAAGATCTGGATCCTGCGCAAGCTGCTGCATCCGATGGACGAGCTGGCGGCGATGGAGTTCATGCTCGACAAGATGAAGAACACCAAGGCCAACGACGAGTTCTTCAACTCGATGAAACGCTAGCCAGATCGCATAACGCCATCTGTCGCTATGAAAGGCCGGCGCAAGCCGGCTTTTCGCATGCGTGGAGTCCGGCCGTCCCTACTCAGCGCTGACGCAATTTTCCAAGCGTCTGCGTGCAGGATTTTCTGTTTGCTGCGGCAGTTGCGGGCAGGCGATCTTCTCGTGAACTCTCACGTACAATTATCCATCCGATGGCCCTTTCGTAAGCGGCGGGCCGTCCCCATAGTCATCGCTCTTCCAGCAAGGTCAGCCCCGTGTCCATACCCAGCGTCGTCAAGAGCACGCCGATCACGAACCGCCAGCAACTGATCGACTACCTCGCCGCCGGCGAGAAGCCGCGCGAGGCGTGGCTTATCGGCACCGAGCACGAAAAATTCGGTTTCCTCACCGATAGCCTGCGCGCGCCCAGCTTCGAGGGTGAGCGCGGCATCCGCGTGCTGCTGGAACGGCTGGCCGAACGCTACGGCTGGGACATTGCCCGCGAAGGCGAGACGCCGGTGGCGCTGACCCGCGGCAAGGCCAATATCACGCTGGAACCGGCCGGCCAACTGGAACTTTCCGGCGCACCCCTGGAAACCATCCACGACACGTGCAGCGAAGTGAACGGTCATCTGGCCGAAGTGCGCTCGATCGCCGATGACCTGGGTATGGGCTTTCTCGGCATGGGTTTCCAACCCAAGTGGAAGCGCGAGGAAATGCCCTGGATGCCCAAGGGCCGCTACAAGATCATGCGCGAATACATGCCCAAGGTCGGTTCGCTGGGCCTGGACATGATGACCCGCACCTGCACGGTGCAGGTCAACCTGGATTTTTCCAGTGAAGCGGACATGATCAAGAAGTTCCGCGCCAGCCTGGCGCTGCAACCGATCGCCACCGCACTGTTCGCCGATTCGCCGTTTACCGAAGGCCGTCCAAACGGCTATCAGTCTTTTCGCTCGCAAGTGTGGACCGACACCGACGCCGATCGCACCGGCATGCTCGACTTCGTGTTCGCCGACGGCTTCGGCTACGAGCGCTATGTCGATTACATCCTCGACGTGCCGATGTACTTCAGCTATCGGGATGACCGCTACCTCGACCTGTCCGGGCAGGATTTCAAAGCCTTCATGGCCGGCAAGCTGGCCGCGCTGCCGGGCGAGCATCCGAGCATGCGCGACTTCGCCGATCACCTGACCACCGCCTTCCCCGAAGTGCGCCTGAAGCAGTACCTGGAAATGCGCGGCGCCGACGGTGGACCATGGGGTCGGCTGTGCGCGTTGCCGGCGCTGTGGGTTGGTCTGCTGTACGACGATGAAGCGCTGGACGCCGCCTGGGATCTGGTCAAGGACTTCTCGCGCGAAGAGCGCCACGCGCTGCGTGATGGCGTGCCCAAGCAGGCACTGAAGTTGCCCTTCCGCGGTCACAGCGTGCGCGAACTGGCCGCCGAAACGCTGAAGATCGCCGCGCACGGCTTGCGTCGCCGCGCCCGCCACAATGCGCACGGCGCCGACGAAAGCATTTATCTGGAGCCGCTGCTGGAAATCGTCGCCGCCAACCAGACCCCGGCCGAACGCAAGCTGGAGCTTTTCCACGGCGCCTGGAACGGCAGCATCGACCCGGTGTTCCGCGAATTCGCCTACTGAGTCATACCTCGCGCTGGAGCATGACTTTCCGCACTGCGTACGTGCCCGACGCGAATCGTGAAAGCACTCGTACTGGCCGCAGTAAGCCAACCCGAGATCCTCGTTTTCGGCGTTGGCGGCCTGCGCTTCGCCCAGCGACTTAGCTTGTGCCGCCATCAGAGGCGTCAGCGGTGACCGGCGGCGGCAAGGGTGCCACCTACTGCATAGCCGGCCCACGGCCCCAAGCGCAGACACGCCAGGGAGCGCGCTGATATATACGTCTAGACGGCTACGGTTACGCAGAACTCCGGGGCAACAAAAAGGGCCGGCATCACTGCCGGCCCTTGGGTGACACTGACGACCGCGCGCTTACTGCCCCGGCGCATCCTTCAAGCCGCGGTTGATCAGCATCGGCTCGATGCTCGGATCCTTGCCGCGCCAATCCTTGTACATCTTGCCCAAGTCCTCGGTATTGCCGCGCGAGAGGATCATCGCGCGGAAGCGATCGCCATTGGCGCGCGTCAGCCCGCCACGCTGCTGGAAGCCGACGAAGGCGTCATCGGCCAGCATCTGCGTCCACAGGTAGGCATAGTAGCCGGCCGCATAGCCACCGCCCCAGATGTGCTGAAAATAGCTGGAACGGTAGCGCGGCGGTACGTAGGACAGATCAATCTTGTCCTTCTTCAAGGCGGCCGCTTCAAACGCGTCCGCGTCCTGTTTGGACGCATCGGCGCCCAAGGTGTGCCAGTTCATGTCCAGCATCGCGGCAGCGACCAGCTCCGTCATGTCGTAGCCCTTGTTGAAATGCCGGGCCTTTTTGAGCTTGTCGACCAGTTCCTGCGGCATCGGCGCGCCAGTCTGGTAGTTCTTGGCGTAGTTGGCGAATACCTTGGGATCACTCGCCCAGTGTTCGTTGAACTGCGAGGGAAATTCAACGAAGTCACGCGGAGTGGCTGTCCCGGACAGCGTCGGGAATTCGCTGTCGGCGAACAAGCCATGCAAGCCATGGCCAAACTCGTGGAACATGGTAATCACGTCGTCGAACGACAGCAGCGCGGGCTGGCCTGGAGCAGGCTTGGTGAAATTGGCGACGTTGTAGATCACCGGCTTGGTGCCCAACAGCTTGGACTGATCGACGAAGTTGCTCATCCAAGCGCCGCCGCTCTTGTTGTCGCGCTTGAAGTAATCGGCATAGAACAACGCCAGCGAGCTGCCGTCCTTGTCGAACACTTCGTAGACCTTGACGTCCGGCTGGTAGACCGGAATGTCCTTGCGCTCCTTGAAGGTCAGCCCGTACAGCTGGTTGGCGGCATAGAACACGCCGTTCTCCAGCACATTGTTGAGCTCGAAGTAAGGCTTGATCTGCGACTCGTCCAGATCGTACTTGGCCTTGCGCACCTGCTCGGCGTAAGTCTCCCAATCCCAGGCGGCCAGCTTGAAACCGCCCTTGCTCTGATCGATGGTGGTCTGGATGTCCTTGGCTTCGCGCTCGGCGCGCGCGGTGGCCGGTCCAACCAGGTTCTCCATGAACTTCAACGCTGCGTCGGGCGTCTTGGCCATCTGATCCTGCAGCTTCCACGCGGCGTAGTTGGGGAAGCCCAACAGTTGCGCCTGCTCGGCGCGGATCTGCGCGAGGCGCTCGATAATCGGCCGGGTATCGTTGGCATCACCCTTTTCGGTGCGCGTCCACGAAGCATTGAACAACGCCTCGCGGGTGGCCCGGTCGCTGAGATTTTGCAGATCCGGCTGCTGGGTGGTGTTAAACAGCGGCAGCACCCATTTGCCGTCCAGCCCGCGCGCCTTGGCCGCTTCAGCGGCGGCGGCGATATCGCTATCGGACAGTCCGGCCAGCTTGGCCTTGTCGTCAACCACCAGCGCACCGGCCTTGCTCGCCGCCAGCAGCTTATTGCTGAACTGGGTGGACAAGGTGGAGGCTTCCTTATTGAGGTCTTTCAGTTTGGCCTTATCGGCGTCCGACAATTTGGCGCCGCGCAGGACAAAATGCTGATAGGTCACTTCAACCAGTCGCTTGGATTCGGGATCCAGCTTCAGCGCGTCGCGCTGGTCATAGATGGACTGGATGCGCGCAAACAGCTTGCTGTTCATGGTGATCGCGTCTTCGGACGCGGCCAGCTTGGGCGCCTCCTCCTCTTCGACCTTTTGCAACTTATCGTTGGTGTTGGCACCCGCCACGCCGCTGAATGCCTGCATGGTTCGAGTCAGCATGGCGCCGGATTTTTCCATCGCCACGAAGGTGTTGTCGAAACTGGCCGGCTCGGGGTTGTCGGCGATCTTTTCGATCTCGGCCAGGCGCTGTTTCATGCCCTCCTCGATCGCCGGTTGGTAGTCGCTGTCCTTGATCTTGTCAAAAGGAGGCGCTTGAAATGGCAGCGTGCTGGCGTTGTAGAACGGATTGGCGGTGATGTCCGCGACCGGCGCTGCCACGGGGGTCGTGCTGGCGGCGGCGGGCGCGGTCATGGCAGGGGCCGGCGCGCTGCTGGATGCCGGCTTGGCGGCATCGTTGGGGGTGTCGTTGGACGATTGTGAACAAGCCGCCAGCACCATGCTGGTTGCGATCGCGAGAGTGCGTAGACGTAGCATCGTAAAGTTCCCCCACCTTTGACTTAAGGAGCGCCGGCGAACCGGCACTGCAACGTGAAACCCAAAGGATCACTGTAACCGCCGTCGATAGCCTCGCCAAGGGTTATCACAGGCGCAGCGCAGCGCGGCTCAAGCCGCACGCATGTCGCGCAACTGCCAGTTCGGCCCTATCAGCAGATTCAAGCGATGACGCACGATGCTCATCGGCAGAGCAGTGGTCAGGGTGACGTCGATGCGCTGATCGGCCACCGCCGCGCGCGCGCTCACGTGCGGATCGGTCGCGCCCAGCGCGGGGTCGACTTGCTCCGGATCCACCTGCAGCGCCCGCCAGCGCTGAAACAAACCCGGATAGCGCAAGGCTTCCTCCAGCGCGGCAGCGAAATCGTTGGGACCGGCGCCATCGTAAGCCAGCTTGGGCTCGGCGCCGCGGGCGTTTGCCAGGTCATCGATGGAAAGAAAGTACTGATTGCGGCTCATGGCAATTCCCCAGGATAGGTTCCCATTATCGCCGCGGCGCCCCACGCTGGCACCTGCTGCGCGTCATATCGAGGCGTCAAGCCAAGGCCGACAGCGCGTCAGCCAGCTCGCCAGCAGCCAGGGGGGGCGCCACACCGTACGGCAAAATGCCCAGACAAGGAGCCGGTAACAAGGCGTTGAGGCTGGCGATGTTTTCCTCCACCGCGGCCATCTGCGGATCGATCCGATTGCCGATCCAGCCCACCAACCGGCAGCCGTCGGCTTGGATCGCCCGCGCGGTCAATTGCGCATGATTGAGGCAGCCCAGTTTCAAGCCCACCACCAGGATCACCGGCAACTGCCATTGCCGCGCGATATCCGCCGCCGACAACCCCTCCGCCAGCGGCACCATCCAGCCGCCGACGCCTTCAACGACGACCTTCTGGTAATCGTCGCGCAGTTGCTGGTAAGCCGCGTGCAAAGGAGCCAGGCTGATCACCACGCCGGCGTGCGCGGCGGCCAGATGAGGCGACAACGGCTCGCTCAACGCCAGTGGATTGACCTGCTCATAGCGCGGCGTCGGCGATCCGCTGGCCGCTTGCAGCGCCAGCGCATCGTCGTTGCGCAGTCCTTGGGGCGTCGCCACGCTGCCGCTGGCCACCGGCTTCATGCCGCAGGCGCGTTGCCCGCTCTGACGCAGCGCATGCAGCAAGGTGCAGGCCACGTGGGTTTTGCCGATGCCGGTATCGGTGCCGGCGATGAACACCGCAGGCTTGCTCATCGCTTGGCGACCGATGGCGACGCAAGCGCAAGCGCGGGGGAAAGGAATGGCGTCATCGAAGTGTGCGGCACGGCTGGGCGGTCCATAATACGGCGATCGCCTTTTTGCGGAATAGCACGCCATGTTCGAGATCAGCACCAACGCCGCCGCCAACAAGCGCGAGCATTACCAGCAACTGGCCGAGCAGGCGCGCGGGATGCTGCAAGGCGAGCGCAGCATGATCGCCAACGCGGCCAACTTCGCAGCCCTCGTTTATCACAGCCTGCCCGACCTCAACTGGGCCGGCTTCTACCTCTACGACGGCGAGGAGCTGGTGGTCGGCCCATTCCAGGGCAAGCCAGCGTGCATCCGCATCGCCCTGGGCCGCGGCGTCTGCGGCACCGCCGCGCAGACCCGGCAGACCCAGTTGATCGAAGACGTACACGCCTTCGACGGCCACATCGCCTGCGACGCGGCCAGCAATTCGGAAATCGTGGTGCCGCTGATCAACGCCGACGGCAGCCTGTTCGGCGTATGGGATGTGGATAGCCCGCTGACCGCGCGCTTCGACGCCGACGACCAGGCCGGCATGGAGGCGCTGTGCGCGGTGTTCATGGCCTCGCTGCAAACGCGCTGAGCACGCCAACCCGCGCCGCGCTTCCCGATCATGGCCGGCGCCGCGCCCAGGCGCGGATGGGCGCGAGCGGATCGGCGCGGTCAGACGTCGCGTTCGCGCGCTAGCAGTTCCATTACCTTGGCGCGCGCTTCGTCCACGCCGGTGGGCGCACTGGAGGAAAACACCTGCACGGTCGCCTGCAAGCCCTCGCCGGCGAACTGCTTGCGCATCGCCGCCAACGCCTGCGTCGCTTGCCCGCGCGAGAGCTTGTCCGCCTTGGTCAGCAAGAGATGGCAGGGCAGATGGGTGTGAAAGCAAAACTCCAGCATCATCCGGTCGAACTCTTTGAGCGGATGGCGGATATCGGCGATCAGGATCACCCCGCGCAGGCTCTTGCGCTGCTTGAGGTAGGCATCGATTTCCAGCTTCCAGTGCTCGCGCATTTCCACGGGAACTTTGGCGTAGCCGTAACCGGGCAGATCGATCAGCCGCAGCTCGCTGGAAATGGGTAGGCTGAAGGCGACCATCTGCTGCGTGCGACCGGGCGTCTTGGAGGTGCGCGCCAGTCCGCGATGACCGGTCAGCGCGTTGAGCGCACTGGATTTGCCGGCATTGGAACGCCCGGCGAACGCCACTTCGGCGCCCTCGTCGGTAGGCAGCTGGCTGATGCGATGGGCCGCCAGTATGAACTGTGCGCCTTGAAGCGGATTGGACGACATGAAGATGGTTTGACCGGTTAGAGTGGCACGGAGATAATTCTTAAGATTCCTGCCTAGCGCAGGCCGTAGTGCGATGATTCCGGTAGTTTGGCGCAGCACTTTGGAGACAAGTGTATGAGTTTTCGGCCGGTCATAGCCCTCGCTCTCGCGCTTTGCGTCGGCACCACCATGGCGCAGGAGGCCAAACAAGCCGACCCACTGGCCCCATTGAAGGCCTCTGGCAACGTCAATGCGGGCGTGACCGCGGCGTCGCTCAAGCCCGGCGACGCCACGGCCGGCCAGGCCAAGGCCGCCGTCTGCGGCGCCTGCCACGGCGCCGACGGCAACAGCACCGATCCGCAATATCCCAAACTGGCCGGCCAGAGCGAGGGTTATATCGCGCATCAGTTGGCCAGCTTCAAAAGCGCCAAGCGGGTCAATCCGATCATGATCGGCTTTGCCGCGCCGCTGACCGAGCAGGACATGCTGGATATCGGCGCCTACTACGCCGGTAAGACATCACGGCCCGGCGTGGCCGACGAAGCGCTGGTCGCCGCCGGCGAGCGGCTCTACCGTCAAGGCGACAGCGCGCGCGGCGTGCCGGCCTGCATGGCCTGCCACAGCATCGACGGTCGCGGCAATCCGGGCGCGTTGTATCCGCAACTGACCGGTCAACATGCCACGTACATTGAGGCAAGGCTGAAAGCCTGGCAGGCGCCGACGACCAGTCCGGTTGCCACGGTCAAGCTCATGCAGTCGATCGCCGCCAAGCTGGACGCGCAGGAAATCGCCGCGGTCGCCAATTACATCGAGGGCTTGCACAGCGTCGCGCCAGCCGCATCTTATCCTACCGCCAGCGCGCCCTGAGCGGCGGGTGTTTTCGTCGTATCCATTTTGAGGTCAGTCATGTTGAAGCGTTTGCCGTTCCTGTGTGCCACCCTGCTGGTGCTTGCCGCCTGCAGCCATAACGGTGATAACGCCGCCTCCGTGCAACCTGCCACACCAGCCACCGCCGCCGTACCAGCGGCCCCGGTCAGCGCGCCGGCAGCGGCCGCATCGGCGCCCGCCACGGCACAGAGCAGCGCACCGGCCGCAGACAGCACTGCCGGCGCCAGCAGCACACCGTCCCCGGCCTCAGCCAGCACTGCCGGGGCCGCCACGGCGAGCACCTTTGCCGAAGACCCCACGTGGGTCGAAGGCAAGAATTATTTCCTGATCCAGCCGCAGCAGCCGACCAGCCACCCGGGCAAGATCGAGGTCACCGAGGTGTTCTCCTACGGCTGCCCGGCCTGCAACGCCTTCCACACCACCGCCGACAAGATCGCCCAGCAATTGCCCGCCGACGCGGTGATGGTCTATCTGCCCGCCTCGTTCATGGCGGCTGAGAACTGGCCCATGCTGCAGCGCGCCTACCTGACCGCGCAGACCCTCGGCGTGGCCGACAAGAGCCACGACGCGATGTACGACGCGATCTGGGTCAGCGGCGAGTTGAGCGCAATGGACCCGCGCACCGGTCGCCCCAAGCCGTCCGATGCGCTGCCGGGCCTGGATGCGATGGCCAAGTTCTACGCCAAGTACGGCATCGATGCGAAAACCTTCGAGGGCGTCGCCAATTCGTTCGCGATCAACACCAAGATGAAGCGCGCCGATGAACTGGTGAAGGCTTACGGTGTCGAAGGCACGCCCACCATGGTGATCGACGGCAAATACCGCTTCGACGTCGGCAGCGCCGGCGGCTACGATCAAACGGTAGCACTGACCAAATACCTGGTGGCCAAGGAGGCGGCCGGCAAGTAGCCGGACCCGAGTAAGTCGATGCGCTGCCACGCTGCGTGGTGGCGTCGTTCAAGGGCGACAGGCAACGGCGTCGACGCCGCGCCGGTCGCCACACGGAGATCATTGCATGTTCAAGCGTTTTAGCTCGCTGCGCCTCATCACCCTGCTCGGCGGCCTGTTGCTGGCCACCGCCTGCATCGCGCAGAGCACCAGCGCGCCGTATACCGATGGCAGCGAATACGTCACCCTGCCCGCCGCCCAGCAGCAGCGTTACAGTGCCGAGGGCAAAGTCGAAGTGGTCGAGGTGTTTTCCTACGGCTGCATTCACTGCGCGCATTTCGCACCCACCGTCGAGCAGTTGCGCAAGCAGTTGCCGCCCGGGGTGGTGTTCAAGCTGGTGCCAGCCGCTTTCAACGACGAGTGGCTGCCATTTGCCCGCGCCTACTACGCGGCCAAGCAGTTGGGTGTCGCCGACAAGATCCATCTGGCGCTGTTCAAGGCCAAGTTCGACGACCACTATCCGATCAACACGCTCGATGAGCTGGCCGATTTCTACGCCCGCGAAGGTGTCAACCGCGCGCAGTTCCTGAAGATTGCCAGCTCCGACGAAGTTACCGCGCAGATCAGGCGCGACAGTGCGCTGGTGCAGAAGTGGGGCGTCGAGGGCACCCCGACCATCGTGGTCGATGGCAAGTACCGCAGCGGCGCCGTGCAATCGCTGGATCAGCTCTCGGCCATGACGCTGTGGCTGGCCAAGCGCGATCTGGCAACCGCCAAGTAGTCCGTGCCAACGGCGCTCCCAGGCGACTCGCTTCGCGTTCACGTGCAGGCCGGCATGCTGCCGGCCTGCGGGAGATCACGACCCGCTTGGGACGCCTGATGATTTCGCCTCGATGAGCCATCCCGCAGTCGCCACCGCTCAGCTCGCCACCCGTCGTTTGCGGCTGCTCAGCTGCAACATCCTCGCCGGCGCCAGCGTGCAGCGCTACAGCGAATACGTCACGCGCAGCCTGAGCGCGGTGCTGCCCGGCCGCGGCAAGCTAGACAACCTGGATCGGCTCGCCGAACTGTTGCCGCAGTTCGATGTGGTGGGCCTGCAAGAGGCCGACGCCGGCAGCCTGCGCTCGGGCTTTCTCAACCAGACCCGTTACTTGGCCGAGGCGGCCGGGATGCCGTTCTGGAGCCACCAACCCAATCGGCCGATGGCCCGGCTGGCGCACTCGGCGAATGGCCTGATCAGCCGCATCGAGCCCAGCGAGGTACTGGATTTTCCGCTGCCCAGCCGCATTCCGGGGCGCGGCGCGATGCTCGCGCGCTTCGGTGAAGGCAACGACGCGCTGGCGGTGATGATCGCCCACCTCTCGCTGAGCGCGCCGGCGCGCACCCGCCAATTGGGCATGATCGCCGAGCTGCTGTCCGACTACCCGCACGCGGTGCTGATGGGTGACCTCAACGCCGACGCCAACAGCGCTGAGCTGCGGCACCTGTTCGCGCGCAGCAGCTTGCAGCCGCCCGCGCAATCGACGCCGACATTCCCCAGTTGGAAGCCGCGCCGGGCGCTGGACCATATCCTGACCTCGCCGGGCATCGTGCTGGAAAAAGTCTGGACGTTGCCGCAGGCTTTCTCCGATCACTTGCCGCTGGCCGCGGAAATTCGCCTGCCGGCGCATGCCACCCCTCACCCACTGCGAATCGATCGATGAACAACCGTACCCTTCCCCTGGCCATGCCCTGGCTGCTGCTGGCCTTGGTCGGGCTGGCCAGCGCCGCGCTGCGCTATGGCTTTATCGAGCCGCGCGAACTGGTCGATCTCTGCACGGCCAGCAATCCGCCAAGCTGGTGTGCGTTGCGCCAGGCGCTGGTGCTTGGCTTTCTCAACAACGGCTACGGGTACGCCGCGCTGCTGGCCACCGCATTGGCGCTATGGCGGCGCAAGCCGCTGCCATCTTGGCTGGCGGCGGCGCTGGGATTTGTGGCGGTGGAACTGTTCTGTTACCAGGCCGGCGCGCTGGCCTTGCTGTTCGGCAGCCTGCTGCTACTGCGCAGCCAGGCCAACCGGCTCTCTGGCGCTCAGCCAGCCGCGTAGCACCGGCAGCGCCAAGGCCAGGTTCAGCGCCAGCCATAGCCAGGTGCTGGCATCCAGGCCCAGTTCCATGATCACCACCACCGCCGCCAGGGCCGGCATCCAGAACGCCAGAAAGCGTTCTTCCAGCATCGGCTTGCCCGTGCCGCGACTGCCCATGCTGCCGGCCAGCGCAAAGCCCAGGCAAGGCAAGGCGAACAGCCCCAGTGGAAAGTCACGGTAGCGCCCGTCGAACACCATCAGCAAATCGTAGTAGGTCAGCACCAGCATCCAGCCGAAACGCCACCAGCGCGAGGGCGCGCGGCCAGGTTCCCCGCCGCTGAGCCGCGCTGCCAGCAACTGACTCACGTGCAACGCCGTCAACAGGGCCAGCACGCAGCAGGCGATCGACACCATCCACTCCCATAGCGGGCCGCAGGCGTAGAACATCTGGCGATATTGCCAGGCCAGTGCGGTGCCGCTGGCAAAACCGCTCAAACTCAGCACGCCCAGGCCGCGCAAGCCTTGCCAGCGCCGACGCCATAGGCCAGCTCCGACGAACAAGGCCACACCCAGCGCGCCGGCCAGCCAGCCGTCGGCCCAGCGCGGTTCCTCCACCACCGGCCCGCGCATCGGAAACTTGGCCCGCGCGTCGACATCGAAGATGCCCCAGTAGCCACCCACGGTGCCTTCCTGCGCGCGCTTCCAGGGCTGATCGAAGGCCTCGATCACGTTGTAGGGCATGTTGACGGTGGCCGCGTAGCGAAGAAATTCGCGCAGGTAGCGCGCTTCGTTGACCACACTGGCGCGGGCGGCCCGACGCGGGCGGCCCGCACTGGGCCAGCCGGTTTCGCCGATCATCACCTGCTTGCCGGGAAACGCCTGCTGCAGCTTGGCGTAGACCCCGGCCAGGTGTTCGATCGCATGCTCCGGCGGCACCGGCGCGTCTTCCCAATACGGCAGGATGTGGATGGTGATGAAATCAGCATACTTGGCCATCTGCGGATAGCGCAGCCAAAACTCCCACACGTCGGCGTAGGTGATCGGCACCTGCCGCGGCACCGCCGCGCGCACCTGCTGCAGGTAGCCGGCCAGCGCCGCTGGCGACAGATCGGTGCGCAGCAATACTTCGTTGCCCACCACCACGCCGCGCAGCACCTGCGGATGCGCCTTGGCGCTGGCGATTCCCAGCGCGACTTCGCGCGCGTTGGCCTTGGGATCGGAACCCAGCCAGATGCCCATCAGGACTTTCATGCCGTAGCGTCCGGCGATCGCCGGCACCGCGTCCAGTCCCTGGCCTTGCGAGTACGTGCGCACGCAATCAAAACGCTGCGAAAGTGCGCGCAAATCCTCATCGATCCGCTGCGGGCTGATAAACGCCTTGAGATCGTAGGGCGTTTCGCCGGGTCGGCGGAACGGCGCGTAGGACACGCAGGCGATCCGTGCCGAGGGCGCCTCGGGCAAATCGACCGGGCGACCAATTTGCCACCACCACCAGGCTCCGGCCAACGCCACCAGGATAAGTACCGACCACGCCAACCAGGACGTGCTAATCGACGAAGGAGCCTTGGCGGTCATGCGTTTCCTGCAATGGCGACGCCCCTGGGCGCCGAAGGTGACAGGTTAGTTTATCAGGCCGATCGCGCGCGGCCGCGGCGCGCAGGTGCAGTGACGCGCTTTGCATCCGGTATGAAGCCCATGGCCAGAGCACGCGGAACGATGCCTTACACTGTCGCTCGAACGATCTGTCTGAGGAATTAGCATGTCCAAGCGTCCGGTGCGTCGGCGCCGCCCGATGTGGCTTTGGCTGGCCGCTTGCCTAGCCTGCCTGAGCGCCTGGGCCGCGCCGATCGATCCGAACCAGCGCGACGCCTTCCGACAGGCCTACGCGGCCGCTCAGCAAGGCGGCGACAGCTGGCGTGGCTGGAGCGCGCAATTGCAGAGCTATCCGCTCTATCCCTACTTGGAAGCCGCCGCGCTCAGCCACGACCTGCGCCAACTCAACCTGGCCCAGGTACAGGATTACCTCAATCGCTACCCGGAGTGGATTCCCGCCGCCGACCTGCGCCGTGACTTTCTCTATGAACTGGCGCGTCGGCAGGATTGGACCGACTTCCGCACGCTGTACCGGCCCGGCCTGGGCGATGCGCTCACTTGCGATGCGCTTCAGGCGCACTTGAGCGGCGCCCAGCCGCTGGACTTCAACCGCGATCTGGCCGCGCTGTGGGACAAACCCAGCCTGCCGGCCAGCTGCGATCCGGTCCTTGAGGCCGCCCACGGCCAAGGCCTGCTGACCACCGAACGGTTGTGGGCACGGATCGACCGCGCCGCCGGCGCCGGCCAGCCCGGCACCATCGCCACCTTGGCTGCCTGGCTGCCGGCCGAGCAGATGGCCAGCGCGCAGCATCTGGCACAGGCGTTGCGCGACCCGCTCGGCGCCACCCGCGCCGCGCTGACCTGGCCGGATACCGAGCGCGAGCGTCAAGCCGCCGCGCTGGCCTTGCAGCGGCTGGCCCGACGCCAATCCAGCAGCGCCGATCAGGCCTGGCAGCAATTGCAGACGCGCTTCGCCTTCAACGGCACGCAGCGCAACGCGATCGTCTACGCGCTGGCGCTCTATCACGCCACCGATTTCGACGACAACGCGTTGAACCGACTGATCGACCTGCCGCCCGCGGCGCAGACCGATGCCAGCCGCGAGTGGCGCGTTCGTGTGGCGCTGGCGCAGCAGGACTGGCAGGCCAGCCTGCGGGCGCTCGATGCGCTGAGCCCGGAGCAGCAGCAACAGGACGAGTGGCGTTACTTCCGCGCACGCGTGCTCGGCAAGCTCGGTCGCGAGGATCAGGCCAGGCCGCTGTACGCCACGCTGGCCAAGCAGCCGACCTATTTCGGCTTTCTCGCCGCCGATGCATTGCAGCAGCCTTATTCGATCTGCCCTCTGCAATTGGCTACCGACCCTGTCCGCGAAAACGCACTGCTGCAACAACCGGGCCTGACCCGCGCGTTCGAGCTGTACGCGGTGGGCATGCAGCGTTATGCGCGGCGCGAATGGAGTCAGGCGCTGGCCGGCGCCGATCCGATCACCCTGCGCCTGGCCGCCGACCTGGCCTACCGCAACGGCTGGTACGACCGGTCGGTGTTCACCTTCAACGGTGGCGATGCGCTGCGCTTGTACGAACAACGCTTTCCGCTGGCCAGTCAGGACGGCCTGGTGCCGCAGGCGACCGCCGCCGGGATCGATCCGGCCTGGGCCTACGGCATCCTGCGCGCCGAAAGCGCCTGGATGAGCGATGCGCGTTCCGGCGCCGACGCGCGTGGCCTGATGCAGTTGCTGCCCAGCACCGGCGAACTGGTGGCCAAGCGCAACAACCTTCCCTGGGCCGGCGGCCAGAGTCTGTACGATCCGGCCGTCAACGTGGTGCTGGGCACCCGCTACTTGGCGCAGATGGCCGCGCGCTACAACGGCGCGCCCTGGCTGGCCAGCGCCGCCTACAACGCCGGCCCCAACAAGGTCGATCAATGGCTGAGCGCGCGCGGCACGCTGGAACCGGATCTGTTCGTGGCAACCATCCCCTACAAGGAAACGCGCGAATACGTCGCCCGCGTGATGGCCTTTGCGGTGATCTACGACTGGCGACTCAACGATCGCACCATCGACCTTCGCCAGCGCATGACGCCAATCGGAAAGACGTATAGCCTTCCAGACAGCCAAACGCCACGCAAGCAGGTGCAATGCATCGCCGTCGTCGACAAGCCCGAGGCGCCGCCTGCTCCACCGGCAGCGCCCGCCAGCGGAAGTACGTTGGCGCCGGCCGCCAGCAGCGGCCCCTGAGCGCGAAGCGGCACGATGTCAGCGCGTGACGCCCTGTGATTGGATACTGGGCGCCACGTCGCTCAACTCCGAATAGGCTCCACCATAACTCGGCCCACGCAAGCCGCCGCGGGCCGGCGCCAGCACCATCGTTTGACGGGCTGGCGCAGGCATCAACCAATCACCCGCTCACATCATTGAGAACAGCGCCGGCATCGCGGACCGTGATCCGCGCCGTGGCGAACCAGTCGACCGAGGAGCCCTTCCTACGCGCCGATTTGCCGGCAATGGCGTGCGGATGGATGCCGTCTCCCGCACCCGCGCAGTGCCCTCGGCCACGCATAGGCCCACGCGCGGCTGATACGCGACGATATGCCCATTGCCGTGGATGGCATGCAGGATTGACGCCTCGTGCGCCTGCGCCACGCCATCGCCCCGCGCATAGACCCGATGCTTAGCCGGCGGCACACGCCTCGCGGCTGGCGATGCAACCGATGCCGGCATGGCAGAATCGCATCATGCAAATCTATCTTGTCGGCGGCGCGGTCCGCGATAACTTGTTGGGGCGTTCGGTGGTCGATCGCGACCATGTGGTGGTCGGCGCCAGCGCCGAGGCGATGCTCGCGCTGGGCTATCGCCCGGTGGGCAAGGATTTCCCGGTATTCCTGCACCCGCGCACCGGCGAGGAGTATGCGCTGGCGCGCACCGAGCGCAAAAGTGGGCACGGTTACCGCGGGTTCGACTTTCATGCCGATCCCTCGGTAAGGCTTGAACAGGATCTGGCGCGCCGCGACCTGACCATCAACGCGATCGCGCAAGACGAACACGGTGCGCTGATCGATCCCTACGGCGGCGTCGCCGACATCGAGCAACGCCTGCTGCGGCATGTTTCGCCGGCCTTCGTCGAAGACCCGGTGCGCTTGCTGCGGGTGGCGCGATTCGCCGCACGCTTCGCGCCCTTGGGGTTTCGACTGGCCGAGGACACCGTGCGGCTGTTGCGTCAGATGGTCGAACACGGCGAGATCGATCATCTCGTCCCTGAGCGGGTCTGGGCCGAAACCCGTAAGGCCTTGGGCGAGCCGCAGCCTTCCGCCTTTGTGCAGGTGCTGCGCCAATGCGGGGCGCTGGCGGTGCTGTTTCCGGAAATCGACGCGCTCTACGGCGTACCGCAGCGTGCCGAGTTCCATCCTGAAATCGACACCGGCACGCATCTGGAACTGGTGCTGGACATGGCCGCGCAGCTGGCCCCGGGCGACGATCTGGTCGGCTTTTGCGCGCTCACCCACGACCTGGGCAAGGCGCTCACTCCGGCCGACGTGCTGCCGCGCCATCTCGGCCACGAGCAACGCGGGCTGGCCCCGCTGCGGGCGATTTGCAGCAGGCTCAAGGTGCCCACCGAACACGCGACGCTGGCCGAACTGGTCTGCCGCGAGCATCTGAACGCCCATCGCGCGCTTGAGCTCAAACCGGCCACGCTGCTCAAGCTGCTGACCGCCCTGGACGCACTGCGTCGTCCGCAGCGGTTGGCGACCTTTCTACTGGCCTGCGAAGCCGACAAGCGCGGCCGCCTGGGCCACCAGGACGACGACTATCCACCGGCCGCTTACCTGCGCGCGGCCGCCGCGGCCGCCGCCGCGGTTGAGGCCGCTCCCTTCGTGGCCCAGGGCCTCAGCGGGCCGGCCATGGGCGAGGCGATCCAGCACGCGAGGCTGGCGGCGATCGCCCGGCTGCGCCCTTCCCCGCCCTAGGCCACATCGCCAGCCGCACCCCGACAGCGTAAGGAAAGGAACTTGATTGAAACTTTATAACAGTAACTCGCCCAATGGCCTGGGCGCACAGGTGTGGGCGGTATCCCGCTGATGCGCGTCACGCCATGGCTAAACGTCAGTTTTATCCAGCGGCCACGCTGCTGACTGTCCGGTCCACGTTGGAGCTTCCCTTGCCTGCCATGCCCCTTCCGCCCATGAAATCGCGCTTCCGCCCGCTGTTGTGGCTGGGCATTGCTTATCTGTTGATCGGCGCGCTGACCCGCATCGTGTTGTTGGCGATGACCGGCAACGGGGTACCGCTGGCGCCGCTTAAGTGGCTGTACGCGTTCGGCATCGGCCTGGGCTACGACTTGGTCACCTTCCTCTACCTGGGCTGGCCGTTGCTGCTGTTCTTGTGGGTCGTGCCGGCCGGCCGCGCCAGTGTGCGCGGCGCACGCGGCTGGATGCTCTATGTCCTGGCGTTGGCTGCCGTGTACGTGCTGGCGCTGGGCGCGCTGCATATGCTCTTGCATACCAGCGTGCACGATGTTTGGCCGCTGGGCCTGCTGTTGCTGTTTTTTCTGCCGCTGCCCGGTTTCAGCTACGGCTCGCGCACCGGCCAGTGGGCGCTGTACGGGCTATGCCTAGTGCTGTTGTACGGCCTGCTGTTCGTCGCGGCGTCCGAGCTGGTGTTCTGGAACGAGTTTGGCACCCGCTTCAACTTCATCGCGGTCGATTATCTGGTCTACACCACCGAGGTCATCGGCAATATTCGCGAATCCTACCCGATTGGATTGTGGGTCAGTCTGCTCGCCTTGCTCACCGTGGCGATCGTCTGGCTGAGCAAGCGCGCGCTGCGCAGCGTCGACGATGGAACGCGCTTCTGGCAGCGCGGCAAGGTGGTGGCGGTGTGGCTGGTACTGACCGTGTTGGCCAGCATGAGCATCAACGGCGCGCTGAAGGATCGCAACGATAACGCCTACGTCAACGAACTGGCCGGCAACGGCATCTACCAGTTCTTTGCTGCCTTCCGCAGCAGCCATCTGGATTACGACCGCTTCTATCGCACGCTGCCATCCGAGCAAGCGTTCAATACCGTGCGCGATATGCTCAAGACGCCCGATGCCACCTACGTTAGCAACGATCCACACGATCTCACGCGCGAAATCCGCAATCCGGGTGCTGAAAAACATCTCAACGTGGTGCTGATCAGCGTGGAGAGCCTGTCCGGCGATTACCTGGGTACCTTCGGCAACAAGCAGAACCTCACCCCCAACCTGGACGCGCTGGTGGGCCAGAGCATGTTCTTCGACAACCTCTATGCCAACGGCACGCGTACCGTGCGCGGGCTGGAGGCGCTGTCGTTGTCGGTGCCACCGACCCCAGGCGATTCGCTGATCAAGGCGCACAACAACGAGAACCTCTTCTCGCTGGCCGATATCTTCAACGACCGCGGCTATCAGTCGGACTTCGTCTACGGTGGCTACGGCTACTTCGACAACATGAACTATTTCTTCAACCACAACGGTTACACCGCGGTGGATCGCAACGACATTCCCAAGGATGCAACGATCCACGGCGAAAACGTTTGGGGCGTGGCCGACGAGGATCTCTACACGCTGGCGCTGGCACAGATGGACAAGGCCAACGCCGCCGGCAAGCCGTTCTTCTTGCACATCATGACCACCACCAACCATCGCCCCTTCACCTTCCCGTCGGGACGCGTGCGCGGCCGCAGCGGCACTCGCGAAGGTGCGGTGGAGTACACCGATTGGTCGATCGCCGACTTCCTCAAGCGCGCCAAAGGGAAGCCCTACTTCAACGACACCGTGTTCGTAATCACCGCTGACCACTGCGCTTCCAGCGCCGGTCGCGCCAGCGTGCCGATCAACCGCTACCACATCCCACTGTGGATCTACGCGCCTGCCCACATCGCGCCGCAGCGGGTGGAACGCCTGACCGCGCAGATGGATATTCCGCCGACACTGCTGGGACTGCTCAATTTCAGCTACCGCAGCCGCTTCTTCGGCTACGACGTGTTCAAACTCGAACCGGGCCGCGAGCGCGCCTTCCCCGCTACCTACGAAAAGCTCGGCTTCCTGCGCGGCGACCGGCTGACCATCCTCGAACCGCAGCGCAAGCTTGAGCAGGTACACCCGGACTTCGCTACCGGCGATGCCGTCCCCGCGCTGCCGCAAGATCCGCTGCAGATCGCGCAAGCCACCGCGAGCTATCAGGTCGCCGCCGAACTCTTCAAAGCCGGCCAACTGGCCCGGCGCAAGGATGATTCCACCCCCGTCAGCCCAGCTCCCTCGTCACCCGCCAGCAGCAGCGCCGTCATTCACTGACCGGCGGTAGACCACAAGCTAGACCGCGCGGTGACGGAGTTATCGTCACCGCGGAGCGTTACGCGCCAAAATTGTCGATTTCACGCTAAGATTTTTAGCTCCCAATCGATGTATTGGCTCAAACTGCTCCGCTATATCGGAACCTAATAGGTCTATGAGCACGACACGGATGTCCCGCATTGCGGTGCTAATCCCATGCTTCAACGAAGCGATCGCTATCGGCCATGTGGTAAGCGACTTTTTGCAAGCGTTGCCCGGCGCCACCATTTTTGTTTATGACAACAACTCCAGCGACGACACCATAGCGGTCGCGCGCGCAGCCGGTGCGGTGGTAAGAAGTCAGCCGCTGCAGGGCAAGGGACATGTGATCAGGCGCATGTTCGCCGATGTGGACGCGGACATTTACGTCATGGTGGATGGCGATGCCACCTACGACGCCACCGCCGCACCCAATATGATCGCGCGATTGCAGCACGATGCGCTGGACATGGTGGTCGGTACACGGATCGACCACGAGCGGGATGCCTATCGTGCTGGCCATCGACTCGGCAACCGACTGCTGACGGGGCTAACCGGAAAGATCTTCGGCCAAACTTTCTCCGACATGTTGTCGGGCTACCGTGTGATGTCGCGACGCTTCGTCAAATCGTTCCCGGCCCACGCCAGCGGTTTCGAAGTGGAAACCGAGTTGGCGGTACACGCGCTGGAGCTGCATATGCCAGTGGCTGAGCTGCCCACCCATTATGGGAGCCGGATGCAGGACTCGCACAGCAAGCTCAATACTTGGCGTGACGGCTGGCGCATTCTGCTAACCATCGTCCGTCTGACCAAGAACGGCAAACCCTTACTGTTTTTTTCGTTCCTGACCGCACTGTGCCTACTGTCCGCCGGAGTACTGGCGTGGCCCTTGCTAACCACCTACCTGGCCACCGGACTGGTGCCGCGCTTCCCAACGGCAATCCTATGCTCGGCGCTAGGGCTGCTTGGCTCCGTGTTCCTGGTGTGCGGCCTCGTGCTGGATACCGTCACGCTTGGCCGTCGCGAAGCGCGCCACTTCGCATATTTGCAGCATCGAGCACATTGGATGCTAGATCATGAGCATGAATAAGTCCACTTCAGCTCCTTCATCACTGGGCGAGCCTCGCATAATTTCACTGTTATGGATGCTACCGGTGCTGGTTTTTTTATCCTGCATCGCTGTCCAAATCCAACTCCCTGGGCTGTACATGGATGCAGTCAATCCGGATTTTATCGCCGCCCAGTGGCTGCATCACCACCTGCGTAATCCAAGCGCCGCGTTGCCATCGAAGATTTTCCCACTTCTGGGCAACCTCTACCACGGGGTGCAGAACGCTTACGTCGCCTTGCCCTTTCTGGCCATCTTAGGTTTCAGCGTGACGAGCCTGCGCTTAGCTCAGGCCTTATTCGGCGTTATACTCCTAATAGCTTTCCACGGCATTACCCGCCTTCTCAGCCGCTCCCCATGGCTTGGGCTCGCCGCAACGCTAGGCTTAGCGACTGAATTGGCTTTCAGCGCGTCGTTTCGAACCCAGTTTTACATCGTCATGGGGGGCGCTACCTGGCTGTTTGTGTCGTTACGGTTGCTTTACTCACTCCCAACACAATCCCGGCCCGGGCGCCGGATTTTATGGGCAGGGTTCTTCTCCGGACTGGCAGGCTACGGATATTTCGTCCTCTTCTTTTTCGCACCAGGCATGCTGGCGATCGTGATTCTGCGCAAGGGAGCAAACCGGCATTTGACGTTGTGCTGGATACTCGGCTTCGCCTTTGGTTTATCCCCATTCGTATTCGGCTATATATCGTTGGCCCTAAAACTGCATGGCATCGGACCAATGCTGCACTACGTAGGAAATCTAGTCGGACAACTGCATCCGTTCGCCAGCGGCAGCGCTAACTTCTACTATGCCTGGCATATGGTTACCCTTGCATTGAGCGATGCCGGCAACGAAAGCATGATCTTCGGGGAGCCGCTACTCGGCTGGTGGGGGGGTATCAAAGTGCTGGTCGGCACACTTTCCACATTAGGCACGCTGATACTTCTGGCAATCCTCCTGTGGCGTCGCGACCCGCGCCGCTACACACTGTTGCCAGTATTGCTGCCAGTGTCCTATTTATTGATGGCGACCTTGTTTGGTCATCGTCTTTGGGCACATCACTTTTGCGTGCTGGTGCCGTTTGTCTACCTATTGCCGCTTTGCCTATGGACGGTCACGACGCAACTGCTGAGTACTTCGACGCGTCTGCGATTGGCAGTATTCTTGATACTGACGGCTTTGTGTTTGACCATCAACCTCGCACAGCAAGTCAGCTTCCAACGAGCGCTAGCAATCAGCGGCGGCTACGGCAAAAGCGTTGAGGCATTGAACGAACTGGGAATCGCAGCGCGACGCGCCGGGCCGGATGTGGCGTACGTGTTTCCCGAATGGGGATTCTTTACCTCGTTCTGCATACTCACCGGCAATCAGGTGCGCTATGTGATCGACCTCGAACCTGCCACCCTGACCAAGCTTAAACAGCAGGGCTATCGTGAGCTGCGCCTATTTTATTGGGAGCCACCTTCGGTGGAAGGTTATCGCCAACAGCTTCAGCAGGCTGGGCTGATCGAGACCAGTACCCAGCAATTCAAGACTCGTGATGACAAGCCCGCCTTTTATGGTTTAACTGCCCGCTGGCTGCCGTAAGGCGCCCTTTACAGTCGTTCGCCTTGATCACTGGCGAGCAAAGCAGGGAGCAATTGAAGATCTTGACCTTTACTCAAAAGCATCACCTGAAAACGCTCGCCCATCTGCTCGGGCAGGGTCAGCTTTTTGACCTGCTGGCTAAGTTGATAACGCGCGGATTCGTTGGGTGCGGCCAGGTAGGCTCCTTCGAAGGCGTGCTGCAGGCCGGCCGCTATCAAGAACTGCGCTTGCGACAGATAGGACGCCATCGTGAAGCCCGCGCTGCGGCCGGCTTCGGCCAGCCCTGTGAAGTCAACCGAGGCGGTGAGATCGTT
>JBEVMS010000268.1:0-14195 GCA_040508515.1 Dyella sp. | reverse complement strand
CGCCGCCGGCGCCGCGGCGCGATTGCCCCGGCGGCGGGCCGAACGCGTGCGCGGTGACCACTTCCCAGGTGGCCGGGATGCGGCCGTTGCGCCGCTGCGTTTCGTAAGCGTCGAGCATGCGTCGGTAATGGGTTTTGCCGGTTAGCCCGCGCGGGCGCGCGCTGTCGGCGTGGGTGGCGCCCAGTCCCTGCAATTCTTTCAGCAACGCGCGCGGCTCGCTGTAGGTCAGCGTGTAGCGATCCACGTCCAGCACCGGGTCGCGCAGGCCGGCGGCGATCAGTGCGTCGCCGATGTCGTGCATGTCGAGAAAACGGCTGACGTGCGACTGCTGGTCGGCCGCCGCCCAGGCCGCGCGTAGCTCTTTCAAGGTGTCCGGGCCGAAGGTGGAAAACGTCAGCAGGCCGCCCGGCCTGAGCACACGCGCGCACTCATTGAACAGCGTGGCCAGATCGTCGATCCACTGAAAGCACAGGTTGGAATGCAGCACATCGACGCTGTGGTCGGGCAGCGGCAGCGCCAGCGCATCAGCGTTCACACGCTGGAACGGTTTCAGCCAGCTACTGTGACGCTTGGCCTGACGTAGCATCGGCAACGCGGCATCCAGCGCGATCACCTGCGCCTTGGGGTAGGTTTTTTTCAACAGCGCGCTGCCGCGTCCGGTGCCGGCGCCGACGTCGAGCACGCGCTCGGGCGTGGGCAGGTAGAACGCCAACCGCTCCAGCAGCACGTCCTGCACTTGGCGCTGTAGCGCGTCGTGCTGTTCGTAAGTGGCCGCCGCGTGGCCGAAGTTCTGCCGCACGCGGTGCTTGTCGACGTGGAACTCGCTCATGCCGATCTCATTCAACGGAAGGTTGCGCCGTGGCGGCCAGCAAGGGCATCAGGGCCGCGGCCAGCGCCTCGACGTGGCCGAAGAACGGCGCATGCCCGGCGTGTTCGATCTGCGCGAAGTTGCCGCCGGCCTGCGCGGCCGACCAGCGCATCGCCTCGGGATGGACCAGCCGGTCGCGCCGACCGGCCAGCCACAGATTGGGCTGGGTCAGACGCGGCAATTGCGCGCGCAGGTCGGCGTGTTCGAGCAGGCGCAGGCCTTCGTGCAAGACCCGCGGATTCGGCTCGCCGCGCGCAAACACCAGCTGGCGCAGCCGCCGCAGTTCGCCGCGCGGGTCGTCGCTGCCCATCGCCTCCAGCGCCAGAAAGCGCTCCAGGGTCAGGTGGTAGTCGTCGTCCAGATCGGTGGCCAACTGGCGCACCACGTTGGCGTCGTTGCCGTGCGCCCAGCCGCCGTCGCGAGTGAACTTCGGCGTGGCGCAGAGCATCGCCAGCGCGCGCACTTGCGCCGGGTGATCCAGCGCGCCTTGCAGCGCCACCAGCCCACCCAGCGACCAGCCCAACCAAACCGCCGGCGGGGTCGCCGCGGCGATCGCCTGTGCGCAAGCAGCCGGTTCCAGCGCCAGTGTGCTGTTGCGCGCATGACCGTGGCCGGGCAGATCGACCAGGTAGATCGTCGCCTGCGTCTGCAACGCCTCGACCAGCGGCGCGAATACCCCGCTGTGCATCGCCCAACCGTGAATCAGCACCAAGGGCGTGGCGCCGTGCCCGCGCCGCTCGATCGACAGACTCATGCGGCGATGCTCATGCGGGCTCGGCGTCGGTGCGGGGGCTCAAGCGGGTATCCAGCGTGCCGCGCTCGTCGAACACGAAACAGTCGCCGCGCCAGTACGCGCCGTCGGTCTGTTCGAAGTATTTGAGAATGCCGCCTTCGAGCTGGTAGACGTGCTCCAAGCCCAGATCCTGCATGTGCAGCGCGGCCTTCTCGCAGCGGATGCCGCCGGTGCAGTAGGACACCACCGTCTTGCCGGCGTAGCGGGCACGATCGGCGGCCAGCGCGGCGGGGAAATCGCCGAAGCTGCGCAGCCGGTAATCCACCGCGCCGACGAAGGCGCCGGCGTCGGTTTCGTAATCGTTGCGTGTATCCAGCAGCATCACCTCGCGGCCGGCGTCGTCGCGACCGGCGTCCAGCCAGCGCTGCAAGGTGGCCGGGCTGACCGCCGGTGCGCGACCGCCCTCGGGGCGGATGGTCGGCTGGCGCATGGTGATGATTTCTTTCTTCAGCCGCACCCGCAGGCGCCCGAACGGCACCGTGGCGGAGAGCGATTCCTTGGGTGCGATATCGGCGAAGCGTGGATCGGCGTGCAGCCAGGTCACAAACGCCTCGATCGATGCGCGCGGGCCGGCCAGGAACAGGTTGATCCCTTCCGGCGCCAGCAAGATCGTGCCCTTCAGCGCCAGCGCCTCGCAGCGTTCCAACATGCGCTCGCGCAGCACCGCCGGGTCATCCAGGCTGACGAACTTGTAGGCGGAGATATTGAGGATCGGCATGGCGGCGTACGGCATAAAACAACGCCCATTATAGGCCGCTGCTGGCCGCTGCGCCGCGTCACCTCGGGTGCGCGGCGCGTGGCGCTCAGTAGCCGACGGCCAGGCCCGCCGGGCGACGGCGGTCGTTGGCGCCTTCGATCAGCCCGCTGTCGGGATTGACCAGGATCGCTTCGGCGGCGCCCCAGGACTGCACCTCCTTGAAGGTGTAGCCCATCTTTTCCAGCCCGGCGCGCACCTCGTCGGTCAACAGGCCCGGCTCGACCGCCACCGTGTCCGGCAGCCATTGCTGGTGCACGCGCGGCGCGTCCACCGCTTGCTGCATGTTCATGCCGAAGTCGGCCACGTTGAGAAAACTCTCCACCGTGGTGGAGATGATGGTCGAGCCGCCGGGGCTGCCAGTGATCATGAACAGCTTGCCGTTCTTGAGCACGATGGTCGGCGACATCGAGCTGAGCGGGCGCTTGCCCGGTTCGATCTGATTGGTCTTGCCCTGCACCAGGCCGAAGCTGTTGGGCACGCCCGGCTTGGAGGTGAAGTCGTCCATCTCGTTGTTGAGGAAGAAGCCTGTGTCGCCGGCGATCTTGCCCACGCCAAACAAGTAGTTGATGGTGAAGGTGACGCTGACCGCGTTGCCGTGTTCATCCAGCACCGAGTAGTGCGTGGTGTTGTCGCCCTCGAACGGCGCCAGATTGCCGACGATCTCGCTGGACGGCGTGGCCTGATCGGGCTTGATGCTGGCGCGCAACGCGGCGGCGTGCTGCGGCGACAGCAGCTTGTCCAGCGGGTTGTGCACGAACGCAGGATCGCCCAGGTAGGTGTTGCGATCGGCGAAGGCGCGCCGCTCGGCCTCAATGAAGTAGTGCAGGCTCTGCGTCGACCCGTAGCCCCACTGCTTGAGTGGGAAGGGTTCGAGAATTTGCAGGATCTGACACACCGTGGTGCCGCCGGAGCTGGGCGGCGGCGCGGAAACCACCGTATAGCCCTGGTAGCCGCACTGCACCGGTTTGGCCCACTGCACGGTGTAGTCGGCGAAGTCGCGCAGCGAGAGGATGCCGCCGTTGGCCTCGCTGGCGGCGACCACCGCCTTGGCGATCGGTCCCTTGTAGAACGCCGCGTCGCCGCCGTTGGCGATCAACTGCAAGGTGTTCGCGAGCTGGGTCTGCACCAGGCGGTCACCGGCCTGGTAGGGCTGGCCTTGGTTCAAGAAGATCGCCGCCACGTTGGGCGACTTGGCGAAATCCTGGTTGCGGTTGGCCATGATCTTGACGTCGCCCGGTTGCAGCACGAAGCCGTCGCGGGCCAGCTTGATCGCCGGCGCGATCGCCTGCTTGAGGCTCAAGGTGCCGTACTTCTTCAGCGCCTCGTTCAGCCCCATCACGGTGCCGGGCACGCCCACGCCCAGATAGTTGCCGGTGCTCTTGCCGGGCACCACGTTGCCGTCGGCGTCCTGGTACATGGTCGGGCTGGCCTTCAGCGGCGCCTTCTCGCGAAAATCCAGGAACACATCCTTGCCGCTGGCCAGGTGCACCAGCATGAAACCGCCGCCGCCGATGTTGCCGCAGCACGGATTGACCACCGCCTCGGCGTAACCGACCGCCACCGCCGCGTCGATCGCGTTGCCGCCTTGCTTGAGGATGTCCACGCCGACCTGCGCGGCCAGATGCTGCGCGGAAACCACCATCGCATGCTTGGCGGTGACTGGCTGCGCGCTGGCCAGCGCGGTGCGGGTGGTGGACGGCGCGGTGGCGTCGAGCGCCCGTTGCGAGATGTTGCTTTGGTCTTGCGCTTGCGCGGCGGGAACCACGGCCAGCGGGCAAAACAGCACAGCGGCGATCAGGGAGGGGGAAATACGCATGCGATTGGCTCAAACTTCCGGGGGCGGCACAGCTGACCTCTGACCATAGCATCAAGCGCCGCGCGATCGTACCCCTGGGGATCGTACCCCCGGGGATGGACGGCTAGGGGATGGACGGCTAGCCGGCTGTACGTACCGGGCTTTTCAAAATCGCTCGTGGACAGCCGAGGATTAACGGTCTCTTTTGCTTCCTCGGGTTGATCATGGCGGCAGAAATTCCATGGCATGGCATGGCGTGCGCCGCGCTCGAAAACGGAGGCCTGCCGGAGGCGACCGCATCCGTTGCGCGGATGCCCTGGGCACAGAACGTCATGCTTCGCCTGAGCCACCAGCCGAGCAACCACGGTGGATGGGGAGTAGGAGAAACATCGGCGCGCGCCGTGAGTGGGCGTGCACGGCGATCGCCCTACCCAGTGGGGCCGCCGACGCGACAACGCGCGATTGCCGTCACCTACAAAGCGGCAAGTCGCCAGGCGCTTGGCGACACATCGAGGCAGGCGGTTCACTGCCTACGGGGTGATCCACCTCGTCTTCCACGGAGCCTTGAGGATGAATACTTGTTTACGGGCAATCGCCACGGCGGCGTTGCTGTTGATGCTGGGCCACGTTGCCGCCGCGCCTGCGGCCTCGGCCGCAGCGACCGGCCATAGTTATGTGGACATAGACGGTTACATCAGCAGCGATGCCGACGTCAACGCCTGGTACGGCGCGGTTTACCAGCTCAATCGCAATTTCGACGATATCTGCGGCGACACATTTTGCGAGGGCGACTACAGCAATATCCAAGCGCTGCGCTTCGCCTGCGCGGTGGACAGCGGCAATGGCGAAGTCTCGCAATGCGTGTGGGGTTTCGCGGCCAGTGAGGAGAGCGTCGATCCGCAAACCGGTCGCGTGCTGGTCAACCTGCCCGGCTGGCGTTGCGTGGCGCCGTTGGCGCCGCATACCACGGTCAGCCAGTTGCTCACCGCGCTCGCCGGCGCTGAACCGCTGTATGCGGCGCTGCCGGGAACCACGCGCAGCCTCTATGACGGGCTGATCGACTGCCTGTAGCGATTACGTTTGCCGAGGGCGCTGGGCGATGGGGATCAGGCTGTCGTTCAGCGCCTGCAGCAACTGATCGACCTGCGCTTCGCTGTGCGCCGCCGACAAGGTGATGCGCAACCGCGCCTGGCCGACTGGCACCGTCGGCGGACGGATCGCGCTGACCAGAAATCCGCGTTGCCGCAGCGCGGAGGCTGCGTCCGACGCGGCGTGCACGCTGCCCAGCAACAACGGTTGAATCGGCGTGCGCGAGGCCAGCAACGGCAAGCCCAATTGCGCCGCGCCATGACGGAAGCGCGCGATCAGCGCCATCAAGCGTTCACGTCGCGACGCGTCGTCACGCGCGATCCGCAGCGCGGCGCGTGTGGCCGCGGCCAGCGGTGGCGGCGCGGCGGTGGTGTAGATGTGGGTGCGGGCGAATTGCGCGAGCCCGTCGATCACGTCGGCCGAGCCGGCGACGAACGCCCCGGCGGTGCCCAGCGCCTTGCCCAGGGTGCCCACCAGCAACGGCACATGCGTTTGATCCAATCCCGCCTCGGCCACGCTGCCGGCGCCGCGCGGTCCGAGTACGCCCAGGCCGTGCGCGTCGTCGATCAGCAGCAAGGCGCGCTGCGCGTGTCCCAGCGCGGCCAACTCAGCCAGCGGCGCGATGTCGCCGTCCATGCTGAAGACGCCATCGCTGACCAGCAGCGCCGCCGCGTCGGGCTGGCTGGCCAGTTGCCGCGCTGCGCCGTCGGCATCGGCGTGCGGGTAGCGCTTGAGCGTGGCGCCGGCCAGTTGCGCGCCGTCCAGCAGACTGGCGTGGTTGAGCTTGTCCTGCACGCACAGGTCGCCACGTTGCAGCAGCGCCTGGATCACCCCGAGGTTGGCCATGTAACCGGTGGAAAACAGCAGTGCGCGCTCGCGGCCGGTCCATTCGGCCAGTTCCTCTTCTAGCGCGGCATGCTCGTGGTGATGACCGCAGATCAGCGGCGACGCCGTGCTGCCCACGCCATCGCGCCGGGCACTGCGCGCGATCGCGTCGATCAGCGCGGGCTCACGCGCCAGGCCCAGGTAATCGTTACTGCAGAACACGCTCAGCGACTGCCCCTCGACCACCGCATGGGTGGCGTCGAGCCATTGCAGCGGGTGGTGTTGCCGCAGCAGGCCGGTCTGCCGACGCGCGTCCACGCGCTGGGCCAAGCGTGGCGCCAGCGCGGGTCGGACCGGGCTCATCGTTCAGGCCGTAGCGGGCTGCAGAATATCGGCATGCACCGTGCCGGGTTCGGCGACGACTTGCAGCGGGTGCAGGTCCAGACGTGCGAACAGCCGGCGATCGGCCTCGACATCGGGGTTGCCGGTGGTCAGCAGTTTTTCGCCGTAGAAGATCGAGTTGGCACCGGCGAAGAAACACAGCGCCTGCACCGCATCGTCCATCTGCTGGCGTCCGGCCGACAGCCGCACCATCGAGGCGGGCATCAGCAGGCGTGCCACCGCGATGGTGCGTACGAACTCGAACGGATCCAGCGCGGTGGTGCCGTCCAGCGGGGTGCCCTTGACCTGCACCAATTGGTTGATCGGCACCGACTCGGGATGGCTGGGCAGGTTGGCCAGGGTCTGCAGCAGGCCGGCGCGCTGGGCGCGGCTCTCGCCCATGCCGACGATGCCGCCGCAGCAGGTTTTCAGGCCCGCCTCGCGCACGTGTTCGAGCGTATCGAGCCGGTCCTGGTATTGGCGGGTCTGGATGACCTCGCCGTAGAACTCCGGCGCGCTGTCCAGGTTGTGGTTGTAGTAGTCCAAGCCCGCCTCTTTCAGCGCCTCGGCCTGGCTGCCCGAGAGCATGCCCAGGGTGGCGCAGGTTTCCAGCCCCAGTCCCTTCACTGCCTCGATGATCTGGGCCACCTTGACCACGTCGCGGTCTTTGGGCGCGCGCCAGGCGGCGCCCATGCAGAAGCGGCTGGCGCCGGCATCCTTGGCCGCCTGTGCGCGCTCCAGCACGGCTTCCACGCTCATCAGTTTCTGCGCCTGCACGCCGGTGTCGTAGCGCGCCGCCTGCGGGCAGTAGGAGCAGTCTTCCGGGCAACCGCCGGTCTTGATCGAGAGCAGGGTGGACACCTGCACCGCCTGCGGATCGTGGTGTTCACGATGCACGCTGTGCGCACGATGCAGCAATTCGTTGAAGGGCAGCGCGAACAACGCGGCGATTTCCTCGCGGCTCCAGTCGTGGCGGATGGCGGCGTCGAGCATGGCGGTACTCCGGGTGGTCAGCGGCTAAGGCGCGGGAGTGTGTGGGCCACCATCCGCCTTGTCAACGCGTGGTGCAAGCGTCAAGTTGACGGCGGGCACGCAAGAACTCGCTACCATCGGCGACAGGACTTTCATAGGGGAGGTATTGCCATGGCATCAAGCAGTGGTCAGGGCAGCGCGGGCAATGTCTTAGCGGCCATCTGCAGTTTGTTCATTCCAGGGCTGGGTCAACTGGTGCAGGGGCGCCTGCTGATGGCTTTGCTGATGTTCGCGCTGGCCGCGTTGTTGTGGTTCTTTTTGCTCGGCTGGGTGATTCACCTGTGGTCAATTCTTGACGCGGCGATGTTCAAGGCCTGAGAGAGCCATGTCAGTCGCACGCATGTCGGCGCTTGCCGGGGTCCATGGCAGTGGGTCGCTGTGGCGTTGGCTGCTTCCGCTGCGTTGCCTGTTGTGCGGTGCACCCGGCGCCGATGGGGTCGATCTGTGCCCCGGCTGCGTCGCCGAGCTGCCGCGCAATCGCAGCTGTTGCGCGCGCTGCGCGCTGCCGCTGGCCAGCCCGGCGGCACTGTGCGGTCGCTGCCAGCGCCAGCCGCCGCCGTGGGATGCGGCATGGGCGCCGTTTCGCTACGGCTGGCCGCTGGATCGATTGGAGTCGCGCTTCAAATTCGCTGCCGAGCTGGCCGCCGGCCGCGTGCTGAGTGCGCTCTGGCTACGTGAACCGATGCCGCCGTCGCTGCCATCCCTGCTGTTGCCGGTGCCGCTGCATCAGTCGCGTCTGCGTCAGCGCGGCTACAACCAAGCGCTGGAGTTGGCCAAGCCGCTAGCCGGGGCGCATGCGTTGACGCTGCGCCACGATCTGTTACTGCGCCAGCGCGCCACCGACGCGCAGACCGAGCTGGATGCGCGCGAACGTCGGCGCAACGTGCGGGGCGCGTTTGCGATAAAAACCGACGCGGTGCTGCCATCGCATGTGGCGCTGCTGGACGACGTGATGACTACCGGCGCCACCCTGGCCGAATGCGCCCGTGTATTACGCCGTGCCGGGGTGGCGCGGATCGACGTGTGGGCGCTGGCACGCGCGCCGGCCCGGCGTTAGTACGGCACTCGCGCCCGACCTACTTGGCGCGGCGTTGCCAATCGGTTTGACCCCCGCGTTTGCGGCAAAGGCTCAGGCGCTGCGCTGCCGGACCATCTGGCGCTTCTGGACAATGTGATGACTACAGGCGCCCCGTGGGCGCCTGCCTCGCGCTGAAAAGCGCGCGTGGGGTTGGAACCGAATCCAGTTAACGCCGGCTTTGCCACCAACACCAACACCAACAACGCAGCCAGCCCAGCAAGCAACCATCAATCCGCACCAGGCCAGCACCTGACAGCCACGCTTAGCCGACCTCGCTCCAGCGCCCAGAATCAGCCTTACGGTGTTGCCAGCCCGGTGCCCGCCGCAGTCGCCTGCTGCTGCGGCGCGGGCGGCGCCGGGTTGAGATAGACCGGATTGCCGACCAACACCAATTTGCCGTCGGCGTCGTAGACATCGGCGCGTAGCCAGTGGCGTGCGCCGTCGCTGCGCCAGTGGGCGCTCAGGTGCTGGTCGGCGCGGTTGAGGGGAAGCGGCGCGGCGCGTGGCAGCGGTTGCCCGTCCAGCAGCAGCTCGACGCGGCCACCGGCGACCGCGACCACATGCACGCTCAGCTCGACCTCACTGGCACGCGGCGCGGGCAAGGCATCGCCCATCTGCACCTGTTGCGCGCCTTGTTGCGCGGACAGCTCCAGCAGCCGGTCGCGGCTGCCTTGCACGTCGATGAACACATGCCCGGCGCGGATACCGGCCAGGATCGCCGGTTGCGACAGCTCGCTGGCGTAGACCACCGTGGTCGGAGTGCCGACGCCGCCCTGCGCGGGGTCGAGCAGCGCGTTGTGGTTGTCGCTGCCGCCGATCGCGGTCAAGCGGTAGCCGCGATCGAGCTGGGCCTGCCAGAACCCAATGCCCGAATACGGCGTTTGCGCATCCTTGCCGTTGACCGCCTCGATTGCCTGCACCAGGGCCAGGTCGGCGGCCGGTTGCGCGGTCCAGCCGCAGCCCATGCAGATTTCGCCGGAGGGGCGGATCGGGTGGTTGATCGAGATCAGACCTTGCAGCGACTGCACTTGGCGCAGCAGCGTGTTCCAGTCCGGTACCTGCGCGCTGCCGACGCGGAAATCCAGCGGCGCGGCAACACCGAACAGGTTGGCGTGGCCCTGGAAGCTGGTCAGCTCGCGTGCCGGTATCAGCAGCAGACGGTCGAACCAGGGTTGCAGCGCGCGCAGCTCGTTCAACTGCGAGGTGGCGTTGTGATCGCTGAGCGCGATGAAATCCAGACCCCGCCTGGCCGCCGCCTGCGCGGTCAGAAACAGTGGGCAGGGCACTTTGTGTTCGCCGCTCTGGCTGGCGCAACTGCCGTCGCTGTGGCCGGAATGCATGTGCAGGTCGCCGCGGTACCAGCCGGCGCGGGTGGTGAGCGGTGGATTGAGCACGGCCGGCTGCCACGGCGGATCGTTCGGACCGCCAAACCAGATGCGCGCCCTGTAGCTGGCATGCGCCTGGGCGCGGATATTGGGAATGCCCAGTAGCAAGGTCCAGCGCCCCGGGCGGATCGGTCCGGGCAGATAGGAAGGCGTGGCATCGGTACTGGCGACCGTGAACACCTGCTTGCTGCCGCCGCTCCAGCCGCGAAAACCGTCCTGGCCGACGAAGCCATCGGGTCCCAGCAGGCCCAGGTCGATGGTGGTGTGCTCCTCGTGTCCGGTGTAGTCGAACGCCACGGTGATCCGTGCGGTGCCGGCGGGGACGTCAAACGGCACGCTGCGGTAAGTCTGGTTGTCGTGGCCGTCGAGCTGGCCGTGCAAGGTGAGGTTGGGCGCGGTGTCGGTGGCATGCACGCTGGCACCGAGCAAGCACAGCGCGGCGAACAACCAGCGCGTGGGCCACGTCAAGGCAATCGATTTCAAGGCGCAAATCCTGATGATGGGGAATCGGCGTGCGGGCGCCGGGGCCAACGCGCGCGGATACCACGGTGGAAGCTTTCGATCGGGGTGGCACGCGTGGGAGCGGGGCGATTTTCATCGCCACCGCCCCGATCGCGCGATCGAACTTAGAAGCGGTACATCGCGGCCAGCCGGAACGAGCGGCCCAGAATCGGCCGGGCGATAAAGCTGTTGGCGCCGGCATCCGCGCTTTGCAGTTCGCCGGCGCGCGGGTTGCCTTCGGTCAGGCCCAGCGAATTGGTCAGGTTGTCGGCATACAGAAACAGCGTCCAGTCCGGCGTGATCTGGTAGCGGCCGCTGGCGCCCAGCACGGTGTAGGAGGGGAGCCTGACCGAGTTGGCGGTGTCGACGTAGCGCAGGCCTTCGTACTCGTAGGACAGCTGCAGGCGCAGTTTGCCGCCGAGCAGGTTGAAGCCGGGCACCAGCCGGTAGCTGACCTTGGGCACGCGGATCAGCTGGTTGCCGATGAAATCCAGCAGCACCGGCGCGTTGTTGACCAGCGCGGTGTAGCGCAGGTCCTGGTAGGTCGGGTCCTGCCAGGTGGCGGTGATCTGGACGTCGAACTCCGGGGCCACGTACCAGGTGCTTTCCAGCTCCAGCCCGGTGGTCTTGGTGCTGGCGTAGCCTTGTTGGTTGGTGGAGGTGTTGCCGTCCTGGCTGAACACGTAATTGCTGAAGCTGACGTTGTCGTACTTGGTGTAGAAGGCGGTCGCGTAGAAATCCAGCGTACGATCGGAATACTTGTAGCCCACTTCGCCCAGCTTCATGGTCTGGGTGATCGGGGGTGGGATGTTGGCGGTGCTGGCGGTGAGGTAGGTGCTGAGGTTGGGCAGCCGGAAGGTGGGCGTCCAGCGCGCGAACAGGCCCTGCTCGGGGGTGAACTGGTAATTCGCGCCCACCGTCCAGCCGAGCTTGCTGAAGTCCTGATCGTAATGCACGAACTGGCCGCTGCCGGTGAGTATCTGCGCGGTGGCCGGGGTGCCCAGGTTCACCGTGGCGGGCAGTTCGGTATTGCCGGAGACGTTGACCGTTTCCCAGCGCGCGCCGGCGTCGATGCGCAGCTTGTCGCTGACCTGCCATTCGTCGGACAGGTACAGCGCGTTGGTGGTCGAGGCGCCGCCGGCGTTGGCCCATTCGTAGCCGTAACGCGAAATGCCGTGGTCGGTCAGCGCGCCCAGCGGTTTGCCGTTGGCGTCCACCGCGACCAGATCGAGCAGGCGCGCGTTGTTCTGCACATCCAGCAAGGCGGTGGAGGAATAGCGCTGGAAGTCCTGGTTGAAGTGCGCGTAGTAGTAGCCCAGGGTGACGTCGTGGGTCTGGTCGCCGAAGGTGAATTTGTGCAGCAGGCGGCTGTCGTTGATGAACTCGGTCACCGGCATGGTGACCCCGCGCAGGCCGCCGATCACGGTCAGGCCATTGCCGTTCTGGTTCGCGTTATTGAACACCGCGCCGGTGTCGGCATAGCGCAGCTGCAAACCGGCCGCGCCGGGGAAATACGTCTTCAGCGCCTGCTGGTTCTGCGCGATCAGGGCGGCTCCGCTCTGCAGCGCGTTGGGGTACACGCCGTTGCGCTGGGTGTGCGTGTCGCTGAAGCGCGCCGACTCGTCGAACTGCCAGTCGTCGAACAGCTGATGGTTGAATTTCACCGTCAACTGGTCGCGCCGCACCTCGGTGCCGACGCTGTTGTCGAAGTTATACGTGCCGCCGTTGCCCTCGATCATCGACACATGCTCGGTGTCCGGCCCGGCCAGGGTGCCGTAGTTGCCGTTGAAGCCGGGCACCGCGCGGATCTTGCCGTCGCTGCCGGTGACCATCGGGATGCCCAGGTACAGCGCCACCTTGTCGTCCAGGTGTTTGTAGTCGACGCTGAAACTGCCGTGCTCGAACGCCTTGCTGAGGGTGAAGCGGATCTGGCCGCCTTCATCGGCATGAAAGCCGGGATCGCGGATGCCGTCATCGACGCGGTAGAAACCGCCGGTGGCGAACTTCCAGCCGCCCTGGCCCAGCGGCGTGCCGTACCAGAAATCGGCGCGGTTCAAGCCGTAATCGCCCACCGTGTACTTGAACAGGCCTTCGGCGTGCTCGCCGACCTGGCGCGGGATGAAGTTGATCGCACCGGCCGGCGCGTTGGAATAGAACACCGAGGACGGACCGCCGCGCACCACCTCGATCCGCTCGATCGTTTCATCCAGACGGAACGCCTGGTCGGCGTTGAGGTAACTCAGCGCCGGATCGTGCTGCACCGGCAAGCCGTCTTCCAGCAGGTTGACCGAGCCGTAACCATCGACCGGGATGCCGCGCGCGCGGATGTTGCCGCTGGCCTCGCCGCCGGAGGATTCGACCCAGAAACCGGGCACCGATTTCATCGCCTCGGTGACCGAGGTGGGCGCCTGCATGCGTAGCCGATCCTCGTCGATGGTGGTTATCGAATAGCTGGTTTCGGCCTTGGTCCGCGTCTCGGTGCCCGAGCGCGCGGTGACCACCACGCCATCGAGGTTTCTGGCCTGTTTATCGCTGGTCGAACTGGTCGAACTGGCGGCGCTATCGGTCTGCTGGGCGTGCGCCGTGGTCAGGGCGCCCAGGCCCAGTGCGCCACACAGCGCCAAATGGATGGAACGGCTGATGATCGAGTTACGCAAGGGAATCGCTCCGCAGGTTCGAGAAAGAGCGGAGCCTTGCGTGCGTTACTTGCGACAGCCATCGCGCCGGCCTGTGTGCCAACGTGATTCGTGTCTGGTATTCCCTCGGAAACCTGCGCCGCAGGTTCGTGGCATCCGCTGCCTACTGATCCCACCCCGGTACCGCACTAGGCTCCGGATAAGCGGCGCAGGTTAGGCGGCGGATATGACAATTATTTGCGGCTCAGATGACAGGCCAACAGAAGCTTGCGCCGGGACAGCGTTTTGCCAAACGTGACGCACTTTCTTGTGTGCTGGGCGTACGAACGGTGCCAAGGTCGTCACTTACGCCGGCCCCCAGTAGCCGATGCGCCGACGGATCTTCAGCTTGCGCCAAAGGTTGAGTGGCTTGCGTCGGCGATTGCGCGCGCCCGCGGCGATGAACTGGTCGATCGCCTGCAGCACTCGCTCGCTGGACTGGCCATCGCGGTAGGGATGGATGGCGTCGGCGTAGTCGTGGATCGCGGCCATCAATTCCGGCGGCCGCGCCAGCGCGCGCTCGATCGCCGGCTCGAACTGCTCCGGCTGGTCGATGTCGATCAGCTGCGGGCCGGGCCGGCGGTTCTTGAACGTGACCACCGGCTTGCCGGTGAGCAGGAATTCGTTGAGCGCGGAGGACGTGTCCGAGCACATCAGGTCGACCTGCGGAAACAGCTCCAGAATGTTGTCGTTTTCGGCGAAGTGCAGATGCTCGTTCTGTAGCGCCTTGTAGCGCGCCACGATCTCCGGATTCATCTTCGGATGGAAGGTCACGATCCAGCGCCAGCGGCCGTCGCGGGACAGTCGCTTGACCTCCTCGTAGAGCGTCTCGGCCGCGCTCCACGAAGGGGAGAAGGTCGAGTGATAGAGGATCACCGGTGGTTGGCGCACCGGCGGCAACGGGCCGCTGATCGACTGCATGAACGGATCAAGCTTGGGAAAGCCCGTCTCGATCACCGAAAAATGCCCGACCCGGTCGGCGATCGCCTGGAACTGCGCGGTGTCGCGCGGACCGG
>JBEVMS010000234.1:0-4002 GCA_040508515.1 Dyella sp. | reverse complement strand
GGGGTGGATGTCTGGAATGCCTACGAACTGTCCTGGCTGGGGCCGCGCGGCAAGCCCCAGTTGGCGCTGGCCGAATTCCGCGTACCGGCGGACTCGCCCTGCATCATCGAATCCAAATCGTTCAAGCTCTACCTCAACGGCTTTGCGCAAGAGTCGCTGGCCGACGCCGATACGCTGGCGGCGATCCTATGCCGCGACCTTTCCGCCGCGGCCGGCGCGCCGGTGCGCGTGCAACTGCGCGACGCCCGCGCCGCGCTGTTCCCCACCGCCGACCTCAAGGGCGAGCTGATCGACACGCTGGACATCGCGCTGGACGACTACGGCCCGCCCAAACCGGAGTACCTGACCACCCTGGCCGGCGCCGAGATCGAGCAGGCGCTGGTCTCGGACCTGCTGCGCTCGAACTGCCCGGTCACCGGACAGCCGGACTGGGGCAGTGTGCACATTGCCTACCAGGGTGCGCCGATCGATCCGGCCGGACTGCTGCGCTATCTGGTGTCGTTTCGCAATCACAACGAATTCCACGAGCATTGCGTGGAGCGCATCTATGTCGATCTGATGCGCCGCTGCGCACCGCGCAAGCTCAGCGTGTATGCCCGCTATACCCGCCGCGGCGGCCTGGATATCAACCCCTGCCGCAGCAGCGAGCCGTTTGAACCGGCCAATCCACGCGGCGCGCGGCAATAGCCACGCCGCTGGTAATCGCCGCTTCATGTCGCCGCCCCCTTATTGGGTTAGCCTTTGCCTTCTGTCCGTCATGGCGCCGGCTCTGCCAGGGGTAGTGCGACGCCCACCATGACCTACATCACCCGACCGGAATCCCACTATGAAGCTTTCTGCACGCTCCACCGTCCTGCATACCGCCACGTTATCCGGTTTGCTGCTGCTTAGCGCGTGCGGCAAGCAGGCCGATCAGCAGCAGACGGCGGCGCCGGCGGCCAGCACGACGCCAGCCGTCACCCCCGCAGCCAACGGCTCGATCGCGCCGGCCGCGCCCGTCAGCGCCCCTGCGGCGGCTAGCACCGCGGCTACCGCAATGACGCCTCCGACGGCAGCGCCCGCCGCGGCGCCTGCCGCAGCCACCGACAGCATCAAGGTCGACACCGTGGTGCTGGGCGCCGCGATCGGCACCGATCACAAGGTGAGCAAGCCCAAGACCAGCTTCGACGCCAGCGAAAAAGCCTTGTACGCCAGCGTCAGCACCCAGGGCAGCAGCGCCGGCACCACCCTCAGCGCCAAGTGGAGCTATCTGGAAGGCCAAGGCGTGACCGTCGCCGATACCAGCCAGTCGATCGCGCCGGATGGTTCGGCGGTGACCACTTTCAGCGTGCGCAATCCCAATGAGTGGCCTGAAGGCAAATACAAGGTCGAGATCTCGCTGGACAACAAGCTGGTCAGCACGCAGAACTTCGACATCAAGAAGCGCTAACCCGAGCCTGTCGGCCGGATCGCCAAGGCGCCCACTGGGGCGCCTTTTTTTATGCGCCACAGATGCCAGCGACGTATCGCACTTGCGAAGAAACCGTGAGTACCTTCACGAACAAACTAAACGGCATACACCACGCGGGCCTCACCGGCACATGTCGTTCACACCGGCGCTGTTTGAATTTCAACACCGGCAACTCCAGCGCCGGGCCATTTCAAACGCGGAGGATCACATGAACGAAGACACCATCAAGGGCCAGTGGAAGCAGCTCAATGGCCGCATCAAGGCCAAGTGGGGCAAGCTGACCGACGATGATCTGAAGATTGCCGAAGGCAACAGCGAATATCTCGCCGGCAAGGTGCAGGAACGCTACGGCGTCGCCCGCGACGAGGCGCATAAGCAGGTCAAGGATTTCGAGCGCGACCTGCGCCATTGATCACCCGCCCGGCGCCATCCAGCGCGCCGGGAATCCATGTTAGGAGAAGCCCCATGCTGCACTACGCCATCGTCTTCCTGGTTATCGCGCTTATCGCGGCGCTGTTTGGCTTTACCGGCATTGCCGCCGGTGCCGCCAGCATCGCCAAGATTCTGTTCGTGGTGTTCCTGGTGCTGTTTGTGTTGTCGCTGATTTTCGGCGGCTTCCGGCGCGGCCCGCGACTCTAGCGGCTAGCCCTGTTACGACAAAAAACGGCGGCCTATGGCCGCCGCTTTTTTTTGGGAACACGTGATTATTTTAAGCGCTGCCCGGATGCGGCTTGGGATAGGTTTTATCCAGATCCACCGGCGCCGCGTAGGGCGAATCCCAGAGTTGTTCGTGCAGCGCGTCCAGCCGCTTAGCCAGCGTCGGGTCGCGCAACACCACTTCAAGATTGCGCGAATTGTCCATGTAGCCGCCCTCCCAGTTGCTGGTGCCGACCCAGGCGACGGCGTCGTCGATCTCCATCGTCTTGGTATGGATCACGCGCGCAAACGGAATGAAGCCACTGCTGGCCTGCGGCAGGCTGACCACCCGCACCTCGATATTAGGCAGCACCGCTAAACTCTTGAGGTAGGCGATTTCCGGCGCGCCAGTGTTCCAGTCAGCCACCATCAGCTTGACCTTGACTCCACGCTGGGCCGCCGCGCGCAGCGCGTTATCGATCACCGGATAGAAGTGCCGATGATGATCGTTGCCATATTCCATAGGACCGTAGGTCATCACCTGGATACGCACTTCATGCTTGGCCTGGGCCAGCAGTCGCGGCAGTTCCTGCTCCGAATCGCCCACGCCGGGTGGGTTGTAGGCGTTGGGGCTGGAGAGCAGAAAAGCCGGCTGGCTGTCGTCTGGCAGCACTTCGTGATCGTTGAGTCGGGTCACCGGCTTGCCGTCGGCGATCTCCTGTTGCGCGCGCCAGTCCTGCTCGAAAATCGCCTGCACTTGCGCGGCCATCGTCGCATCGTCAATGCGCAGGCCGGTTTCGTGGATGTGCTTGAGTGAGCGCCAATCGAAATTCTGGCTGCCGACGTAGGCGCGCTTGCCATCCACCACGAAGTACTTGGCATGGATGATTCCGTTGCCAGTGACTTGCGAGTAATCCAGCGTGCGGAAGGTGAGGTTGGGAATTTTCTGCAACTGCGCGATGGTGGCCGGATCGGACATCTTCATGCCCTTGGCCTCCATCAGAAAACGGATCGTCACCCCGCGCTTGCCGGCAGCCGCCAGATGCGTGATCACCTTTTCCAGCGGCTCACCCGACGCAGAGTCGGCATAAAACTCGCCCAGATCGATGCTGTGCTTGGCGCTGTCGAACATTTGACACCACACGGTGACCGGATCGGCCAGATCCGGCGTGGCCAGTGTGGTATCCACCGGCGCGGTATGCACCAGTTCGAACGCCGCCGGCGTCTGCGCCTGCAGCGTGCCTGCCAGAGCCAGGGCGGCCCAACCTAAGAGGGTTTTGTTCATCGTGATGTGCCGGTGGAGGAAAGTGATGACGACGCGGTGGCCGGCCATTGCGACTGGCCGGCAATACGACAACTGTGGTCCTGCAATTCCTCGGCGCTGCCATAGTCGCCGTGCGCAAGATCACTGTGATCGAGCAGCACCACGAAGCCGGGACCCCGGCGCGCGTCGTCCACACCGACCACCGCCAGCGTCTGCGCGCCCATGGCCTGCGGATCAGTCAGCGTAGCCGCCACCAGCGCAAACGGATTGGTGGTCAATTCTTGCCCCGGCAGATAGATGGCGCGGTAGCGATGGCCGGCCAAAGTAGCCGGCAGCACGCCCCAATGCGCATCGATGCCGGGTAGCATGTTTTTAATGGACGTATAAACGTCCTCACGCAAGCAATCAATGTGGATGTGCAACTGCTCCTGCGAGCGCCCCTTCATCGAATTGATCGCCAGGCTGATAGCGTCGCGTGGCAGGTCGTGATGCAGTGCCGCGCCCACAAAACGTCGGGCCTTCCAGGCAGCGGCGAAGTAATTCGGCGCTCCTGCGCGCAGCAGCAACGGGCTCTCGATCCCGGTGATGCGCGCCGTAGGGATCAACAGATACTGCGCTGGGCCGTGATGATCCTTGAGGATCGCGTAGCCAT
>JBEVMS010000064.1:0-3144 GCA_040508515.1 Dyella sp. | reverse complement strand
GAAGTGATTCGCGGGCCGTACGTGAGTGTGTTGGCCAAGCGCTCGCAACTGACCGATCTGCTGGTGTGCGCGCTGCCGGTCAGTGCGCCGGAAGCGCCCGCCGGTTTCGATCTGCTGACCCGCGTTATGTTTGACGATGCCGCGCCCATGCTGTTGCTTCCCGATGCATGGACAGGCTCGCTGTCACCGAAGCGGGTACTTATCGCCTGGAATGGTAGCGGTGAAGCGGCGCGCGCGGTCAGAGCGGCGTTGCCTTTACTGCGCCGGGCCACTGACGTGGTGGTGCTGGACGGCGAGCGACCGGGCCCGACGGGCTTCAGTCCGCCGCCCTTGGGCTTGCGCGATTGGCTCAACCGCCAAGGGGTGGTGGCGCAGTGGTCGAGCCTTGAGGTGATCAGCGATGTGGGAATGGCTTTGCAAGCGCGTGCGCAGGCGATGCACGCCGACTTGCTGGTGATGGGGGCGTGGGGGCACTCGCGAATGAACGAGTTGGTGCTGGGCGGGGCTACCCGTTGGCTGCTCGACAATGCCGCGCAGCCGTTGCTGCTGAGCCACTGAGCGTCACCGCTTTACCCGGGCGTGGAGGAGGATTCCGGCTCGGCTCGGAGAGGGTGCCTGCGGGTGCCTTGGCTGCCAATCCACGGCGCGGCAGGCTAGGCGGCCAAATCCCGCGCGGGGCGTGAATCGGTCAAGACACTTTCTAATCCGCGGCATGTCGCCGAAAATGAGAGTTTTTAGCTGATGCATATCCCTCCACGAAGGTCTTCCATGGATTATTCCGCAACCACCGTCGGCGTCGATCGTCAGGCGGCTGTCGCTCGTTCCTTTTCCGTTGCGCCGCGGGCCGTGGCGCCTTATGGCACCGGCCTGGCCGAGCTGTCGCTGGCGTTGGGCGGGCTGGCCATCGGCACCGCCGAGTTCGCCGCGATGGGCATTCTTCCTGACGTGGCGCAGGATCTGGGTGTGTCGGTTCCACAAGCGGGCCATCTGATCAGCGCCTATGCGTTGGGTGTGGTGGTCGGCGCGCCGACGATCACCGTACTGCTCGCGCGGATGCCGCGGCGCGGTCTGTTGATTGCGTTGATGCTGTTGTATGCCGCCGGCAACCTGCTCAGCGCGGTGCTGAATCATTACGGTGCGGTGGTGTTTTCGCGTTTTGTCGCCGGACTGCCACATGGCGCGTATTTCGGTCTGGCCTCGATCGTCGCCGCGGCGATGGTGCCGCCCAACCGACGCGGCGCGGCGATCGGCAAGGTAATGCTGGGACTGAGCGTCGCCAACGTCATCGGCGTGCCGGCGGCGACTTGGCTGGGTCAGGCCTTCGGTTGGCGCGCCACGTTCGAGGCGGTGACCTTGATGGCGCTATTGACCGCAGCGATGATTTACATCTTTGTGCCCAAGGTGCCGGCGGCGCAGGGTGCCAGTGCATTGACCGAACTGGGCGCGCTGCGCAAGGGGCAGGTGTGGCTGACCTTGCTGGCCGCGGCGATCGGTTTTGGCGGCATTTTCTCGGTGTATAGCTACGTCAACCCGTTGCTCACCGAAGTGACGCATCTGTCGACTAGCCGGGTGCCGTTGATGCTGGCGTTGATCGGTGTCGGCATGATCGTCGGCAATCTGCTGTGCGGCTGGCTGGCCGATCGCTGGCTGAAGGCCACCATGGCGGGCATGTATGCCTTTTCCGCGCTGGTGCTGGTGGTGATCGCGCTGGCGGCTGGCTCGCTGATGGCGATGGCGCCGTTGCTGTTCTTGCTGGGGGTGGGATCGTCGGTAACGCCGGCATTCCAGTCGCGCTTGATGGACTTGTCCGGCGACGCGCAGTCACTGGCTGCTTCGCTCAATCACAGCGCCTTCAATATCGCCAACGCGGCCGGCGCCTGGCTGGGCGGTTTGGCGATCGCCGCCGGCTTCGGCTGGGCCTCGACCGGCTGGGTCGGCGTGGTACTGGCCCTGGCCGGCCTCGTGGTGATGCTGGGAAGCTTTGCGCTTGAGCGTCGATCCAACGCGTGAGGCCTGTTGATCGATCGCACCAGGGTCGTCGCGAGAACTTGTGCCAAAGGCCGTAGCGAATTTTATCGCTCGATCCAGTGCGCATGCCTTGAAAGCCCGTGCATGGGCTGCATCTGGTTTAGGTAGCCGCGGTCGTGCAGGCGCCGCGATCCCTTTTCTCGATCACGTTGTTTAAGGAGTCGCCATGAAAATCGGAATCATCGGAGCAGGTCAGATCGGCAGCGTTCTTACCAAGCATTTGAGCGCGTTGGGCCATCAGGTCTTCGTCGCCAATTCACGCGGGCCGCAGAGCCTGGCGGAGCTGGCGCAGCAGAGCGGCGCCACCGCGGTCACCGCGCAGGAAGCGGCGCGTGCGGGCGAGTTGGTGATCGTGACCATTCCCCAGGCCAAGATTCCTTCGCTACCTCGCGATTTGTTCGCCGGGGTGCCATCGGATGTGACCGTGATCGACACCGGCAACTACTATCCGCGCGAACGTGATGGCCGGATCGAGCCGATCGAGGACGGCCTGCCGGAAAGTCGCTGGGTCGAACAACAACTCGGGCGACCGGTGGTCAAAGTCTTCAATAACATTTACGCGCAGAGCCTGGATGACTTGGGGCTGCCGCCGGAGGCGCCGGATCGGGTTGCCTTGCCGGTGGCGGGTGATCGTGCCACCGACAAGGCAAGGGTCCTGGCTCTGGTTGAGCAATTGGGCTTCCACGCGATTGACGCCGGCGGGCTTGATGATTCCTGGCGGCAGCAGCCCGGCACGCCGGTGTATTGCAAGGATTTCGACGCCGAGGGCGTGCGTCGCGCCCTGACCGAGGCCAAAGCGGAGCGCACCCCGCAATGGAGCGGCAGCGCCAACAGCCCGGGCAGCTTCGAGGCGCCGGTCTGATGACGGTCTGATTCCTGCTCACGCAAACGTATCGTCTGATCGCCCCTGCATCGCAGGGGCGATCAGCGGCGCTTACTAAGCGTGGCATCGCGGGACAATCTGCACAGGCAGGCCTGCTGTCGGTGACGCGCGGCTACGCTAAGCCGCGTGCGTCGCCCTGGCTGACGTTAGACGCTTGCGCTTGATCTTCCGCGCGATGCCATTCACATGATGCGCATCACTGGAGATGGCGAGTCATGCTCCGCCGAACGGAC
>JBEVMS010000197.1:0-12821 GCA_040508515.1 Dyella sp. | reverse complement strand
TTCCCGAGGACGTCTTGCGCAGCCGGCGCGAGGCGCTGATCGCGGCGCTGGAGATGGCCGATATCGCCGACCGGCGTACCGAGGGTTTCTCGCAAGGCCAGCGGGTGAAGACCGCGATCGCGCGGGCGCTGGTACACGATCCGCGCAACGTGATTCTGGACGAACCGACCAACGGTCTGGACGTGATGGCCACCCGCAGCTTGCGCCAGTTCATGCGCGGCCTGCGCGACGAGGGACGCTGCGTGCTGTTTTGCAGCCACATCATGCAAGAGGTGGCGGCGCTGTGTGATCGCATCGTGGTGATCGCGCACGGCCGGGTGGTCGCCGACGCCACCCCGGCGGCGCTGCGCGAGCAGACTGGACAAGCCAGCCTGGAAGATGCCTTCGTCAGCATCATCGGCAGCGACGAAGGACTTTCCGCATGAGTCAGCGCGCGATGTGGACCGTGTTCATGAAGGAGGTGCGCGAGAACCTGCGCGACCGCCGCACGCTGACCAGCGCCTTGCTGACCGGCCCCTTGCTGGGGCCGATCATCCTGGTGCTGCTGCTCAACCTCACGTTGAACCGCGAGTTTGAGAAGGCCGAACAGCCGCTGCCGGTGCCGGTGATCGGCGCGCAGTACGCGCCCAATCTGCTCGGCGAATTGCGTGCCGGCGGCATCGTGCCCGGGCCGCCGATTGCGGATCCGGAGCGCGCGGTGCGTCAACAGGACGCCGACGTGGTGCTGCGCATCGCGCCGGATTATCCCGAGGCCTGGCGCAAGGGCGAACCGGTGCAAGTGGAGTTGATCTACGACTCCTCGCGCCGCGACGCCAACAGCGCGGTGGAGCGGGTCAGTGGGTTGGTCGAAACCTACGCGCGCCAGCAAGGCGCGATGCGCCTGGTGGCACGCGGGTTGTCGGCCAGCACCGCGTGGCCGTTGGTGGTGGCGCGGCGCGATCAGGCGTCGGCGCAGGCGCGCGCGGCGTTGATGTTCTCGATCCTGCCGTATTTCTTCGTGCTCACCGTGTTCATGGGCGGCATGTATCTGGCGATCGACCTGACCGCCGGCGAGCGCGAGCGCCAATCGCTGGAACCGCTGTTCGCCAACCCCGTGGCGCGCTGGCGCATCCTGGCTGGCAAGCTGGCGGCGATCAGCGTGTTTTCGGCGGTCAGCCTGTTGATCAGCCTGGCGGCGTTCGCCGTGGTCGGGCGTTTTCTGCCGACCGAGAAGCTGGGCATGGAATTGGATTTAGGCGTCCATTTCGCCAGCAACGTGCTGCTGCTGATGATCCCGCTGATCGTGCTGCTGGCAGCGCTGCAGTCGCTGGTGTCGGCGTTCGCCAAAAGCTACCGCGAGGCGCAGACCTATCTCTCGCTGTTGCTGCTGGTGCCGGCGATTCCCAGCGTGCTGTTGTCGACGTTGCCGTTCAAGCCGCAGGACTGGATGTACGCGGTGCCGCTGCTGGGCCAGCATCTGGGCATCATGCAGCTGTTGCGCGGCGAGCCGCTGAGTGCGTCGTCAATGGGCCTGTGTCTGGGCGGCAGTGCGCTGGCGGCGATTGTGGCGGTGGCGATCACCGCGCAGTTGTATCGCTCCGAGCGGTTGGCGATTTCTTCGTAAGCCGGTCGTGCGGCATGCGGAGCGTCTCGGTGCACGGGGTGGTTTTTGTTCGCTGGTGGCTGACGGCGCCTGGCGAGCGGCACGCGGCATCGCTCGGCGACGGTGGGCGTTTGGACCGGCGCGTGCCACGCCGTGACGAACGTGGCTACTCGCCGAAATCGCGCTGCTTGGCCTGGGCGCGCAGGCAGGCCGCGCGTTGTTCGGCGCGGCGGGCGTGGGCATCGTAGTCGGCGGCGAACTCCGGCCATCCCTGCGTGTGCTTGATCACCAACTGCGCCAATGCGGCGACCTGCGCAGGGGTGTCGTTGAGCGCGGGGATATAGCGCAGTTCGCGGCCACCGGCCTCGATGAAGAAATCGCGGTTCTGCATGGCGATTTCTTCCAGCGTTTCCAGGCAATCCACTGCAAAACCAGGACACGCCACATCCAGCCGCTGGACGCCCTGCGCGGCCAGTTCGCGCACGGTTGCATCGGTGTAAGGATGCAGCCAGCGCTCGCGGCCCACGCGCGACTGGAAGCTGATCAGCAATTGCTCCTCGCTCAGGCCCAGGCGCTGGCGCAACAGCCGCGCGGTGGCCTGACATTGGCAGTAGTAAGGATCGCCGGCCTTGACGTAACGCTCGGGAATGCCGTGGAAGGAGAGCAGCAATCTATCGCCGCGTCCGTGCGTGGCCCACCATTGCTCGATCGACTGCGCCAGCGCTTCGATATGCGCCGGATCGTCGTGGTAATCGTTGATGATGCGCAGCTCCGGCGGCCAGCGCAGGCGCTTGAGCGTATCGGCCAGCGCATCGAGCACCGAGCCGGTGGAGGTGGCCGAGTATTGCGGGTACAGCGGCAGCACCAGCAACCGGCGCACGCCTTCGCGTTGCAGCTGTTCGATAGCGTCGCGTACCGAGGTGCGGCCGTAGCGCATCGCCAGCGCGACGCGGATCGGGCCGGGCCGCTGGCGTGCCAGTTCCGCTTGCAGCGCCTGGGTCAGCGCTTCGCTGCCACTGCGCAGCGGCGAGCCTTGCTCGGTCCAGATGCGCGCATAGGCGTGTGCCGATTTGGCCGGACGGATGCGCAAGATCACCCCGTGCAGGATCAGCCGCCACAGCCAGCGCGGGTATTCGATCACCCGCGGATCGCCGAGGAATTCGGCCAGGTAAGGACGCACCGCCTGCGCGGTGGGCGCCTCGGGTGTGCCCAGATTCACCAGCAGCACACCCGCCTGAACGGGCTGGTCATGGGAATAGCCGGCGAGGCCGGTATAGTTGTTGCTGCCTGGCATGGTGGCGCGCTTGGAGGGATGAATCGCACGAGTCTGCCACAAGCGCCCCGACGCGCGGGATCACCCCATGCCACCGATGTGCCCTCCGCCACTTGCTTCCCCGAAGGAGCTTTCCATGTTGAAAATCTCGCTGCGTCGCCTGTTGCTGCTGGCCCTGCTGTTGCCCGCGATGGCCGTGCACGCCGAAGACCCGCCGCTGGTGCGGGCGCATAACTCGGTACGTGTGCTGCGCGAAATCATGGAGGCGCCGGACAAGTCGATTCCGTCGGACCTGCTCAAGGAGGCTCGCGCGATCGCGGTGATCCCCGACGTGCTGAAAGTCGGCTTCGTGTTCGGCGGGCGCCGCGGCGAAGGCCTGATCTCGGTGAAACAGGCCAACGGCACCTGGTCCAATCCCAGCTTCATCACGATCACCGGCGGCAGCATCGGTTTCCAGGCGGGCGTGTCCTCCACCGACGTGGTTTTGGTGTTCCGCACCCAGCGTGGCGTGGATTCGATCGTAAATGGAAAATTCACCATCGGCGCCGATGCGGCGGCCGCCGCCGGCCCGGTCGGGCGCAATGCCAGCGCCTCTACCGACAGCCAATTGAAAGCCGAGATATATTCTTATTCCCGTTCGCGCGGCCTGTTTGCGGGCGTGGCGTTGGATGGCTCGGTGCTGCGGATCGATTACGACGCCAATGTGGCGATCTACGGCGACGGGGTGACCCCGCGGCGCATTTTCGAAGGCGGCGTCAGCAACGTGCCTGGCCAGGTGGTCGACTTCCGTGACCGCCTGGAAGAGTACACTCAGCGCTAGGTCGCACCGCGTGGGGCGTATACTGTGCCCCCGCGCTTTCATTTGAGTTGACGAGGTTTCCGCCATGAGTATTTGGCACGTTTTGGCTTTTCTGTTGATCGTCGTGCTGGTATTTGGCACCAAGAAACTGCGCAATGTCGGTTCGGACATCGGTGGCGCGGTACGTGATTTCAAGAAGGGCCTGGAGGGTGACGAGGCCGAGAAGGAGCGTCTGCGCGAGCAGGAACGCCTGCGCGCCGATCCGCCGGTCAACCCTGTGCCGCCGGTGCATGCCACCAGCACGGCCGCGCCCGATCCACTGCCCACGGGAACCCCGCCCGGCGCGCCCGAGCATCACCACGAAAACAGCAACCCCAAGTAATCGCTTGGTGTTGCGCAGGGCGTTTCGATGATCGATATCAGCCTAGGCAAAATGCTGCTGCTGGCAGTGATCGCGCTGATCGTGCTTGGCCCGGAAAAGCTGCCCGTCGCGGCGCGTACCGCCGGCGCGTTGCTGCGGCGCGCGCGCGCCGGCTGGGAGGGCGTGCGCAACGAAGTCGAGCGCGAGCTTGAGCTGGAGGAAATCAAGCGCGCCGCCAAGGCTGCCGCCGCACAGGCCGAAGAGGCGCAGACGCGGTTCAACGCCACCGTGCAGCAAGTGCGCGATCCGTTCGCCCAAGCGGCCTCCACCTTCAGCAGCAATCCGCTGAATACCCCCAAGGCCGCGCCCGATGAACCGGCCAGGCCTGCGGCACCCTCCGAGCCCGCGCTCGCCGCGCCGCGCGTGGCCGCCATTGACGACGTAACGCCAGCAAAGGATCACCCGCATGGCGGCGCCTGAATTGAGTGGGCCGGAGGAATCGGCCGAGGAATCCCAGCAAGGCTTGTTCTCGCATCTTCTGGAATTGCGTTCGCGCCTGCTGCGCGCAGGGATCACCGTGATCGTGGTGCTGGGCTGCCTGGTGCCCTTCGCCAACCGGCTTTATACCGAGCTGGCCGAGCCGCTGGTGTCGCGGCTGCCGGCGGGTGCGCATCTGATCGCCACCGAAGTGGCCAGCCCGTTCGTCACGCCATTGAAGCTGGCACTCTATGCGGCGCTGTTCATCAGCATGCCGATGATCCTCTATCAGTTGTGGGCATTCGTCAGCCCCGGCCTGTACAAGCACGAGAAACGGCTGGCGCGCCCGTTGCTGGTCGCCGCGTTGTTGCTGTTCTACACCGGCGCCGCGTTCGCGTATTTCCTGGTGTTGCCGGCGGCGTTTCGGTTTCTCACCGCGGTCACGCCGCAGGGCGTGGAGATGATGACCGACATCACGCATTACCTGGATTTCGTGATGCTGATGTTCTTCGCTTTCGGCCTGTGTTTCGAGGTGCCGGTGGCGGTGGTGATCTGCGCGGCGATTGGCATAGTCGATGTGAAAAAACTGCGCGAGGGGCGCCGTTACGCCATCGTCGGCGCGTTCGCGATCGCTGCGTTCATCACGCCGCCGGATCTGACGTCGATGATGATGCTGGGCATCCCGATGTGTCTGCTCTACGAACTGGGCATCGTAGCCACCCGTTGGCTGGTCAAGCCGTCCGAAAGCAGCGACACGCCCGCACCGTGAGTGCGTCCACGCCCACGGCTGCTGCCGCGTTGAGCATCGATACCGCCCGCTGACGTTGCCAGGCAGCGCGCCGCGATGCGTGGCCGATGATCCCTCGAATCGGGTGGTCAACGCCGCGCTTGCTGCGGCAAGCATGGCGCGGCTATCAGCGGCGGAGGGTTGATTGGTTTCAAGGTTCGTCAGGCGTGGCGGGATGGTGCCGCGGCATGCCAGCGTTCGGTTCGCAGGCGATGACAGCAGATCGGATCAACCACACACGTTGATGTTCGTCGACGCGGGGTTGTTCGATGCCGGTTAACATCGCAGGCCGCATCCTTTCTGGGAGGGTGGCGCCGCGGCGACGTTGAACTCATCGGCGGCTCAAGGCGACCCGGGGGTCGTCCCGGCGTGGCAGGCCCATGGCCGGGTCGCTGAGGCTGGTTCGACCGGTTTCATGGTGGCCGGCCAGGCGGCGCAGAAAGCTCGGATCGCCATCGAGGCTGATACTCAGGTCGTACCAGTGCGCGCCGTGGCTGATATCCCACACATCATCGACGCTGCCGCCGGGTAGCACGTGATACTGCCGCGTCGGCTCGTCGCTGTAGGCATTGGCCTGCACGCGGAAGGTGGCCGGGGCGTCGCCGGTGTTGCTGAGCGTCAGGCGCAGGCGGTCGTCCGCTTCGCCCAACTGCATGCGTACCTCGGCGCGCGGCTGCGCGGTCCTGGCTGCGCTGCCGGCGAACTCGCGTAGGAACCCATTCGGGCCGTAGACCGACCATTGGTAGGCCGACTGCGCGGGTTGCGCATCCCACTGTTCCGACAACTGCTGACCCGCTTCCACCGTATAGCTCCAGGGTCCGTCGCTGCGCTGGCTGGAGGTGACCAGCAACGAAACACCCGCCTGGCCGCGATTGGTGAAGTTCAAACGTACCCGGCCGTCCGGCGCAACCAGGCTGTCGACGGCGATGGCGTAGGGCAGGCTGCGCGCCGGGCGCACGCCGGGTTCCTGGCTTGGCAACTGGCCGGTTTGCGGTGGCTTGGGCCGGTAGTTCTCGTGGCGCACCTGATCCGGCGGCGCGTACTGGCCAGTGGCCGGTAGCGTGGGCTGATCGTGCTTGAGGCCCGTGAAATCAAAGGCGGTGGTCAGGTCGCCGCAAATCGCCCGCCGCCAGGGCGAGATATGCGGTTCGTGGACGCCGAAACGCTGCTCCAGGAAGCGGATGATCGAGGTGTGGTCGAACACCTGCGAGCAGACCCAGCCGCCGCGGCTCCACGGCGATACCGCGATCATCGGCACCCGCACGCCCAAACCGTAGTGGCCGGCGGCGTAGTGGGAGCCGGCGCCGGGCGTATAGAACTCGCCCTCGGTGCTGACCGTGGATTGTCCCTGCGTGCTACTTGGACCGGGCGGGAACGGCGGCGGCAGATGGTCGAAGAAGCCGTCGTTCTCATCGTAGGTGACCAGCAGCACGGTGCGGCTCCACAGCACCGGATCGGCGGTCAGCGTTTCCAGCACCTGGGCGATGTACCAGGCGCCGTAGTTGGCCGGCCAGTTGGGATGCTCGGTGTAGGCCTCCGGCGCGACCAGCCAGGACACCTGCGGCAGGCTGCCGTGGCGCACGTCGTGCTGGAGCTGGTCGAGCAGGCCACCGCCGAGCTTGATCTCGGTACCGCCGCGCGCCTTTTCGTACAGCGCGCTGCCGGGCTGCGCGTTGCGGTACGAGTTAAAGTACAGCAGCGAATTGTCGCCGTAGTTGCCGATGTAGGCGTTGCTGGTCCAGCCCCAGTGGCCGGCGGCATCCAATCCGTCGCCGATGTCCTGGTAAATCTTCCACGACACCCCCGCCTGTTCCAGACGTTCCGGGTAGGTGGTCCAGCTGTAGCCTAGCTCGGCGTTGTCGATCACCGGGCCGCCGCCTTCGCCATCGTTGCCGGCGTAGCCGGTCCACATGTAATAGCGGTTGGGATCGGTCGAGCCCAGCATCGAACAATAGTAGGCGTCGCACACGGTGAACGCGTCGGCCAGAGCGTAGTGGAACGGGATGTCTTCGCGCGTCAGATAGGCCATCGTGGTGGTGCCCTTAGACGGCACCCAGCGGTCGTAATGACCGCCGTTCCAGGCGGCGTGCGTGTCTTGCCAGCCGTGCGGCAGGTCTTCGATGAATTGCATGCCCAGATCATTGGCATCGGGATGGAACGGCAAGACGTAGTCGGCCGCATCGGCGGTGGTCGGCTGATACCACACCGCTTTGCCACTGGGCAGGTTGATCGGATGCGGGTCGGCGAAGCCACGCACGCCGCGCAGGCTGCCGAAGTAATGGTCGAACGAGCGGTTTTCCTGCATCAGGATCACCACATGCTCGACATCGGCCAGGGTGCCGGTGCGTCGATCCGGCGCGATCGCCATGGCCTTGGCAATGGCCTCGGGCAGTACCGCGCTCAACACGGCGGCGGCGCCCGCGCTGGCACTGAGTTTAAGAAAACGACGGCGGTCCGGCGAAGTCATCGCGCATCCTTCAAGGGGCTGGGGCACGGCTGCTGCGATGCAGCCGCGGGGCCTGCCACTAAGCCATGCCGATGTGTACCTGCCATGACAGCGAGGTGTTTGACGCGCACACGGGTGCGCAAATCATGCCGGTGCCGGTGCCGGTGCCGGTGCGCGGGCGGATATGTGAATGGGTGGTCAGCGTGTGGGCGCAGCCGCCGTGGGCGCGGCGGGCGCGGCAACGGCGGGCAGGCGACCCAGCGACAATCCCTTGAGAATGTTGAGCGCTTGCGACAAGGCGTAATCGCGGGTCGCCAGCGTGGCGTTCTCGGCGCTGCCGTCGTTGTTGATGTCGCCGCCGCTGGCGACTTTCTCGTTGGCCAGGTGGTTGGGCAGGTCGGCCTCGGAGCTGATCGTGAAGCTGGGCGTGCTGGCCTTGTTGACGGTCAGGTCGGCCAGCGCGATGTCCGGTTTGATGCCCTCGGCCTGGATCGAGGTGCCGCTGGGCGTGTAGTAGCGCGCGGTGGTGATCTTCACCGCATGCTCGGCGTCCAGCGGAATCACCGTCTGCACCACGCCCTTGCCGAAGGTGCGCCGGCCCACGATCAGCGCGCGGTGGTTGTCCTTCAGCGCGCCGGAGACGATCTCCGCGGCCGAGGCGGTGCCGTTGTCCACCAGCAGCACGATCGGCGCGCCGGCCAGTTGGTCGGGCCCGTGCGCCGAGAAGCTCATGTTGGAGTCTGGTAGTCGACCGCGGGTGGTAACGATAATGCCGCTGGTGAGCAGATCGTCGGCCACGCCAACCGCCGCCGTCAGCAGGCCGCCGGGGTTGGAGCGCAGGTCCAGGATCGCGCCCTTGGGGGCGCCGTTCTTCTTGATCAGCTCGGCCAGTTTTTTCTGCAAGTCGCTGGCGGTGTCGTCCTGGAACTGGCTGATGCGGATGTACGCATAGCCCGGTTCCAGCTCGCGTACTTTGACGCTGGTGACCGAAATCTTCTCGCGTACCAGGGGCACATCGATCGGCTTGTCGCTTTTCTCGTGCAGGATGGTCAGGGTGATCTTGCTGCCCGGGTCGCCGCGCAACAGTTTGAACATGTCATCGATGTTTTCCGCATCGACCAGTTTGCCGTCGATCTTGACGATGGTATCGCCGGCCTTGATCCCGGCGCGCGCGGCCGGGGTGTCGTCGATCGGCGAGATGATGCGCAAGCTGCCGTCCACTTGCAGCACTTCGATCCCTAAGCCGCTGTACTGTCCGGTGGTGTCTTCGTTCAGTTCGGCCAAGCCGTCTTTGTCGAGGTATTCGCTGTGCGGGTCGAGGTTGGCCAGCATGCCGTCGATCGCGGCCTGCATCAGGGTCTTGTTGGAAACCGGTTCCACGTAGGCCTGGCGCACCACCTGGTAGACGCGGCTGAAATTGCGCACGTCGTCCAGATCCACCGTGTCGGGTTGGGCGGCGCTGGAACGCGCCGCCGCCGGCGCGCTGGCACTGGCGGCGGGCGCGGATTGTGCCAACGCGCAGGGCGCGGCCAGCAGGGCGAGCAGCCCGAAGGTGGAAAACCGCATGCGTGTACTCCGTGAAGCCGAACGGGAATCGGGCGTGTCGCGAGGGAAGCGGCGCGCCGCTGGGACTTGCTCAGACTATCGCCCGGCGCAGAAATTCCGCGCCTTCGGCCGTGCGGCGACGGCGCTAGCCTGCAAGCAGGGTGGGCGCATCGTCAACGCCGTTTGCTCAGCCAACTGCGTGGGTCCACCGGCTGACCGTTGTGGCGTAGCTCAAAATAGGCGCCGGTATTGACCCCGGTCACCGCGCTGGCGGTGCCGACCGCCTGGCCGGCTTCGATTTGATCACCGACTTTGTGCAGCAGCGTTTCGTTGTTGCCGTACATGCTCATCCAGCCATCGCCGTGGTTGAGGATCAGCAGCATGCCGTAACCGCGCAGGAAGCTGGCGTAGACGACTCGGCCGCGCGCCACCGCATGGACTTCGCTGCCGCTGTTGGCGCTGATCAGCACGCCGTTGCCGTAGCTGTGGACGGAGCCTGCCGCCGGCCAGGGCAGACTGCCGCGGATATCGGCGCCGCCCTTGCCGCCCTCGCTGGCGGAAGGTTCGGCGGGGTTGGCGCGCGCTGCCGCCGCCGCCTCGCGCGCGGCCTGGTCGATCGCCTGCTGGATCTTCGCCAGCAATTGGTTCAGCGATTGCTCGTTCTGCTTCAGCGCGGCCAGTTGTTGATCCTGGTCCTTGTATTGCGCGTTGACCTGGCTGAGCAACTTTTGCTGCGCGTTGCGCTGGCTTTGCAGTGCTTGCGCCTGGGTGGCGCGCTGCGCACGCGTGTCTTGCAACGCTTGCTGCTCGGCGGTGATCGACGCTTCGGTCTGTTGCAGACGGCTCAAGTCGTCCATCAACTGCTTGACCCGCGCGAGCCGGTCCTGCTGGAAATACTTCGAATAGGTCAGCGCGCGGGCGATTCGCGCTACGTCTTCGTCGCCCAGCAGCAGGCGCAGGTCCGAGCCGCTGCCCAGCGTGTAGGTGGCGCGCAGCAATTCGGCGATCGCCTGGCGCTGGCCTTTGAGCTTGGCCTGCAAGGCGTCGCGTTGGTGTTGCAGTTGTTCCAGCGCCTGCTGCTTGGCGGCCAGTTGCTCGTCCAGTTGGCGCAGTTCGCGCGCGGCGGCGGCGACCGCGTTGGCTTGCTTGGCCAGCGCGGCGCTGACGCTGTCGCGCTGGGCGGCGGTATCGGCTTGGTCCTTGGCCAGTGCCTCCATCTTCTCGCGTATCTGGGCCAACTGTTGCTGCGTCTGCGCCTGCTCGGCCTGGCTCTTGCGCGCGGTTTGCGCCGCGACGCCAGGGGATGGCATCCCTAGCCCAACGACCAGAATGAGCGCCAGCAGGCGAACGGGGTGACGCGAAAGAGCGGGGCGAGGTAGGCGCATGCGTTCGATTATTACCGAGCCGGCGGCAGACAGCGAGAAGGCCCGGCGCGCGCCGATACCCCGCGTACAGCCGTTGGTTTTTTGATAGGGCTGTTAGCGCGCCCTAACACAGCGCGCCTACGGGCGTATTTAGGCGTCCATCTGATTTTTGACGCGCCGCCGCAGTGTGCGTAAAGTCGGGACGCAAGCCTTTGCAATGTGAAGCTCGCCGTAGCAGTTATACGGCGGACTTCGTGCACCCCAGCACCAGCCAGGAGTGAGGCTTTGGTCTCGCAGATGACGCCGCGTCTTTACGACGCAAGTTTTGAACATGACAGCTGCGGCTTCGGCCTGGTCGCGCAGGTGGACGGCCGTGCCAGCGCCTGGGTGGTGGATACCGCTTTCGAGGCACTGGCCAAATTGTCGCACCGTGGCGGCGTGAATGCCGACGGCGTCAGCGGCGACGGCTGTGGCGTGCTGGTGCACCGTGCGCACGGCTGGCTGCGCGCGCTGGCCGCGGAAGCTGGCATCGCGCTGGGCGAGCGCTTCGCCGCGGGACTGGTGTTCAGCGATCCGGCCGGCGACGACCATGCCGACGCGGTGCTTGAGGCGCATCTGCGCGACGAGGGGCTGACGGTGGCCGGCTGGCGCGCGGTGGCGATCGATGCCTCGGCCTGCGGACCATTGGCCGCCGCCGCACAGCCGCGCGTGCGCCAGGTGTTCGTCGAGGCCGCCATGGGCCAGGATGAGGCCGCGTTCGAGCGCGCGCTGTTCCACGCGCGCCGCCGCGCCGAAACCGCGTTGGCCGCCGATGAGCATTTCTACGTGGTCAGCCTGTCGGGCCAAGTGATCGGCTACAAGGCGATGGCCGCACCGGGCCAGTTGCGTCAGGTCTATGCGGACTTGCGCCATCCGGCGCTGGTGGCCGACGCGGTGGTGTTCCATCAGCGTTTTTCCACCAACACCATGCCGCAGTGGCGGCTGGCGCAGCCGTTTCGGCTGCTGGCGCACAACGGCGAGATCAACACCATCCGCGCCAACCGGCGCTGGATGCAGGCGCGAGCGACGATCATGCGCTCGCCGCTGGTGGAGCTGTCCGACATCGGTCCGCTGGTCAGCCAGACCGGTTCGGACTCCGAAAGCCTGGACAACGCGCTGGAAGTGCTGCTGGCCGGCGGGCTGGATCTGCTGGCAGCGATGCGCATGCTGGTGCCGCCGGCGTTCGCCGCGCGCGAGAACATCGACGAAGACCTGGCCGCGTTCTACGAATACTACGCGCTGCATTCCGAACCCTGGGACGGTCCGGCCGGGCTGGTCATGTGCGATGGCCGCTACGCCGCCTGCACGCTGGACCGCAACGGCCTGCGCCCGGCGCGCTGGGCGTTGTCGGACGACAACCACCTGATCGTCGCGTCCGAGGTTGGCCTGTGGGATGTGCCCTCGGCGCGGGTGGTGGCCAAGGGCCGCCTGGCGCCGGGTGAGATGATTGCGGTGGATTTCGAGCAGGGGCGGTTGCTGCGCGATGCGGATATCGATGCGATCAACCGCGCGCGGGCGCCGTTCCGCGATTGGCTGCGCGAGGGCGTCAGCTATCTGGAATCGAACCTGATCGATCCCTCGCTGGCGGCCGAACCGCTGCCCACCGACGAACTGCGCCGTTATCAGAAGCTCTACGGGCTGTCCCGCGAGGAACGGGAGACGGTGCTCAAGGTGCTTGCCGAGCTGGAAGCGGAGGCCACCGGCTCGATGGGCGACGACACCCCGATGGCGGCGCTGTCGCGCCAGGTGCGCCCGCTATTCGACCGCTTCCGCCAGGCTTTCGCGCAAGTCACCAACCCGCCGATCGACCCGCTGCGCGAGAAACTGGTGATGTCGCTGGTCACCCAGATCGGCCCGGAAGGCAACGTGTTCGAGCTGGGCCCGGAGAACGCCAAGCAGATCCTGATCAACTCGCCGGTGCTGTCGCAGCGCAAATTGCGCCAGTTGCTGGCGATGCAGGAATTCGCCGCCACACCGCGTTTCGATCTAATGTACGCGCCGGAGGAAGGTTTGGAGGCGGCCTTGCGCCGGCTCTGCCGCGACGTCGCGCAGGCGGTGCGCGCCGGGCATGCGCTGGTGTTTCTGTCCGACCGCTACCCGCAGCGCGACAAGCTGCCGATGCATACCTTGCTGGCTACCGGCGCGGTG
>JBEVMS010000153.1:0-3103 GCA_040508515.1 Dyella sp. | reverse complement strand
TTTCCTGCTGACCGCCGCCGAACAAGCCGCCGCCCTGATGGCCGCCAAGCAGGTTCTCGATGCCGTTGAACAGGAACATGCCGCCGGCCACGCCCGCGGCGGTGGTCGCCGCGCTGGCCAGGAAACTCGGCGGTTGGCTGGCCACCGGCGGCGCACTGGCCGCACCGCCGAACCAGCGGTCACGCCAGCTCGGCGGCGCGGACTGCGGCATCGGCGGCGGCATGCCAGGTGCCGCAGGCGGCACGCTTGCGCCGGTGCTGCCCCAGCCATGGTCGCCCAAAAAGCTCGCGCCACCCTGCTGTTGCGCCTGCAACTGGGCGATCTGCGCCTTGGCGTTTTCCAAGGCGTGATCGAGCAGCAGCGAGCGCTGCACCAGCAGGTAGAGCGCGTCGGGCTGGTCGGCCAGCCGCTGCCGGATCAACGCGTCGGCCTGCGGGTCCTTGGCCACGCCGCGCACACTGGCCAGCCGGGTGAGGAAACTGTCGATCAGTTGCTGTTCCTGCGGAGTCATGAGTGGGCCTGCGGTCGTTGCATGGGTCGTCGCCCCGACGAAGCCGGGGGCCAGGTTTCTAAGATTGGGCGCAACCGGCGCCGCGCTAAAGGTGGTCCCTGCGAGCCAGCCATCTGGCATTCAGCCAGCGCCGCCGGCAGGCTCAGCGCGCGGCGAGCGGCACCGACGTCGCGCGATCGTGCGCCACCGGATGCACCACCAGCGTCGCGGTCATGCCGGCGGACAGCACCAACCCGGCCGGCAGATGCGCGGTATCGATCGCCACGCGCACCGGCACCCTCTGGGCCAGACGCACCCAGTTGAAGGTGGGGTTGACGTTGGCCAGCAGGTCGGTGCCGGTGGGATTGTCGGCATCGGTGATCCCGCGCGCCACCCCGATCACCCGGCCGGCGAGCGGCTCCCCGCCACTCATCAGGCGAATGTCGACCGGATCGCCCACCTGCACATACGGCAGCTTGGTTTCTTCGAAATAGCCGTAGATGTAATAGCTGTGGCTGTCGATCAGCGCCATCCGCGCCTGACCCGTGGTGGCGTAGTCGCCGACGTGAACCGCCAGGTTGGTGACATAACCGTCCACCGGCGCGCGCACGTCAGTGCGCTGCAGATTGAGCCGCGCGCTATCCAGCGCCACTTGCGCTTGGGCCACCGCCGCGTTGGCCTGCTCGCGCGTGGCGGCGGCCTGGTTGGCGCCCGCCTTGGCCTGCTCCCAACTGGCGCGAGCCGCGGCCGATGAGGCGCTGGCATTGTTGCGATCCTCCTGCGAGATCACATCGCCGATCCGCCGGCGCCGATCGGACTGCTCGGCGTACATCTGGTACTGCGTCTTGCGCTGCAGGGCGATCGCCTGGGCGGCGTCGATATTAGCGTCGGCGGCGCGCGCGCTAGCCTGGGCGGCGGCCAGGTTGGCCTGTGCCTGTGCCACCGCGTACGTGAAACGCGCCTGGTCGATGGTGAACAACAGATCACCCTTGCGCACCCGCTGGTTGTCCTTCACTGCCAACCGCGATACCAGCCCGGACACGTCCGGTGCAACCCGGATCACCTCGGCACGGATGCGCCCGTCGCGCGTCCACGGCGAATACATATAGTGCTGCCACAACGCGTGACCAAGCACGGCGGCCACCACCACCGCCACGGCAGTAAGCAGAAAACGCAGCAACGATTGAACATTCATAAACGTAGGCTCAATAAAGCAGCAGTCCGGCCACGCCGAACAGGCCAACAAACAAGGCCAGGCGAAATAGCGCCGGGTGCCAGACGAAGCGGTACAAACCGAGGCGACCGACGATCCAGTCGATGCCCCACAGCGCCAGCAGGCAGGCGAGGAAAACCAGCAGCAGTCCAGGCACGAGCGCGTCGCCCAAGGCGATTTCACGAGGCATGCCGCACCTCCGTCGCCGACACGGGCAGATAATGCGCCAGCACAAACGCCTCATCACGCATTTGGCCGCGCAACCCTTGCAGCTCGGCCAGCAGGCTGCGACTGTCCTGCGCGCCCTCGCCCACCGCCGCGATCACGGTCGCGTGCGCCTGCGCGATGGCCTGCTCGGCACGCGTACCCGCCGCGCTCGATGGCTGCGCGTAAAACTCGGCGACCGTCTCGATGACCTGCCTCACCGCACGGTGCACCGACGCCGGGTGCGACAGCTGTGGCGCGGCCACTTGCCGACGCAGCGCGATCAACGCGCGCCCGCTTTCGTTGACTGACAAAGCCCACGCCAGCGCCTCGCGCTGGGGCGCGCCGTCCGCGGGCAGATGGGCGACGATCTGCAGCAGCAAATCGCGGATGACGCTTTCGAAGCGCGCGCTCAGTCCCTGAAGCGTCCCGCGCGCAGCCAGCACCACTTGCCGGCGCAGCTTGGTCAGCAGACGCCGTCGCTGGCTGGCGCTGCCAGGCACGCCGGGAAACATCATGAACGCCGCCGCCGACAGACCCACATACAACACCTGCGCTAGCAGGCTGTTGATGAAAGGCAACTGGGCATAACCCATCGGGTTTTTGATCGCCATGATGCTGACATAGCCGAGTAAATAGCCGGTACCCATCTGCGCCGTAGTCGATCGCGCCAGCAGCGACAAGCCCACCAGCAGCAACGGCAGAGTGCTGGCGATCAGCAACACAAATCCATCGGCCAGTGGCAGCACGCCCAAGGTGATCAGCCCCGCCGCGAAGGCGCCCGGGATGAAGCCGAACATGATGTGCAGCAGCCCGGTCATCGGTTGCCGCATGGTCGCGAACAGGCCGACGAAGGCCGTCGCCAAGGTCACGCCGCCGATACTGTCAGCCCAGCCGCTAAATACCCACAGCAGGCATAAGCCGGCCATCGTCAGCGTGGTGCGCAGCAACGCCACCCCTGCGGCGGGGTAGTCGTTACCACGCAAGAACACCACCCGTTCGACGGTGCCGCGAATGCGCCGCTGGCGGATCTGCGCGGCAACGGTAGCGAACTGCTGCAACTCCTCGGCGAAGCGCCGCATCACACTGACGCCAGTGTCGAACTCCTGTTGCGCCGCCGCGTCGGTCAAGTCTTGGCGCAATGGCACCGACTGCGTGGGGATCGCCTGGCACACCTGCGCCAGTGACGCCGGCAC
>JBEVMS010000079.1:0-3274 GCA_040508515.1 Dyella sp. | reverse complement strand
TCTTGTCGCAAGAGATAGCAAGTCATGGCGCTTGGCGAGCCCTTGGTGGATGACGCTTTACGCAATAACTTGAGGTCAATGTTAACGACTTGTATGCCTTTCGCTAAAATGAAAGACTCGAGATCGCTCTCGGTTATTTCCCCCATTACGTAGTAGCCGCGCGCCCTGGCAATTAATGCCTTCTTAGCTGACCCCACTGGTCGGCAGATCGTCTTCGTCTTAAAAAATTAAGGGGTAGTTTTGTATGAAGCGTAATCAGCTCGCCTATGCGTTGGCAGCCTTGCTTCTGGGGCCGGCGGCAGGCACCGCCTTCGCCCAGAGCAGTTCGGGCACGGATGTCGTTCCCGCGGCGCCTGCAGCTAACACCAAGCAATTGCAGACCATTACCGTTACCGGTTCGGCGATCCCGCGGATCGACACGGAAACCTCGTCCCCGGTCACCGTGATCACCGCCCAGCAGATTGAGCGCAGCGGATTCACCACGATCTCCGACGTGGTCCGCTCGATTTCGGCCGACAACAGCGGTTCGATTCCCAATTCCTTTACCAACGGCTTCGCCGCCGGTTCGTCGGGCGTGGCGTTGCGCGGCCTGACTGTCAACTCCACGCTGGTGTTGATCGACGGTCAGCGTAGCGCTAGCTACGCCTTGTCCGATGACGGTCAGCGTTCGTTCGTCGACCTCAACACCATTCCGCTGGCGGCGGTCGAGCGCGTCGAAGTGCTGAAGGACGGCGCCTCGTCGCTGTACGGCGCCGATGCGATCGCCGGTGTGGTGAATATCATTCTGCGTCCCGGCTATCAGGGCGTGCAGATCACGGCCGACGTCGGCAATTCCGCGCATGGCGGTGGCTTCAGCAAGAAAGGCTCGATCCTGGCCGGCACCGGTGACCTGAACACGGATCACTACAACGCTTATTTCAGCGCTGAGTACGAGGAAGACAACGCGGTCCAGGCTGGTGCTCGCGGCTTTCCTTACAACACGGCCGATCTGAGCAGGATTGGTGGCCCCAATACTCAGGGAGGTAACCCTTCGCAGAATTCGGGTTCGACCATTGGTTCGGTGACCCCGGCCGGCGGCGGCTTGTCGCAGCCGCTGGGCGCATGCGTCGGAGGGACTTCGCTGATCACCAATCCGCAGATTGGTAGTTGGTGCGAGCAAAATCTGGTATCGCAGTACGACCAATTGCAGGCCAAGACGGAGCACGGCGGCGTGTATAGCCGCTTTACGGTGAAGATCAACGACACCACCAAGGCCTATGTCTCCGCCAGCTACATGGAAGACAAGACCTGGACGGTCGGTCTACCGGCGCAGATTCAGAACTCCACCCCGAACAACACCAACGATATTGCGTTGCCGGTGATGCTGGCCAATGGCCAGCTCAACCCCAACAATCCGTTTGCGGCGCAGGGCCAGCCTGCGTTGATCAATTACGCGTTTGGTGATATCCCCAACGGCACCAACTACGACAATAAAAACTTCCGCTTGGTTGGCGACCTGGCCGGTCAGTTCGGCGAGTGGAACTACGATGCCACCGCGGTCGTCAATCACACCTCGCTGGATAGTCAGCAGTTCGGCGATATCAGCTATGCAGCTCTGATCAATGCGGTCAACACCGGCAGCTACAATTTCATCAATCCGTCGTCCAACAGCAGCGCTGTGCGCGCCGCGTTGGCACCGGGCTACGACAAGACCTCGACCTCGGATCTGGATTCGCTGACCTTCGCCGCTAACCGCGAGTTGTGGGATCTTCCGGGTGGCGCGCTAGGCCTGGCAGTTGGCGCTCAGCTTCGTCATGAGGCGCAGAACGATCCTACGTTGAATCCCGATTTCGAGTTCCAGGGCCTGGGCAATTCGGCCGTGAAGGGTAGCCGTGATGTCGGCAGCACCTACTTCGAAGTCGATGCACCGTTGTTGCAGTCGTTGGAAGCGGACCTGTCCGGCCGTTACGACCACTACTCCGATTTCGGTGGCAATTTCTCGCCCAAGCTCGGCCTGAAGTGGAAGCCGATCGATTGGCTGGCATTGCGCGGCACTTACTCCAAGGGTTTCCGCGCGCCGAGCTTCGCGGAAGCCGGTGACAGTAGCAGCCAGGGTTTCGTCTCCAACTACACACCGCCGCAGTCTTTCGTCGATGCACATGGCAACGATGGCTACGTCGCACCGTACACCTATTCGATCCTGAATTCGGCTAACAAGAACATCAAGCCGGAGAAGTCGACCAATTACACCTTCGGCATCGTGTTGCAGCCGACCAGCTGGCTGAATGCCTCGGTCGACTACTACCACATCAAGAAGACCAACGTAATCACCACCGCGGACACTTCAGATGCGTTGTCCGACTATTATGCCGGCACGCCGCTGCCTCCTGGCGTGCAGGTAATTGCGGACAGGCCCGATCCGGCAAACCCCACTGCCTTGGCGCGCCCGGTTGAAGTAATCGGCCAGTACATCAACGGCCAGTCGCTACAGACCGATGGCATGGATATCGACCTGCAAGGTCACTTCGCCTTCGATAACGGTATCAAGTGGACCAGTGAACTGAGCGGCACGGACATCTTCAGCTGGGTGCTGGTGTTGCCCGGCGGTGTCTCCGAACAATTCGCCGGCACGCACGGTCCGTACCAGCTGTCGTCCGGTGCGGGTACGCCGAAGTTCCGCGAATCGTGGGCCAACACGATCGAGTACGGCCCGGTGACGGTCACCGGCACCTTCTACCACACCAGTGGCATGAAGAACGTCGCCGCCGACGCCGGCAACGATGGCGAGTGCTTGTCGTTTGTGGAAAGCTGCCGGGTGGGTTCGTTCACCGAGTTCGACCTGACCGGCAGCTATGCCTTCACCAGCAAAATCTCGCTGACCGCATCGATCATGAATGCGTTCGACCGAAAGGCGCCGCTGGATGCCGCCAACTACGCGGCTACCAACTACAATCCCACCTATGCCCAGGACGGTGCCATCGGCCGTTTCTACAACCTGGGTGTCAAGATCAAGTTGTAAGCATCCTTCGATCAGCTTGAGGTAACACAAGAACGGCACGCCTTTTGGCGTGCCGTTTTATTTGGTCAATCCGCAATGGTTGGCGATCTTTCGGTGATCGGCAGGAGCGATGCGCAAGTGCGCTCGATTATCTCCACGGCTTGCTGAAGCGCCCGGAGGTTCACGTGAAGCGGGCAGGCTGTTTTGTCTCAGTTCAGAGACAACAAGTTGTTACGTAATTAATTGTAATTTTGCGAGGCTGTCTTCCCGGCGCTGGGCGGAGCGGACCACCGTCCT
>JBEVMS010000152.1:0-3982 GCA_040508515.1 Dyella sp. | reverse complement strand
TGACCGGTGTCCTTGCGCCAGCCTGTCTCGCAGGAAACGTAGATTTCTTTTAGCGCGGAACTGACGGTCGGCGGCAGCACCTGGGCTAGCTCCGAGCCGGAAAGGTACATGTCGGACAGTCCTTTCACACGTTTGCCGGTGTCGCGCAGCTTGCGTGCGTGGGCGAGCACGGCGGGACGAGGTTTGAGCAACCGCTGCTCCGTGGCCAGTTCCAATGCGTAGAGTTTGGCGGCCAGTTCGTTTCCCACGCCGGTTTGCGCGGCGAGGGCGCGGTAAATCTCATGGGCCGAAACATCACGACCGCATCTTGCCCTCTCTCTCATTTCCACGTTTTCACGCAGTTCGGTAAAGCCTTGCAAACCATGCTGCGCGGCGACGAGATGAGCGAGGTAGGCACGTGCCCCCGCCGGTTCGAGGAAGGGGCGCAAAACCAGGGTGTCGAACAGATCGAAGGAAATCAGTTTCGCTTCGATGGCGGCATAACTGATGCGCGCACCCACCGCCAATTCGAAATAAGTGTGTCGGTTGCGCTCCCCCTGAGACATCAATTGCAGCGCCCCGTTGGCGGGCAGTAGGCCTAGCAGTCGCCCTTGTTGCAAGACGACCTGGCTGATGAGCCGTTCTATCGCGTGTTGCAAGGTGCCATCGGTTTGTCCTTGCTCGGGCGGGAAGGATGTCAGCGTCAGGCCCAGTTGATAGAGCGGCCGTAGCGCCTCGACCCTCGCCCAGAACATGGAGCCAGCGGGATAGTCGATGTATGCCTGTGGATCGACATCAACGCCCAGCGTTGGAGCGATTTCACGTGCGGCGGCCGCGTTGCCCAGCCACGTATGGGCCCATAGCGGGACCGAGCGAAAGTTTTCGGGATAGATCAGCCCCAGCCTGGGTGTCGCCTGAAAGGTGCCGAGAATCCATTCCAGTCGCTTGCGTGAACCGAACAATTGATCAAGCAGATAGCGTCGCCAGGTCGATTGCTCCCGTCCGCTGTACAGCGACTTCTTGGTATGGATATGGCACAGCAGATCGAGTGCCAGGACTTCTTCGCGAAAGCTAAGCAGCAGCGGGGCAAGGTCGCGCCCACGGTTGGGGACCACCCGCACATGCAGGGCTTGTAGCTGGGGCAACGTACTAAAAAGTTTCCGGGCATCCGCTGCGGCTTGCTCATCCACCACCGATACCATCAACACATAAGGCTGTGGCATCAGCGCGAGGTCGCGCGCGAACTCATCCAGCAGGTCGGGGTAGTACACATGGGCCATCACGCCGACCCGAAGCGTCAGCTGATCAGCGGGGGTCGGAGGGGGAAAATCGAACGATGGGTTGATTTCGAGCGGTGCTGTCTTGGGGGCGAGAGATGCCCGGATGCGCCGCAGAAAACCGCGCCAGCCAAGGGCGCGGATAACCCGCGCGCTGCGCATCATTACGGCACACACGCCCTGCCAACCTCCACCGTGCCGGCGGATCGCCGCACTCAATGGCGCGGTGGCCTTGGCGATGATACGCCTCACGCCGCGATTCGCTCGGCGGTTCGTGCGGACATCTGCAAGATCGCGTCGGCGGTCATGAGTGCCCCAGCGCCGCATGCAGAACACGCCGGGCTGCGTCGATGGAGAAATGCTGTCGTATGTTGAGCAAGGAGGCTTCGGATATTAACAACCAGTAAGATTCCTGGGCCGAGAGCTGCGCCACCGCGGCGGCTGTCTCCAAGGGTGATTCCGCCAGCAGCACGTCGCGACCATGCTTCAGAAACATGCCCTCCACTGCTAACGGCGTGGCGATCACTGGCAGGCCATAGCTCATCGCCATGTTGATCTTGCCTTTGACGCCGGCGCCGAAACGTAATGGCGCGATCGAGGCGAGGCAACGGTCCATCCAGGGTGAGAGGTCAGGCACGCGGCCGTGCAGCTCCAGTCCGGGGCGTCGCAGTTCCTGGCGTACGTTCTCTGGCATGTCGCCGAGAATATGTACGCAAATATCCGGGATGGCAGCACGCAGTGCGGGAAGGATCTCCTCGGCGATCCAGCGGATGGCATCGGCGTTGGGTGGATGGCCCCAGCCGCCAATGAAGACCAGGTCGCGGCGCCCTTCGAACGGCGCGCGGCGGCCATGCACGTCGTGGATGTTGCTTAGCAGTTCCACGCGGGCATGAGGCGCCAGTTGTTTCAGCAAGGCCTGTTCATGGGGGCTAACGACGAAACTGACGTCGGCTTGCTCGATCAGCGTCAGTTCGTTGCGTCGCGAGGCGTCGGCTTGACGCTGCATGGCGGGTTGCCCGGTCAATTCTGCGGCACGCTGCTCGCGCAGGAAGTGCAGATCCACCGTGTCGAAGATCAGCGTGGCCTGCGGCGCATGCTTGCGCACCAAGTGTGCGTACTGACCGGCCACCGTGTGCCGACTGAGAATCACCGCCGACAGTTCGGGGCCGTGTTCGGCCAGCCAGTGGGGGATATCTTGCAACCAGGGGCGGGCCAAGACTTCGACACCCAGATCACCCAGCGCTTCAACCTGCGCGTTGGGAGCATGCCCATCGTCGGGTGCGAAGCTCAGCTGATAGCCGTCCTGATGCAGCAGTTTGAGGATGCCGAACAAGCGCAGCGAACCAGAATCACGCTGCGCATCCGGGGTCATGCTGTCGACCAGCAGGATATGCCCGCGTTGCCCTTGATGGAGCGCCTTGGTCAGTGCTGTACCTGGCGTGGCTTGTTGCCTCAGCGCGCTCGCCCACTTGTCAGCGAAGATGCCTTGATTGCGCTTCTGGTACTGCTTCATGCCTGTATCGAGATGGGTGCCGGCGCTGATGCCCTCGCAATGGATGACCAGGCTGCGCGGCTCGTAGTACACCTTCAGGCCCAGCGCCCGCACGCTGAACGCCAGGTCAGTGTCTTCGTAGTAGGCCGGCGCATAGCGCGTATCGAAGCCGCCGACCTGATCAAACGTCTGGCGGCGGATCATCAACGAGGCGCCGGACACATAATCGACGCTGCGCCGGTAGCGGTAGGCGGGCAGCTCGCGTTGCTCGAAGCGTCCCACGTTCCAGCAACTGCCGTCGGCGAAAACCAGGCAGCCGGCTTCCTGCAGCCGGCCATCCGGATAGACCAGCCGGCTGCCTGCGATGCCGCAGTCCGCTTCGCTGGCGAAGCAGTCGAGCAGGGCGTCCAGCCAGCCGGGCGTGACCTGGGTGTCGTTGTTGAGAAACAGCAGATAGTCGCCGCGCGCGGCAGCGGCGCCGGCATTGCAGCTACCGATAAAGCCGAGGTTGTGCGCGTTGCGCAGCAGGCGCAGTCCGTCGATTTGCGCCAGCACGCTCGCGCTCTCATCCGGCGAGGCGTCGTCGACCACGATCACTTCGATCGGCGTGCGAGTACCGTGCCGTGCCAGCGTGCGCAGGCAGGCCAAGGTGTAAGCGAGCTTGCCGTGGATCGGGATGATCACCGACACCAGCGGCGCCTCGGCAACCGGCAGCGCGAACGGTGTGAATGGCACATCGAGCGGATCGATCGTCAAGCTTTCGTCGAGCGCCGGGCGCGTTTGGAACTCCTGCGACAGGCGTGTCAGCGTCGCGTGCCAGCCGCGCAGCGCAAGGCTACCGAGCAGGCGCTGGCGTAGGTAGTTCAGGCGCTTGAGGCGCCAATGCAGCTTGCTGCTCAGGGCACGTACTCGTCGATCAGAGGTTTTGGTAGTTGGGGCCTGAGCCACCTTCCGGCGTGACCCAGTTGATGATCTGGTAGGGATCTTTGATGTCGCAGGTCTTGCAGTGTACGCAGTTGGCGGCGTTGATCTGCAGGCGTTTGCCGGCGCCGTCGTCGATGATTTCGTAGACGTTGGCCGGGCAGAAACGGGTGCAGGGATTGGCGTATTCGCGTGCGCAGCGATCGATGCAGATCGAAGGGTCCGAAACGTGCAGGTGAATGGGCTGGTCTTCGTCGTGTTCGGTGGCGGCGTAGTACACCGCTTGCAGGCGGTCGCGCGGCGCCAGCGTGCG
>JBEVMS010000075.1:0-3218 GCA_040508515.1 Dyella sp. | reverse complement strand
GACGTGATGCTCGGCGCGGTGATGTTCGGTCATCAGCAGATGCAGGCCGCGGTCGACGCGATCAATGCGTTCGTCGCCGAAGCCGGTCGCAAGAGCTTCAAGTGGGAAGCGCCCAGCCGCAACGATGCGCTGTTCGCCTCCATCGAGAGCATCCTGGGCGACCGCCTGAGCCATGCTTTCGCGATCCGCGACAAGCTGGAGCGTCGCGACGCGATCAGCGCACTGAAGTCCGATATCAAGGCCGGCATCGCGCAGACCGCGCTGTCGCATGGCTGGACCGATCTGGAAATCAGCAACGCCTTCGCCGAAATCGAATACACCACGATGCGTGCCGGCGTGCTCAAGACCAAGGTGCGTATCGACGGCCGTCAGCTCGATGACGTGCGTGCGATCAGCGTGCGCGTTGGCGTGCTGCCGCGTACCCATGGCTCGGCGCTGTTCACTCGCGGTGAGACGCAGGCGCTGGTCGTGGCCACCCTGGGCACCACCCGCGACGCGCAGATCATCGATGCGCCGGAAGGCGAGTCGAAAGACCCGTTCCTGTTCCACTACAACTTCCCGCCCTTCTCGGTCGGCGAAGCGGGTCGTTTCGGCGCGCCCAAGCGTCGCGAGATCGGCCACGGCCGTCTTGCTAAGCGCGGCGTGCAGGCGGTCAAGCCCAGCATCGAAGAGTTCCCCTATGTGGTGCGCGTGGTCTCGGAAATCACCGAGTCCAACGGTTCCTCGTCGATGGCCTCGGTGTGCGGTTCCTCGCTGGCGATGATGGATGCCGGCGTGCCGCTGAAGGCGCCGGTGGCCGGTATCGCGATGGGCCTGGTCAAGGAAGGCGGCGATTTCGTGGTGCTGTCGGACATTCTGGGTGATGAAGATCACCTGGGCGACATGGATTTCAAGGTGGCCGGTAGCGCCGACGGTATCTCTGCGCTGCAGATGGATATCAAGATCGACGGCATCACCGAAGAGATCATGAAGGTGGCGCTGGAGCAGGCCAAGCGTGGTCGTCTGCATATCTTGGGCGAGATGGCTAAGGTCATCACCACCGCCCGCTCGGAAATGAGCGAGTACGCCCCGCGCCTGATCACCATCAAGATCCATCCGGACAAGATCCGTGAAGTGATCGGCAAGGGTGGCGCGACCATCCGCTCGATCACCGAAGAGACCGGCGCCACGATCGACATCAACGACGACGGCACCGTGATCATCGCCTCGGTCAACCGCGAAGCGGGCGACGCGGCGAAGAAGCGCATCGAGCAGATCGTTTCGGACGTCGAGCCGGGCCGCATCTACGAGGGCAAGGTCGCCAAGCTGATGGACTTTGGTGCGTTCGTCACCATCATGCCGGGCAAGGACGGTCTGGTGCACGTTTCGCAAATCTCCAGCGAGCGCGTCGAGAAGGTTTCGGACAAACTCAAGGAAGGCGATATCGTCAAGGTCAAGGTGCTGGAAGTGGACAAGCAGGGCCGTATCCGCTTGTCGATCAAGGCCGTGACGGAAGATGAAGCCGCCGCTGGCGCCTGAGTCTAAGGCTGCACGCGTTTGAAAAGGCCTGGCATCACGCCAGGCCTTTTCGTTTATACCCACCGCATTTGCTAGGATGCATCAGACCAGTCAAAGGGATACTGCGGCCATGAACGATCCAGCTACCGATTTTCTGCGCGACTATCAGCATTTCGCCCAGCAATCCTGGGATACCTGGATGCGTCAGCTTTCGCCGTTGCCCGGCGCGGCGGCGATCAATCCGTTTGCTCCCGCAGCCGCTGCAAACACGACGCAGGACGAACCGGTGCAGCGCATGCTGGACGGCCTCAAAAGCTATACCGATTGGTTGCAGCAAGTAGCCGGCGGGATGCTGGGTGGCGCTGGCGCCGAATCATGGAGTCAGCAGCTGCAGCAGATGTTCAGCATGTTTGCCCCGCCCACCGCGGCCACTGGCGCCAACGCGCATGCGGCGACCGATCCGCCGGGCTGGTGGCGCGACTGGGTGAATACGGCGACCAAGGCGACCTCCGGCAGCGGCGCGATGCCGGAATGGTTCCCCAGTTTTGGCTATGGCCGCGAGCAGCAGGCGCAGCAACAGACCATCGTGCATGCGGCCCTGCAGTACGCGGAGACGTTCCGGAACTATCAGGCTTTACTGTTGCGTGCGCATAGCCAGGGCTTGGCTTTGCTGCAGCAAAAGCTGGGGTCGCTGGATCCGACCCGGCCCGTGGAAAGCCTCAGGGCGTTGTACGACTTGTGGGTAGACGCTGCCGAAGAGGCCTATGCACAGATCGCCTTGTCGCAGGAGTTTCGTGAAACCTACGCGGCGATGGTCAACGCGCAGATGAGGTTGCGTAAGCAGCAACTGCATCAGGTCGAGCAGTTATGCCGCGAATTGGGTGTTCCCACGCGCAGCGAAATGGACAGCCTGGGTGAGCGCCTGCAGCAGTTGCGGCGCGAATGGCGTGCGGCGGGCGCAGGGGCGAAGGCTGACGAGTCCGCGCCGGCTCCCGATCGCTCCCATCGCGACGAAGAATTGAGCGCGCTACGCCGTGAAATCGCCTCGTTGCGCCGGGCGCTGCACGAGCACCCGGCACCGGTAGCGGTCAAGCCGGTGGCAACCTCGAAGCGGGCCGTCGTGACCAAACCAGCGAGTCCGAGCCGCAATAAGCCCACATCGCGACTAAGCCGGCCCAGCAGCGCCAATAAAGCCAAGACCTCTGCCAGCAAGTCGTCCGAAGCCGTCGTGGCGACCAAGCTCGCCAAATCGGCCGCCAAGCCCGCCAAATCATCAGGAACCTCCGCGCCGCGCAAGCCGCGCTGAGGAATTAACGCATGTCGCTACCGTTTCAATTCAACCCAGTCACCCTCATGGCGGAACTGGCCGCGGTGCAGCGTAAGCTCGGTGCGGGACTGACCCATCTGCGCGGGATGCACGACCCGGCCTATGCCGATACGCCGCGCGAAGCGGTCTATCGCGAGGACAAACTCACCCTGTGGCATTTCAAAGGTGAGCGTAAACCGACCGCCAAAGTGCCGCTACTTATCGTCTATGCGCTGGTCAACACGGTCTGGATGACTGACCTGCAGGCCGATCGCTCGCTGGTGCGCAACCTGCTCGAACAGGGTGAAGATATTTACCTGATCGAGTGGGGCTATCCCGATGGTGCCGATCGCTGGCTGACGCTGGAAGACTATCTGGACGGCTATCTCGATCGCTGCGTGGATGTGATTCGGCG
>JBEVMS010000128.1:0-6594 GCA_040508515.1 Dyella sp. | reverse complement strand
AAGACCGACCTGGAACTGACCCGCGAGGAAGTGACTCACTGGGACTTCGAGGCGATTCCGCGTCAGGTTCGCTCCGAGGGCGGCCTGCTGGCGTTTCCGGCGCTGGTCGATCTGGGCGAAGCGGTGGCGCTGCGCGTGTTCGAGCGCGCCGACGAAGCCAGTGCGGCGCACGCTCTTGGGGTAACCCGGCTGCTGCGACACGCCTTGTCCAGCGAGATGAAACAGGCACGCCGGCGGCTGCCGGTAAGCAATCCGCTGGCGCTGAAATACACCCCGCTGGGTGGCGTGGACAGCTTGCGCGACGACCTGTTGGAAGGCGGCTTCGACGATCTGCTGCAACGTCACTCGCTGGATGTACGCACCGCCGCTGAATTCGAGGCGCTGCGCACGCAGTTCAACCGCGAACTGTTCGCCGCTGCGGTGGAGCGGCTGAAACTCGCCGAGCCGATCATCGAAGCCCAAGCCGAGCTACGTCCCTGGCTGCAACCGCCCTTGCTGGGTTTCGCGCGCGCCAGTTACGACGATCTGCGCGAGCAATTGGACGGCTTGCTGGCGCCCGGCATGCTGCGTGAGTTGTCGACCGCGCGACTGGCGCACCTGCCGCGTTATCTCAAGGCGATGCGCCTGCGCGCCGAGCGCTTGCGGCAAGACCCGGCCAAGGATCAGCAACGCATGCTGCAAGCGTTGCCGTATTGGCGCGAATACCTGCGCCATCGCGCCGCTGGCCGGCCAAGCGACGAACTGGCCGAGCTGCGCTGGCTGATCGAGGAATGGCGCGTCTCGCTGTTCGCGCAGGAGCTGAAAACCGCCGAGCCCGTCTCGGTCAAGCGGCTGGCGCGGGCGCTGGAGGCGCTGGGCTGAGGTGACACTTGGGCTCGGGCTGACGTTTTTAAGCGCCGGGGTCGTATCCGATGAAGCCGGAGGTAATCAGCCGAGGATCGACCGCGGAGGCTCAGCCAGACGAAGCCCGAGGCCTGGATCGGCGGCCGATACCCTGGCGTGGATCAGCTGATGCGCTTGACCCGCACGCCCGTGCTGCAACCATCCACGTACATCAGCCAGCTACCCAGGATCATCGGCTTGATCTGCACGGAGGGATTGCTCATCTGCGGGCAGGCGTTGCTGCCAGACTCGGCCTGCTGCCAGGTTTGTCCGTTATCGAGCTTGAACAGGCTTTTACCCGTCCAGCCGGCAAAGCTGCCAACCAGGTGCGCGTTGATCTTGGGACGCCCGCTTTCCTTGGGATAGAACACCGGCGCGCCACTGGCGTCGACCATTTTGGTGGTGGTCTTGCCGTGCGATTGCAGCCATTCGTTGAGCTGTTGCAACTCTTGCGGCGATAGCTTGTTCAGGCCGGTGGCCTTGAACTCATCAGCGGACATGCGATTCTGCAAATCGGTCGACTGTTGCGCGTAAAGTGCAGGCGTCGCCAGTAGCAGCCCAACAAATAGAGGAAGTGCGCGGTAGGTATGCATACGATCGATGCTAGCAAGCATTTGCGATCAGTCACAGGGGTGGCTGTCGTTTTCTTGCGGCGTCGACATGCCGGACAGGGCGCTCGGCGGCGATGATGGCTCAAGAAACGCATGCACCCGTCAGCTTGGGCCTCTGGCTGGCCGGCAAGCCGCCGCAGCCGTTGCTGGCACAGGCGCTGGAGGCCTGCGCGCAGTTGCCGGTAAACGAGCTGGAATGCGTGGATGTGCTGGAACTGCTGAGCCAGCTCGGTTGTGATGAGCAAACCCTGGCGGCGGCACTGTGGTTTGAGCTGATGCGGGTCGATCCGGCGCTGTGGGACGAGCGCGCACCGACGCTGCCGGTACCGTTGCAACGGCTGGTCAACGGGCAACTGGCGGCGGAGAAAGTCTGGACCCTGCATGCGCAGCGCACGCAAGGCGCCACCGAGGGGTTGCGCCGGCTGCTGTTGGCGATCATTCGCGACCTTCGCGTGGTGTTCATCCTGCTGGCGCGCCAGTTGGCGCGCATGCGTGCCGGCGCCGCGCTGCCCGAGGCCGAGCGACGCGCGTTGGCCCAGCTCACGTCCGATATCCACGCGCCGCTGGCCAATCGGCTGGGTATCTGGCAATTCAAGTGGGAGCTGGAGGACTTGGTCTTTCGGCACCTGGAGCCGGATACCTACCGGCGTATCGCGCGCCTGCTGGATGAGCGCCGCGCCGATCGCGAGAGTTTCATCCGCGACTCGCTGGATGAATTGAGCCATGCGCTGGCCGCTGCCGGAATCCAAGCCGACTTGGCCGGGCGGCCCAAGCACATCTATTCGATCTACAAGAAAATGCAGCGCAAGGCGCTGGAGTTTTCCGATCTGTACGACATCCGCGCGGTGCGCGTGCTGGTCGATACGGTGGCCGATTGCTATGCCGCGCTGGGCGTGGTGCATACGCTGTGGCCGCATCTGCCCGGCGAATTTGACGACTACATCGCGCGGCCCAAAGGCAACGATTACCGCTCGTTGCACACCGCCGTGCTGGGGCCGCAGAACAAGACGTTGGAGGTGCAGATCCGCACGCACGACATGCATCGCTACAACGAGCTGGGGGTGGCGGCGCACTGGCGCTACAAGGAAGGCGGCAACGCTGATGCCGAGTTCGAGGCCAAGATCGCCTGGATGCGCAAGCTGCTGGAGCCACGCGCCGAGGACGACGCCGATTTGGTTGCGGATCTGCAGACCGAATTGTTGGAGGATCGAGTTTACCTGCTGACCCCCAAGGGCGAAGTGATGGACTTGCCGCGCGGGGCCACCGTGCTGGACTTTGCCTACCATGTGCACACCGAGGTAGGGCATCGCTGCCGTGGCGCCAAGGTTAACGGGCGCATCGTGCCGCTGACCTTCCAGCCGCACAGCGGCGATCGCATCGAGATCCTCACCAACAAGATCGCCGAGCCCAGTCGCGACTGGTTGTCGACGCATCACGGTTATCTCAATACGTCGCGGGCCAAGGAAAAAGCACGGGTGTGGTTTCGTCGGCGCGCGCATGACGCCAACCTGGCCGCCGGGCGTACGCTGTTCGAACGCGAGCTGCGGCGACTGGCGCTACCGGATGCGGATCTGACCAAGCTGCCGGCGCATTTTCATCTCAAGAGCCATGACGATCTGCTGGTGGCGCTGGCGCTGGGTGAGATATCGCCGGGGCAGATCGCGCGGGTATTGCAAGAACGCGCGCCGCCGCCGGAAGTGACCCAGTCGGCACCGCCGGTCAGCTCGCGCAGCATGCCGCACGATCAGGGCGCGCTGACCATCGAGGGCATCGGTAACCTGTTGACCAGCTTGGCGCGCTGCTGCCAGCCGCTGCCGGGCGACGCGGTGCGCGGCTTCGTCACCCGCGGTCGCGGCGTGTCCGTGCATCGCGCCGATTGCGTGGCGCTGATCCGGCTGGCGGGGCGCGACCCGGATCGGGTCATCGATGTCAGTTGGGGTCGCGCGGCGCAAAGCTATGAGGTCGACATCGAGTTACGCGGTTACGATCGCAAAGGATTGCAAAAAGACGTCACCAGCCTGATCAGCAACTCCAACACGCACATCGTGGCCTCGTCCAGCCGGGTGTTTTCGCGTACCGGCGAGGTAGAGATGCGCTTCACCCTGCGCGTGCGCGATTTCGAGCAGCTCTCCAGCTTGCTCGATCGACTGGCGGCGCTGCCCAATGTGGTCGACGCGCGTCGCGTGCGCGGCGGCTGACCGCGTAGCACCGAGGCTGGCCGTACGTTGAATGCTCATGGGGCCGTCGACGGCGCCATCGGAGCACAGTGTTAAGCTTCCGGGCGTTGTCACTTCGACCTGCGACCATGAGCTTACGCCGCGACCCGCACAACCACGGCCAGCAGGGCCGCACCGATCCCAAGCTGGGTGATCTCGATCGCCTGGATGAATCGCCGCGCCAGGCGCGGGGCGACGACGGCTTGCCGCCGCTGAGCATCGATCCCGATCAGCGCCGTCGCGGCTATGCGCCAAAGTCCGCCGCGCCGCCGCGCGCGAGTCGGCGCGGCTGGGTATGGCCGTTGCTGCTGTTGCTGGTGATCGGGCTGGGCACGCTGGCCTGGACCAATCAGGACCGCTTGCGCGGCCTGGTGCCAAGCACCGAATTGAACGATGTACTCAGTCGCGCCGACTCAGCCTTGCAAAGTGGACGTTTAGACGGCAATGACGGCAGCAGCGCGCGTGAGCTGTACGAGGCAGCGCGGGCGCTGGAGCCGGACAACGATCGGGCGCTGGACGGCCTGCGCAAGGTTGGGCAGGCCCAGATCGGCCGTGCCGATGCGGCGCTGCGCGCCGGCCAGCTGGACCAAGCCGAGCAGGCGCTGGGCAGCGCGCGCGAATTGCTCGGCGGCGGCAGCGATGTCGACCGCTTGACCCAGGCGATCAACCAGGCACGCGGCGCGCAGGTGCAGACCTCCAGCCTCGTCGATCAGGCCCAGGCGGCGATGGATGCCGGGAAGTACGACGGCGCCGACGGCGCTGGCAGTCTGTACAAGCGCATGCTGACGGCCGATCCCAGCAACGCGATCGCCAGCCACGGCTTGGACAAGGTAGGCGATGCGCTTTCCGCGCAGGCGCACAAGGCGCTCGATGCCAATGATTTGGCTGGCGCCAGCACATTGATCGAGCAGTTGGCTGCGCTATTACCTAACTACGGCGAGTTGCCAACCCTGCGTGCGCATTTGGCCGAGGCGCAACGGCAGGGTGACGACGCCGTAAGCGCCCTGCTCAAGCAAGGCCAGGACGCAATGCGTGCCGGCAGCTTCAGCGGCAGCGGCAACGACAACGCGCTGTATTACTTCAAGCAGGCATTGCAGAGCGATCCGGACAACGCCCAGGCCAAGGCCGGGCTAGGCCAAGTGGCGCAAGCGCTGGTGGTGCAGGCCAACGCCGCGCTGGACGCTAATGACGCGGCGCAGGCCAGTCAGTTGCTCGATCAAGCCACCGCGCTGGCGCCCAAATCCGCCGAATTGGCCGCCGCGCAAGCGCGTCTGCAAGGCGCGGCGAAAGATGAGCAGAGCCCGACCGCGGCCCCGCTGGTGTTGAGTCCGCAGCAATCAGCGCAAATCACGCAACTGGTGCAGCAGGCGCATGCGGCCGCGCAACGTGGCGACATCATGGCGCCGCCGGGCGACTGCGCCTACGACCTCTACCGCAGCGCGCTGGCAATCGACGGCAACAACGCGCCGGCGCTGCAAGGCTTGCAACAGTTGCCCGGACTCGTTTCGCGTCAGTTTGAAAACGCGCTGTCCGGCGGGGACCTGCGGCACGCTGGCGAGCTGTTGGGCAGCCTGACCGACCTGTCGCCGGGCGACGCCGGCCAGGACCAATTGCGCCAGCGCCTGGCCAATGCCTGGCTGGACCAGTCCGCGCACCAACTGGGCGCTGGCGACCGCGCCAACGCGATGCAATCTTGGGCGCAGGCGCGCAAGCTAGATCCGGCCAATCCACGGCTGGCCAATCTGGCCGGTCAGCTCGACCCGGGCCGTTGATCCATCGATGAATGTTCTGTTGATCGGCGCCAGCAGCCAGATCGGTTACTTCCTGCTGCCGCGGCTGCTGGCCGACAGCCATACGGTGCAGGGCTTGAGCCGCCAGCCGATACCGCAACAACCGGGGCTGCACTGGCGCGAGGGCTACCTACCCGAGCTGACTCCCGACCTGAGCGGGCTGGATGCGTTGGTCAGTTTCGGCCCGCTCGACGTGCTGGCCCAGTGGATCGAAACCACCCCGGCCACTGGCGCCTTGCACGTGGTGGCGACCAGTTCGATGAGCGCGCAGAGCAAGCAGATCTCCGCGGTGTCAGCTGAGCGCGAACTGGCCCAGCGCCTGTGCGAGAGCGAGGCGGCGTTGCTGGCGCTGTGCGCGCGGCGCGGCTGGAGCTGCACCCTGTTGCGCCCGACCATCGTCTACGGCGCCGGGCTGGATAAAAGCTTCACCCCGCTGGCTCAGCGCGCCTTGCGCAGCGGGGTTTTTCTGCTGCCGCGCGGGCGCGGCCAGCGCCAACCGGTGCACGCCGACGATATCGCGCAGGCCGCGTTGGCGGTGCTGCGGCAGCCGCAGGCGGCCAATGGCCTGGTGATTCCGATCGGCGGTGGCGAACGTCTGAGCGCCAGCGCGATGTTCGCGCGGACTCGACGTAGCTTGGGGCGTTGGACGCTGCCGCTGCCGTTGTGGCACACCCCGCTGCGGATCGCCGCGCACCTGCTGCCGTCGCTGCGTGGCCCGGTGAGCCGGCTGCGGCAGGATCTGATCGCCGACAACAGCCTGTTGCAGCAGCACCTGGGCGTAGTGCCGCGTCCGTTCCAGCCCGATCCACGCTGCTGGAAGCCGCCTCGCTAGCCGATCGTTGCACCCCGGTCGGCGTTTCGCCCCGGCTCTGCCCGCGCACGTTCATACGCGCGCCGGGGAGCAGGCCCTATGATCGATCGCCATGTCTGTCAGGATCTCGCCGCGTTGACCTTACTAAATCGTACCGGTGCGGTGTTCCGCGTGCTCTGGCCGTGGGTACGCATCCCATTCTGGGTGTGCCTGGGACTGTTCTTCGGTTTTTTGCTGCCCTATACGCTGGTGCTCAACAAGCGGGTGCAGGACCGCTTCAATGA
>JBEVMS010000121.1:0-20698 GCA_040508515.1 Dyella sp. | reverse complement strand
CGCTGTTCCTCTTCGCCACCGTGTGGTTGGCCAGGCGGCGTGGCATCCCGCTGGTGCTGGAGATCAACGACTCAGCGCTGGTGGAACGCGTACGCCCCCTGCGCCTCAAGCCTCTGGCGCGGCGCATCGAGGGTTGGTGCATGCGCCATTGCACCGGCCTGGTTTTCATCTCCAGCTATTTCCGCCAGCAGGCGCAGGCGGCTTATGGCGATATCGCGCCTTCGGTGATTTCACCCAACGCGGTCGATCTGGCGCGCTTTGACGCCAACCGCTTCGATCGCGATGCGCTGCGCGCGGCGCGCGGCCTCAACGCTCGCATCGTCTGCGGGCATATCGGCGCATTCGCGCACTGGCATGGCGTGGACGGCTTTGTCGAAGCCATTGCGGCACGGTTGGCCGAAGTGCCGCAGCTTGCGCTGGTGTTTGTGGGTGACGGTCGCACCTTGCCGGCCGTGCGCGCGCTGGTCGCCGAGCGCGGCTTGGCCGATCGCGTGTTGCTTCCCGGGCGCGTCGCGCACGATGAAATCGCCAGTTGGATCGCCTGCATGGATTACGCGGTGCTGCCCAACTCCAACCAGTACGGTTCGCCGATGAAGTTGTTCGAGTTCATGGGCATGGGCGTTGCGGTGGTGGCGCCCGACTACGCGCCGGTCGCCGAGGTGATCGTCGATGGCGATACCGGCTGGCTGTTTCCACGCGGCCGGACCGACGCCTGCGTGCAACGCGTTTTGGAGCTTGCCACCCGTTCCGAGGAGCGCCATCGCGTCGGCGTGGCGGCGCGCAGTTACATCGCGCGCGAGCGTCAGTGGCGCAATAACGCCCAACAATTGTTGAGCCTGTTGCCCGGCCAGGGAGCACATGGATGATTAGCGTATTGATCGTGATCGTCGTGCTTTTGGCCCTGTCGGCGGCCGCGCTGATGGGGGCGATTCGCGCACGCCATATGCAAATCTGGCTCTGGCCTTATCTACGCCGTCGCCGCCCGCCCGCGGTGGCTGGTCCCATCCACGTGATGTTCTGCTTCGTCGATCATTTCGAACCGGCGTGGGGCAAGGTCGAGCTGGCCGTCCAGCGCGCGCGCGTCGACCGCTGGTGCCGCGACTACCGCACGCTCGCCTCGACGCATCGCGATGCCGATGGCCGGCCACCGCAGCACACGTTCTTCTACCCGGAAGAGGAATACCTGGAAGAACATCTGACCAAGCTGGCCGAACTGTGTGCCGACGGTTTCGGCGAAATCGAAATCCATCTGCATCACGACAACGACACGCCGGAAAATTTCCGCGCCACCATCGATCGCTTCAACCGTTTGCTGCATGAGCGTCACGGCGCGTTGCCGCGCGATCCGCAAACCGGCCAACTGCGCTTTGCATTCATCCACGGCAACTGGAGCTTGGACAACTCCCGTGCCGATGGCCGTTGGTGCGGCATCAACAACGAGCTGATCCTGCTGCGCGAACTTGGTTGCTATGCCGATTTCACCCTACCCTCGGCGCCCAGCGATACGCAAACCCGCATCAGCAACGCCATCTATTACGCCAGCGACGATCCGCTGCGGCCCAAATCACATAACGATGGTGAGCTGGTGCGGGTCGGTGGCACGCCCAGCGGCGACCTGATGATCGTGCAAGGTCCGCTGGGATTGAATTGGCGAGATCGCCGCTTTGGCATCATCCCGCGGATCGAGAACTCCGACGTGCGCAAGGCCGCGCCACCCACCCCGGCACGGGTGGATGCCTGGGTACGCAGCGGCATCCACGTGCAGGGGCGGCCCGAATGGGTCTTCATCAAGGTGCACACCCACGGCACACAAGAGCGCGATATGGACACCTTGCTGGGCGCGCCGGCGCACGCCATGCATACGCATCTCGAAACCGCTTACAACGATGGCCAACGCTACGTGCTGCACTACGTGAGCGCGCGCGAGATGTACAACATCATCAAGGCCGCTGAGGCGGGCAAGCAGGGCAACCCCAATACCTGGCGCGATTTCGAGCTGCCCTCGCCGGCCAAGGTGATGGCATGAACGCTCCGCGCAGCGTGCTGATCTGCCACGCCGGTGACGCTTTCGATCGCGTCGGCCTGGCCGCCTGGTTGGCCTCGTGCAGCGAACTGGTCGGCGTCGTGGTGTTGCAGGAAACCACCGCGCAGATGCGTGCCAGGATTCGCCGCGAACTGCGCCGGGTGGGTCCGCTGCGCATGCTCGATGTACTCGCGATGCGGCTTTACCAGCGCGTGGCCCTAGCCCGGCGTGATCGGGCCTGGCTGGAACAGGCGCTGGCTTCGCTACGGCTTCGTTACGGCGAGGCCCCCGCGGTCGCGCAGATCATCGCCAGCGACGTCAACGACCCGGCGGTGATCGCCTTTCTGCGCGAACGCAAGCCTGATCTGATGCTGGCGCGTTGCAAGCAGTTACTGAAGAAAAAGCTGCTGGCCATTCCGCGCATCGGCTGCTTCGTAATGCATCCGGGTATCTGCCCGGAATACCGCAATGCGCATGGCTGTTTCTGGGCGCTGGCGCAGCGCGATCTGGACCGGGTCGGTATGACCTTGTTGCAGGTCGATGCTGGCGTCGACACCGGGCCGGTGTACGGCTACTACCGCTACGCCTTTGATGAGCGGCATGAGTCGCATGTGGTGATCCAGTACCGCGTGGTGCTGGAGAACCTCGAAGCGCTGGCCCTGCGCCTGGGCGAGATCGCCGCCGGCAATGCACAGCCGCTGGATACGCGCGATCGCGCCAGCGCCACGTGGGGCCAGCCGTGGTTGACTCGCTACCTGCGTTGGCAACGCGCCGCGGCAGCATCGCCATGAGCCAGACCGCGCTGATGTATCACGATGTGGTCGCGCCCGGCGATCCCGACGCCAGCGGCTTTGCGGGCGCCGCCGCGGCGCATTACAAACTCGACCGCGAGGCGTTCGATCAACATCTGCAAGCTCTGACCGAAAGCGGCCTGAGCTTCGGCTCGGTGCTGGCCGCATCCGGCGCCAACGACGCTTGGCTGACCTTCGACGATGGCGGCGCCAGCGCGCCGTCGATTGCCCTAGCGCTGGATCGCCATCGCATGACCGGGCATTTTTTCATTACCACCGGGCGCATCGGTCAGACCGGCTTCGTGCGACCGGACGACGTGCTAGCGCTGCATCGCGGTGGGCATGTCGTGGGCAGTCATTCGCATACGCACCCAGCCGAAATTTCGCGGCTTTCAGATAGTGCGCTGGCTGCCGAATGGCATCAGAGCGTGGATTGCCTGAGCCAGTGGCTAAGCGCACCGATACAGGTGGCTTCGGTGCCCGGTGGTTTCTACTCCCGCCGGGTGGCACAGGCTGCCGCCGCCGCCGGCATCCGCTATTTATTCACCTCCGAACCCAGTATGGCTGTCCATCAGGTCGATGGCTGCCTTGTGCTTGGGCGCTACACGCTGTGGCGCGGCATGCCGGCGTCGCGCGCGCTGGCGCTGGCCTTGGGATCGGGAGCGGCACGCCAGCAACAGTGGCTCATGTGGAATCTCAAAAAACCGCTCAAGCGTTGGGCGCGTCCCGCTTACCAGTTGCTGCGTCGACGTTTGCTGGCCGCGGGTTGAAACGCACCACGTTGGTCGTGCGTGCCTGGCGGCGCAGATGCAGCTGACGCAGCATGCGATAGATCCAGCGCAGCGGCGTGATCATCCGAAAGCTCATGCCAGCGCGCCAGCCACGCACCGCGTACAGTGATCCGCAAGCCATTTGCCGCGTGGCCAGCACGCGCTTGTACTGGTTGTCGCCGTAGCCGAAATCGATCGTTTCGCCCGGATGGCGTTCGAGCAGATCCTGGATCGCCTGAAACACCAGCGCCGAACCGACGCCCAGCGCGGCAAACTCCTCGTCGTAGCCGGTATCGTCCAGCACGTAACGTCCGCCCAGACGATAACCGTGCACGTAGGCGATCGGCCGCTCGCCCAGCATCAGCATGTGACCGATTAGCTGTTGCCGACCCGCCAGCCGCTGGAACAGCGCCAACCGCAGCGGCGCCTGCCAATCGATGGCCTGGGCATCGGCGTGCCAACTGTTGGCATAGACCCGATTCATCAGCCGACCGTAATCGTCCATCTGCTCGGGCGTGCTGAACACCTGCAAGCGCGCCTGCTCGCCGAGCTTTTTGTAGACATTGCGCACGCGCCGTGTCAGGTCGTTGCGTCGCTTGGCGTCCATCGTGGCCAGATACGACGCGGCCGAGATCTGCGGTTCGATGGTCCAGTTGAGTTGATCGAGCAGATTGGCGCTCACGATCCGAAAGCCGTGGCGACGATCGGCCAACGCCACCACGAGACTGTTTGGCAAGACGGTTTCCTGCACGCGGATCACCCGGATCGACCTGTCGTCACGCAACGCCTTGGCCACCGCCTCCTCGACCCGCGCACGATCACCCGGCGCCGCCACCACACCGCTGCCGAGCAGGCGCAGGTGAGGTCCACGATAGATCGATAGCTGCCAAGGCCCGAGGGCGATCCGTGCACGGTGGCGCTCCATCAGCAACGGCGCGTAACCGATCAATCGGTCGCTCAGATCGTGCACCAGCAGCACGTACGGCGCGGTTGCGGTGCCACGACTCACCAGTTCATACAGAAGCCAGTCCGGATGCTGGGCGATGCTCGACGCCGCGCCCGGCAACTGTGCCAATGCAGCCAGCGCATCGCGCATGGCGGCGAGTTGAGCTGGGTCGTCGAGCAACACCGGCGCAACCTCGGTCAGTGGCGTAATGATCATGGACCTACCCCGTGCGGTCCCTTCAGCAGTTGCAAGCCACGCATCAGCAGGCGGCCCGGCGGGCCCATACGATCGGTGATGGTGGTCATCAATCGATAATCGTCGATGGTCCAGTAGCGAACCAGCACGCTGGCCGGCACGTACAGCGCGACAAACAGCAAGCCGCCACCGATGAAGCCATAGCGACTTGGCAGCCACGCGGTCAATGCCCAGGCGGCGGCGGTAGCCACGCTGCCCACGCCGAACAGGCGCGCCATCGGTGCCCATGGCAGGCCGCCGGTGGTGGCGCGGCGCAAATAGACGATGGCCAGGCCCAATTCCGTAAGTCGGGTGCCGGCATAGGTCAGCACCGCGCCGGCCAGACCCAGCGGTGGAATCAAGGCGATCCCCAGTACAGCGTTGGCGATCAGCGCGATGATGGTGATGCGCAGCCGATCGCCCTGGCGATCAACCACCGCCTGGAAGGCCGCGATGCCGTTGCCGATCAGCAGCAGCCCGGCCAGCACCAAGGTGGCCTGGATCGCCGGGATCGCCTCCACGTAGCGATTGCCGTACATTAACCGAACGATTTCCGGCGTGGTCACCAAGCCCAGCCCGGCGATGGCGATGCCGACCGCCCAGTAGAAACGCGTGGCTTCGGCCAGAAAGTGCGCGGCGTGCTCTTGCCCGCGCTCACCGAACGACTTGGCCATGTAGGGCAGCAAGGTCGCGGTCAATCCCACCGAAAAAAGCTGCACCGCGCCACGCGTCAAGGTGGCGGCAATGGCGAAAAAACCCACCGCGATGGAACTGGCAAAGGTGTTGAGCAAGAACACTTCGATCGTGCTTGCCTTGAACGAGCCCAGCAGCACCAGCGCCGCGGTCTGGCGCAAATGCCGAGCTAGCCGCTGGCGTGTCTCCGGCGGAATCGGCCCGGCCACATAGGGCCGGCAATAGCGCCGATACGCCAGCCGATTGATCACGTTTAGGATCAGCGAAGCAACCGCGAACAGCGCGATAAAGCCCAGCAGATTCACCTTGAACAGCGTGGCGGCGATGATCAGCGCCAAGCCCAGCATGCCACCTAGCACCGTGGCAATGGCCTCCGTCTCGAAGCGCTCCTGCCCTTTGGCGATCGCCACCAACATGCCGTAATTCGCTTTGGCGGCCACGGCAAGAATCACCAGCACGGTTACCGGCAGCAGAAACTGCTGCCATTCGGACGGCTGGACGATCGCGATGGCCAGTGCAAACAGCGCCATCACGATGAACGAACTCACATGCTGCACCTGGCTTAGCCGATGCGCGATATGTGAAGCCACGTCCGGGGCTCCGGCGCCCTCGGCTTCGGCGATGAACTTGGTCGAGGACGTGGTCAACGCGTGATTGCTGCAAACGATCAACCAACTGCACAGCCACACCGTGAACGCATAGCGGCCAAAGTCCGCCGGGCCCAGCGCGCGCGCGATCCAGACGCTGACCACCAACCCCAGCGCGTACTCGATATAGGTCGATACCGAGACGATGGTGATGCTACGCAGTACCGCCATCCTGCGATTCATTGCATTAATCCTTCAGCACAGGGTGTCGGCCTGCATCCCAAGGCATGCGGGCAACCGGCATCGATCGCTCGCCCACGCCGATGCTCCCAGGCTCACGGGTTACCGCATGCCTCCGCGCGCCGATGCATCCGCCTGCCAGGCGCGCTGTCATGGCTTCGCCGTGATCGGCGGCGATGCCGCGCCGCTGCCAGCGGGCTGGGCGATCAGCCACTGCGCCACCGCGCTGCCGCGGTTGTTCCAATTGAAGCGACGCAACGTATCGCTGATAGCGGCGCACGCCGGTGCATAAGACGAAGCCAGCGCGCGGAACCGGCGCTTCAACGCGGCGCTCTGCTGCGGATCGCGCTCGAAATAATAGGCGGCGGCCACCGGCAACCCCAGCTCCACCGTGTGCGCATCGCTATACCACCCTTCCGATTCCTGGATCGCCATCAGCGCCTGAGGGCTGGCATGCGAGGACGACCAATACCAGGCGATCTGGCCTTGGGAGCCCGAGCAGGAATTGCGCCAGTCGTGCGGATTGACCAAAAGTTCCGGCGCGATCCAACCGTAACGTTCCAGATAGCGGCCAAAGCCGGTGATCATCGGCGGGATGCGCGGATCGCCGGTGACCAGCCAGGCGTGCCACAAGCCATCGATGATGTTCTCACTCATCCAGGGCGACGCGCCGCGCACGTCGCTGGCGGGCTTCCAATCGTCGTTTTCATGCAGGTTCCAGCTATTGCGCCAGGAGCCGTCATCGCCCAGCCGATCCGGATTGTTGCGCTGATGCTGTTCCAGCCAACCGATGCGCTGATTGATCCAGGTCAGGTAACGCTTGTCGCCGGTCAGTTCGTAGCCGCTGACGGTTTCCAACAAACCGAGGCCGGCCAGACGCTCGGTGAAGTACGTGGATGGGCTAACGTAGGGGCCGGGCCGTTCGTTCCAGCCGCCGTTGTCCCACAGCGTCATCATGTGATCGACGGTGGCGCGGTCATGCTGGCTGTCATCGCCGGTCAGCGCCACAGCCAAAAGAATCGGCTCCACGTAGACGTATTTCACATCGCACGGCTTGTCGCCATGGGTCCAGCCGCCGGCGCACTGGGGGCTGCTTGGCAGTCCGTCGCGGCGGATGTATTTCATGTAGAACCGGTAACTGAGTTCCGCCGCTTGCAGGTAATCGAAACGACCGGTACGCAGATAGGCCTTGAACAGCGTGCTGGGCCGATCGAACAACCACGCGGTGGGATCGTCCGCAGGCAGCTTGCGGGCCCACTGGAACTGCGCTGACACGTATCCTGCATAGGGCTCGTCGGCGGCGGCCGCCAGTTGCGGACCGGCAATCCGCGAGGCGCTCAACCAAAGCGGACTCAACGTCGCTAGCACCGCAGGCGTCTTGAGTCCCTGCTCCGCATCGACCAACCCCTCGGCGAACGGCCAGCCGGCCAGATCCTGCGTGCGCGGCTTGCCCAGGGCGAAGTAGAACACCCGCTGGTTGCCAGTTAACTCCGTCAGGAACTGCGCGCGCACCGCACGGATACTCTGGTCCTTGAAATGCCAGCGCAGCATTACCTGGAAGGCAGCGGGCACCTCGACGCCGCGCTCATCCAGCATGCGTAGCTGCGCGGCATCGCGAAGCACGCCGGGGGGGAAGGGAATCCCCACCGAAACTTTGACTGCCGGGTCGCTACCGGCATTTCGATGTACCACCACCCGTTGCTCCGGCAGCAATTCACGCGATGTGGCCGAGGGTACGGTTACTTGCGGCGCCTTCACCATCGCCTCAGCGCTGGCAGTGGCCGCCCACCCCCATAACCCCAGCAGTAACACACAGAGTGCGCAATGCCTTGCCATCGGCATGAACTGACGTCGGGCAAATCCGGTTCGGTTGGCCATCAGGGAAAGGCCGGTCGCCACAGACGGTTCATGCCGCCGAAATCAAAGGCGCACGCTGCGCCAGTTGCCGTTCCCATGCCAGCGCGGTGCCCACGATGAAATCAAGATCGTCGTGGTGTGGCTGCCAGCCCAGTTGCTGCTGCAGGCGGTCGCTACAGGCGATCAGTTGCGGGATATCTCCTTCGCGCCGCGGCAATTCGATCACGTTTAGCGCGTGCCCTCCGACGCGCTGCACGGCGTCGATCACTTGCCTCACGCTGTACCCGTGGCCATAGCCGCAATTGAGGGTCAACGATTCGCCACCGGCGCGCAGATGGTCCAGCGAGTTCAGATGCGCCGCCGCCAGATCGTCGACATGGATGTAATCGCGAATGCCTGTGCCATCGGGGGTGTCGTAGTCGGTACCGTAGATCGACACGCTGCTGCGCTTGCCCACCGCATGCTCGCAGGCGACCTTAATCAGCAAGGTCGCCTGCGGCGTGGAATGGCCAATGCGGCCTTGGGGGTCGCAACCGGCCACATTGAAATAGCGCAGGATCACATGACGCATGGCGCCGGTGGCGCTGTGATCGCGCAGCATGGTTTCGGACATCAGCTTGGAGCTGCCGTAGGGATTGATCGGCTGGGTCGGCGTGTCCTCATCCGCCACACCGTTGGCGGTGATTCCATAGACGGCGGCGGTGGATGAAAAAATCAACTTGTCGATGCCCGCTTCCGCGCAACTGGCCAGCAGATTGCGTGTGTTACAGGTGTTGTTGCCGTAGTACTTCAACGGGTCGCTGAGCGATTCGGGAACCACCGTATGGGCGGCAAAATGCATCACCGCGTTAACCCGGTGCTCGGCCAGCACACGCGCGACCAGCGTGCTATCGCCGATATTGCCAATCACCAGCTCGGCGCCACTTACAGCCTCGCGAAAGCCCGTGCTCAGGTCATCGATCACAACCACCCGATCGCCGCGCGCGATCAATTGCTGTACGACATGACTGCCGATGTAACCGGCGCCGCCGGTAACGAGGACTTTATTCATGGCCTTTACCTGCAGTTGCCACGGGAAAGTTGCGCGATAACCATTGCTCGATGCCATCGAACAGTCGACCGCGATCACCCGTGAGGATGTAGGTATGGTCGGCGTCCTGGAGATAGCCGGTGTGGAATCCTTCGCGCCTGACTACGCTGCCGAAGCATTCGCGAAATTGCCTGGCGTGATTGAAGTAGTTACTGATGCCGCCGCTGTAGATCATGCAAAGCTTCACGCCGCGATCGAGCATGCTCGCAAGATCGCTCCGCACCTGTGATTGCTGCGCGGGCGCTACAGCAAAAATCGGTTCCTCATCGGGCGCCACGGTTGGATTGGCGCTACTCCAGGCTCCACCGGAGCGCCTGCGCGACAATACGCGTCGCCAGCGGCCGAAATCGAACAGACGTGGCAGGTAGTGGCGCAGACGGTAGCCTGTCGTTCGATAGGCATAGCCATCCAGAAACACCGCACCGGCCACTTTTGCATCGGTACCCGCCACCGTGTGCGCGTTCTGCGCACCGGAGCACAGGCCGATCACGATGAAACGGCTGCACCCGGACTGCTCGCCGAGCAACTGCATCGCGTCATCCACATCGGCACACACCTGTTGGGTACGGCTTTGCGACTGGTCGCTGGCGCCGCTGTCGCCCAGGGTGGACATATCGAAGCGCAATGTCGGGTAGCCACGCGCGTTCAGGCGGCGGGTCATCTCCACATTCATGCGGAACGGCCCGACCCGATGCACCAAGCCGGCGTTGAGCACGATCACCCCCACCTCGGCCGACACCGGTGTGGGTATGCCGGTGATTCCGATCAGGTGCGATGCACGTCCAAAGCGAAACGCTTGCTCACGCATGAGCGCTCTCCCGCAAGTGACCGGTGACGGCCTGGATCAAGGGATGCGACAAGATCGCCATTTCCAATCGCTGCATGTCCTCCCACGGCGTGGGTTGCTGCAAGGTCCGCACGCTGATTTGCGCGGTCGCCAATGGCGCGGTGGGAGCGCCGGCCAGCGAATCGATCAGCAGCATCGGCACCGGTGGCAGCGCCGTCTTGAGGTGGGTCAATTGTTCGCGCAACCGTTGGCTGATCGAGAAGCCCTGCCACTGCCCGGCGACATCCGCCTCACTGCGCGCGCGATTGAAGCGCTGCGTATCCAACCTCAGCGCCGCCTGGATCGCATCGAGCCGGGCGACGTAGGCGGCTCCATCAAGCACCGGGTCCCAGGTGATGATCTGCGCCGCGCGTGTCGCCGCCGCGGTGTTCAACGCCACGCTGCCACCCAGGCGCGTACCGAACACGATGAGGTAATCCGCGCCGCTGCGATGACGAAGTTCATCGGCTGCCGCAAGCGTGTCGGCCAGGCAACGATCCCAATCCACTTCATTGCTGGCACCGGCTGAGTCGCCGCTACCGTAGTAATCGAATCGCAGCGAGGGAATCCCCTCGGCAGCCAACGCATGGGCCAGTTGACGGTAAAGCCGATGGCAGCGGATCTGTTCCTGGCCCAACGCCGGGCACAACAACACCGCTTTGCTGGCCGAATCGTCGGCCGCATTGTAAATACCGAATAGCTGCCCTTCGGCACCAAAATACAGGGGCATTTCCGCTTCGCTATGTGTCGTCATCGCCGATACACCACGCTGAAGAAGATCTGAGTTTCCCGATAGCTTTGGTCGGGGGCGTCGCTGTTTTGTCGCTGGCGAATCACCGAGGCATGCCAGCTCCAGTGACGCGTCCACTGCCGGCTGAGATCCACGCCGTAGCGAATCGTGTTGTCCGTGCGCGCGAAGCTCTGATATTGCAGGCGCTCGCCGGCACCGAAAACCGTCAGGACCAGGTTGGGACGCAGCCGATAACCGAGGGTGACGCCAAGGTCGCGCGCAACTTGGTTGAAGGTGGCATCGTTGAGATAGTCCAGCTTGCGATACGCAGGCGTGATGCTCAGCGTTGTACGTACGCCCGTAAAGGCATAGCTCAGTTGCAGCAAGCGCTCCTCATACACCTGGGAATCGATGACCGTGCTGCCGGTGCCGATGCCACTGATATTATTTAGACCACCCGTAAAATTCGTGCCGCCGACGTCATTCAACGTGAGCAGCCCCGGGGCGATCATCATGTCCTGCGCCGCATCCGCATACTGATAGGCGCCGGAGAGGGAAAAGGTGCTTTGCGCGGTCGGGCGCCAACCCAGCGTGGCGCGAGCCAACGGACTTGAGTAGCTTCGCGAATCGTCGAAGTTCAACCGTGCGCCGCCGAGCAAAATATCGGCATCGAACATCGCCAACTGGCTGGCGTAGCCCACGTAAGCCTCATAACGGTCGTAGTTGGCGCCCGTGGCGTTGCTGAAATCCACGCGTTGAAATTCGACATTGGCCGAGACTTGATCGGTAGGGCTTACATCCCGGAACAACCGTGCCGCGGTACCAACGCGCGAAGAATTGAATTCCTCGTCCCGCGAGGCATAACTGTTGATGTAGCGCAGGTCCAATTGGCCGCGCAGGGTATTGCCGAACTGCACGTGCAGGGTCGGGCCGGCCACCAGCACATTGGTCTGCTGCTGATTGGTCGGCGAGTTGCTGGCCAGCGAATCGACCGGCTGTATGCCCGCGTAGTCCTCGACGGCAAAATCCAGGCGCTTCGGCAACACCGTCCAGTTGGTCTGAGCGGCAAGCTCGGTTTGCGTCTGATTGTCGAAACGGCTCCCCAGATAGTCGCGATATTCCAGAGCGCCGATGATATTGGCCTGGAAAGTGGAGCCTTGCCGCTGATAGGTGAAATCCACACCGGGGATCAGTACGTTCTGGCTGATCGGATTGTTCTGGCTCAGGGTGATGTTGTTGCTGTGTTCGATCCCCGTATACACGCTGTAGTCGAACTGCGCGGCGGACACCGCGCAAGGTACGGTCACTAACGCAAGCGATATGGCACGAGCAAGCGTGATGGGTGCTGGCATGATCCCTCCCCGGTGGATGGTGCCGCTGATTCGCCCTGAAGCCTTGTACGCCAGCGCCGCGCTCAAGGCGCCTGATTGAAAACAACGCCGGCCAGCTTGTTCGGCTCGAAATTGGCAACCGCCTGACTGATCGCCGCCGGGGTATCGCGACCATAGCCGGCGACCACCACCACGAAGTCGGCCAGGTCCGACAAAATGCGCGCATCCGGCGACCCTTTGATTGCCGGACCGTCGAGAAAAATATAGCGATCCGCATAGCGACTACGCAGGGAGTCGATCAAGGTACGCATGCGAAACGAGAGGAAATACTCATCGCTGTTCTCGCGCGTTTTACCGGCGGGAATCAAACGCAGGCGCGGAATGCCGGTGCGATAAAGCACCGACTCCACGCCGATGGAGGGATCTTCAAGGAAGTCGATCAATCCACCGCTCGCGGGGTCCACCCCCAACGCTTTGTGCAAATTGGGGTAACGCGTGTTGCAGTCGACCAAGAGGCTGGTCTTGGCTTCGTCGAAGGCGAACGCGGCCGCCAGATTGCGCGCCACGAAACTTGCTCCGGAGCCCGGACTGACCGCCACCACCAAGGTTACGAAGTTCTGCTGGTCGGCCAATCCCAGCAAGCGGGTACGTATGCCGCGAAAAGCATCCGACTGCTCCCGCACCGAATCCTCGCGGTGGATGATTCGACGCTGTTCGAGCTGATACGGCGCCAACGCCTTGCCATCCTGGCTCATCAATGCAATCGAGTGACTGGAGGGGCGCTGATCTACCCGGGCGGCAGTCATGCCGCGCACTTCGCTCAGCTGCGCGGACCACTGCTTGTCGCTGTCATGATGGTTCATGGTTATCCCCTAAGCCTCAACCAGCACAGGATCAGATAAACCGCAGCCACGCCGGCGACGAGTATGACCAGCATGGTGTTCTTCAGGTGATCGCGACGTAGGTCACGCGGGGTCGGGTAAAACGGAATGGTCGCCATCATGGTCATGCCGGTCGCCCTTTCAAATTGCCAAGCGGAGCGTACCCGTGGATCGAAGCGCACCAGACCAAACAGAAGACTCAACGGGATGGCCAGTGACAAGGCGATGCCGGCCAGACCAAAGTGCATGAAACGCAAGCCCGAGGGAACCAGCGGCATCACGGCGGGATTCTGTATCTGAAAGGTCAAGCCGCGCTGCTCGGAATCGAGGTTCATCGACACCCGCGCCTTCTCGCGCCGCTTGAGCAGGTCTTGATAGACATCGCGATTGACGGTGTAGTCGCGGGTCAATTCGGAGGTGACGTTTTCAGAGTTGGCGATGCGATTGCTTCGCTCCAGCTCCGATTGCAGCATCGCCTCACTGGCTCCGACGCGCGCCGACGTCGCGGCGATCTCCGCACGCGTGCCAGCCAGCTGCATTCTCAACTGTTGGTACAGCGGATTCATCTGCGTGCGGTTATCCAGCGGCAACGGCGTTCCGGCCATCTGCGCGCTTTGCCGACGCTGTTCCGATTGCGCCAGTTGTTGCTGCAAGTCTTGGATCTGGTGCCGCAAGCGAATCACGTCCGGATATTCGTCGGTGTAGGTCAACCGCAATTTGTCCAGCTGGCCTTGCAGTTCCACCATTTGAGTCTGGTAGATGCCGCCGGTGGTCTGTACCGCGTTGACTTCCGACTCCCCCGACAACTGCGCGGAAATCGCAGCCGCTTGCGAGCGTTTTTCCATCAGGCTCAGACGCGTATTTTCGATCTGCGTACGCAACTGGCTGATGCGTGTATTGGCGTCGATTTCGCTGCCCGGCCGCGCATCGGCATTGGAATCGCGATAGCGCTTGAGCTTGTCCTCGGCATCGGTCAATTTTTGCCGATACGCTTCGACCTGATTGTTGATGAACTCGTAGGCATCGCGGCTTTCGCGCTGTTTGGAGGCCAGGCTTTCGCTGATGAACAACTGCGCAAACTGCCGCGTAACGGCATAAGCACGCGTGGGATTGGAGTCGAAATAGCTGATCGTGATCAGGTTGTCGCGTGAGGTTTGAATGCGCGTACGCGACTTAATTGCCTCGATCAGGCGATCCTGCTCAACGGGGGTCGGCCGGGAGGCCATCCATCCGCCGGTCACCAGAATCTCGCCCATCACCTTACGGCTGAAAATTACGTCACGCGCCAAGCCGGCCCGATTGGTATTGCCGGTAGGCGAAGCGGCACCTTCCATCAACGGCGTGATGATGCCGCTCTCCTGCGCCAGGATGCTGGTGGACGCCTCGTACTTCTTCGGCCAGAGCAGGCCTGCTACCAGCGCCGCTAGGGCAATGATCGCGAACCCCACGCCCAACGAAAGGCGGCGACGACGTGCTTCGTTCAATAGAGCCGGTAGCATGCCACCGAAGGGTGTCATCTCAGTGTTCATCTTTTTCCCCCGAAAATCCGCGTTGCCGCTGTCGCTCAGGCGCTGCGTGGTCGCGGCGTTTAGAACACGCGTTGCGGCACCGTGATGACATCTCCCGGTTGCACCGGGTAGTTATTGGCTAGGTCGCCTTGCTGCAAAATTCTTTCAAGATGCACGGCATAAGCCGTGGTGGTGGCGCCTTCGCCCTTGCGATAAAGCTCAGTGCGATCGGGTGCGGCAAATTCGGTGGTGCCACCCGCAGCCAGTACCGCATCCAATACCGTCATGCCCTGGCGATAGGGGATGGAAATAGGGCTGCGCACCGCGCCGGTCACGCGTACGCGGGAAAGGTACTCATGGCTGCGCAGCGCGGTAAGGATTACCGCTACCTGCGGGTCGCGTATGAATGATTGCAGCCTGTCCTTGATCTCGATGGAGACCTCTTCGGGAGTTTTACCGCCCGCAGCGACATCGCCAATCAGCGGGACGGTGATCTTGCCGTCGGGGCGCACCGGCACGCTTACGCTCAAATCGGGGTTGTGCCACACGGTGATCTGCAACTGATCGTCGACGCCAATGCGGTAAGTGGTTACCGCTTGAGCTTGCGTATCCAGCGTGGGTGCGGTGGTTGACCCTCCGCCGGTGGCGCATCCAAGCAACAACAAGACAGGGCACAACGCGAGAAGAAAACGTAAGTTCTTCATGTAGTCACCTCCGGTGGCTAAACTGTGAACTACGCTACATTATGTGATCTTGACAAGTCTAGTAAAAGAAAAAAATCTCTCGCCAATGAGGCTGTGAGCGGTATCTCGTCAAAAATTGAGCGAGGACGAGGGCTGCTCCGTCATGAATATCCACTATTAGCTGCGAAAATTCCGGATGCATCGCACAATTTAACGACACTCGATGATCCTTGCCCGCCGTGCTGGCGGCATAGGGGCGCCGACGCCTTTTAGGAGACTTCACAGCAGAACGACCCATCCCATGCAGCGATTGCCAACGGTGCGGCGCCACCGGATGATCAGGCGTCGCTCCCGCGTCAACAACAGCTGCCACTGGTGATGATGCGCCGATCTCTCAAGCCTGGACCTCATACGCTCCTATGGATGTAGAACAGCTCGCACGCCTCAGTCACCCCCTGATGCAAACGGCGCTGGTCGGCATGACGGGGTTCATGCTGTTGTATTGGCGGTGCTATCGCCTAGCGGGCACCCTGGTGGTACTGGCGATGTGTTGGGTCACGTTGTGCGCGACACCAGTCTTTGCCGCATGGTTGCAACGCGGGCTGGAGAAGAGCTACCCGGCTCAACCTCTCGATGCCTACCCACGCGTCGATGCCATCGTGGTACTCGGTGGTGGCAAGCTGCCTCCTTTGGGCTCCCGCTGGACGGCCGATGAGAGCGATGCGCAAGCGACACGCCTGGGCTTCGGCCTGCAGCTTTTGCGCAGCGACAAAGCCGATTCAATCTTTCTGGTAGGCGCCGATCAGGCGCTCAAGATGTCTCAGAGATTGCACCAGCAAGGCGTGCCCGCGCGCGTTATCACCATCGAAGCCCGCAGTGAGAACACCCACGAGAATGCGGTCAATGCCGCCGCCTTGCTGCGCACCGCCGGATGGCAGCGCATCCTATTGGTTACCTCAGGTATCCACATGCCGCGCGCCGTGGCGAGCTTCGAACGCCAAGGCTTGTCAGTGATCCCCGCCCCCGTACCGAGTACTGCCACCACCAAGCCCAACAACGCCTGGATGCCGCAACTGGCAGCGCTACGCATGAGTACGCGTTGCCTGCATGAGCGCGTGGGCCTGTGGGTTTATCGGCTATGCGGCTGGGCCTGATTCGTGAAGACCGGCATGCAGTCAACATCCCTCAACTGGCGGCGCATTGCACCGCCAGCCATTTGGCCACGGTCGTCAGCCTAGCCCACCCGGCACCGAGGGCTGCTCCGTTGAGGCGCGGGACGTTTCCGTATATTCCGTCACGCTGGGCTCCGCCGTTCCCACTTGGGATTGCACCGGAACCACTTGCCGCGGGGTGATTTTCTTCTGCACTCGGATGCTCAACACCCCATGCTCGAATCGTGCGCGGATGTCGGCCAGCGCGGGCGCAAACGGCAACTGGATAGAACGCTCGAACGCCCCATAGCGACGCTCATCGATACGCAATTGCTGCGAAGGCAGCAGCGGACGCGGCTTCTCACCGTGAAGATGCAGTCGCGAATCTTCAAGCTCCACCTGAAAATCCGTCGGCAGCAAGCCGGGAAGTTCCACCAAGATCATCAGTTCGTTCTCGGTTTCACTCAGTTCAATACGCGGGCTACCCGCTGGTCCGAAAAATCGCTCGCCGGCCTGAGTGGCCTCGCCGACCCATCGATTGACTTCGCGCTTGAAGCCGCGCAATGAGTCCGCTCCTAGGGGGTTGTAGCTGAAGAATGGTCGGGTCATGACGGATCTCCTGATGACAGGCGGGAACAACATCACGGCGCGGCGTGGCGCCGATTGACCCTAGGTTGCCACCGAGAACGGCAAATCTACGTGGACGGGCATGCCATCACAGGCCGCCATCAACAGCACGATCACTTCTGTTCGCCTAGCGTGAGAGATCCGATCACTGGAGCCTCCACCATGAACCATGTATGCCGTTCGACCGCCGCTTGCCTGCTCGCCCTAGGGATTGCCCAAGGCGCCGCCGCCCAGAGCAGCGCGCATCCTGACAACGCGTTTGTGCATGCAGCCAGCGCGGCGGGAATGACCGAAGTGCAAGCCAGTCAACTGGCGCTGACGCAGGCCAAGAATCCGGCTTTGCAGGGCTTCGCAGCCACCATGGTGCAAGATCACACCGCCGCCAACAACGCCCTGCTCGACCTGGCCAAACGTAAAGGCTACAGCGTCGAGCCCGGCCCTACGCCAACCGAGCAAGAAGCGCTGCGTGGCTTGAAATCGCTGCACGGCGACGCCTTCGACGCGAAATATGCGCAGATGATGCTGAAGGACCATCACGAAGCCGTAGCGCTGTTCACCAAGGAGGCCAACGGCGGTCAGGATGCGGACCTCAAAATGTTCGCCAATAAAACCTTGCCCACCTTGCAACATCATTTGTCGATGGCCCAGGCCTTGCCGCAGGGCAAATAAATCCCAGGCGCTCCATCCGGGGCGCCTCCTGCACGCGCGGATGTCCTGAGCCATGCCGCTTACCGATTATCAACGCAAGCGTCGCTTCAATCGCACTCGCGAACCTTCCGGTGATCAAGCGCAAGCGCCCACCGGTCGGGCGATTTTTGTCGTGCAGTTGCATCATGCCCGCGCAAGGCACTACGACTTTCGATTGCAGGTAGGCGGTACGCTCAAGAGCTGGGCCGTGCCCAAGGGACCCAGCTACGATCCTACGGTCAAGCGCTTGGCCGTCGAGGTGGAGGATCATCCGGTCTCCTACGCCGATTTCGAAGGTGATATCGCCGAGGGCAATTACGGCGCTGGCCATGTGGATCTATTCGACCGCGGCGTATGGACTTGCCAAGGCGACGCCGAGGTGCAGTGGGCCAAAGGACATATCGAGTTCGAGCTGTTTGGGCAACGCCTCAAAGGCGCCTGGCATCTGGTGCGCAGCCAGCGTAAGCAACGACAGCCGGCGTGGTTCCTAATCAAGGCTAAGGATCACTACGCCGGCAAACTCGAAGCGGATGAATTGCTGGATGCGCGAATGCGCCGCAGCACGCGCGAGGCGGCGGCCAAATCCAAATCTGCCCGCGTGGCGAGCGCCAAGAAAGCACCGCCGTCGCGTGCCAAAGCACCGCCCAAGCCCAAAGGTCCAGCGATCGCAGCACTAGCTAAACAGGCGGCCAAAGTCAGCCACAGTGCGGTGGAACGCATCAACGGAGATTTCTTTGAACCCGAGCTCACCCGACTGCGCGAGCGCGCCCCGTCGGGCGACGATTGGCTGCACGAGGTCAAGTGGGACGGTTATCGCTTGCTGACCACCGTGGCCGACGGCAAGGTCACGCTGTGGTCGCGCAACGGGTTGCGCTGGAACGACCGCCTGCCGGACATCGTCCAGGCAATACAGGCTTTGGGCGTGACATCGTTACGGCTCGATGGCGAATTGATCGCCCTGCAAAATGGCCAAAGCGATTTCAATGCGCTGCAAAAAACCCTCGCCGGCGAAGCGCAATCGCCCCTGGCCTACATGGTGTTTGACCTGCCGCATCTGGCCGGCTACGACCTCAGTCGCAGCCCGTTGCTGGAGCGCAAGTCGCTGTTGCAACGGCTACTGGCCAACGTGCCGCATCCGCTGGCTTACAGCAGCCACGTCGTGGGACACGGTGAGGAAGTTTTCCAGCAAGCGGAGCAGCAGGGCCTGGAAGGCATCGTCTGCAAGCGCACGCAATCGCTCTATCGCGGCGGCCGCGGCGACGACTGGCTGAAGATCAAGCGGATCGAAAGCGATGAGTTCGTGGTGGTCGGCTATACCGCGCCCAATGGCAGTCGCACAGGATTGGGCTCGCTGTTGCTGGGTCGTCCTGCGGTTGATGGCGGCTGGGACTTCGCCGGACGCGTTGGCAGCGGCCTCAGCGCCGAGTTACTGCACCAACTGGAGCGTCAGCTCAAGCCGCAACGACGCGCCACGCCTAGCGTGCATGCTGCGGGGATCGATCCGTTGTTGCGCGGCGCCCATTGGGTCACGCCGCGTCTGGTGGTGGAAGTTTTCTTCCGCGGCCTGGGCAACCACGGTCTGTTACGCCAACCCACACTAAAGGCCTTGCGCATGGACAAGTCCCCCGCCGCACTGCGTGACAGCGATCGCAGCACGCCGCTGCCCGTCACTGACAAACCCATCGCTGACCAACCCGTTGCCGGCGGATCTGCAAGCGGCAAAAAATCTTCGCGCGCCAAGCGTGCATCCACCACGCCGGCCGGCATCGATGCAAGCACCATCGTGATCACTCATCCCGATCGAGTGGTGTATCCCGACGATGGCCTAAGCAAGCAGGCCGTAGTGGATTACTACCTTGCTGTGATGGACTGGTTCCTGCCCGGCGTACATGGTCGTCCAACCTCGGTCATTCGCTGCCCGGAAGGCGCCGGCAAGCCGTGTTTTTTCCAGAAGCATCGGCTGCACGGCCTGCATCACGTCGGCAGCGTCCGATTGAAAGAAGAATCCGGCCGCAACGGCGAATATCTCTGTCCGGACAGCGCTGCGGCGGTGATCGAGCTGGTGCAGTTCGGCGCGCTGGAATTTCATCCCTGGGGCGCCACCGCGACGCAGCCCGAACTGGCCGATCAATTGGTATTCGACTTCGATCCCGCGCCGGAGGTGGCTTGGCCACGCGTGATCGCAGCCGTACGCCTGGCGCGCAAGCTGCTACGGCAAGTGAAGCTGGAAAGCTTTGTACGCACCACCGGCGGCAAGGGCTTGCACGTGGTGGTGCCGCTGAACCCGCCCTGCCCGTGGGGTCACGCCAAAGCGTTCGCGCGTGCGTTCGCCGACAGCCTGGCGCAAATGCATCCACTGGAATTCGTTGCTGTGGCCAGCAAGGCGCAGCGCAAAGACCGCATCTATATCGATTATCTGCGCAACAGTCGCGGCGCCACCGCCGTGGCGTCCTACTCGCTGCGTGCCCGCCCCGGCGCGCCGGTCGCCACCCCGCTACGCTGGGAGGAATTGGGCAAACTTCGCAGCGGCGCCGACTTCACCCTCAGCACTGTGCCGACCCGCCTGACGCGACTGCGACGCGATCCGTGGGAAGGCTTTGCGACGATCAAACAGAATCTTCCGACAATCAACACGATGCCGTCGCCACATGATTGAACTACACCATAAAACTATAGATAAGCCATATATACGTCTCATCTAAATACATATATAAGATTGCGGATTCCGGCGCTGGTTGACCAGCGTTCCGGCAACTCTCGACCACAGTGCTAGTGCGGACCGACAGGCTCTGCACCTCGGCAACTTAGTGCGAGAGGCCACCGGCCGGAACCGGCCAACAACGGCCGGTCGCCCGTTCTAAATCCATGCCGCAAAGCAGCCATTGCCGTGAGATTTAACGCTGGAGTTAAGCGGCGCCGAAGGCGTCCGCCTTGAACGAATAGTTAGAGCAGCCCCTCATGGTGTAACGCTGACAGAATCTGCCACTGTAAGGTAGTGGCCAGGACGTATGCTAGGTGGAGGCGGAAGCTGAGCGGCGCCGAA
>JBEVMS010000076.1:0-7470 GCA_040508515.1 Dyella sp. | reverse complement strand
CATGCCGTTGGCCGTTAGTGCGGCCTCAGGAAAGTACATCGTGATGGTTGTGCGCAAAACGCCCCGGCAACGGTGTGGCCGGGGCGAAGGATAGAACGGGTTAGCGGTTGCCTGAGCGGTTGCCGCCACGCCCACCGCCGCCTTGGGGACGCGAACCGCCGCGGCTGGGGCCTTGACCTTGCGGGCGTGCGCCGCCGCCCTGGCCTGGGCGGTTGCCCCGATTTTGCGGACCGCGATTGCCGCTGGCCGCGGTGTTGCCGCGATTATCGGCGCCGGCGCGGTTGCCGCCGGCGGTGTTGCCCCGGTTATCACCGTACCGCGCGCCGCCGCCCGTATTGCCACCCGGGCCGGCGTAAGCGCTGCCGCTGCCGCCGCGTGCGCCAGCCGGCTTACCCGCGCCGCGATAATTGCCGCTGGCGCCGTTATTGAAACCGGCATTACCGCGCGGGCCGCTTGGCGCGCGGTTACCGTCGCGTGCAGCGCCATCACGGCTGTCGCCGGCGAACCAAGTGCGTACCGATGGCAGCTCCTGGCCCGGCGCGACGCCGCGGCGACCACCACCACCGCCACCTCTGCGCTGTCCGCCCCCCGGCGCGCCGCTGCGCTCCGGGCGGGCCACGTTGCCATTGACCTCGCGGCCAGGGGCACGGCGCTGCTGGGGACCCCGGCCGCGGGTGGGTTCATCGCGCAGGCGATCAAAGGCGCGGACTTCGCGTGCTTCGTCGTCGCGCCCGGCGGTCCAGGCGGTGCCGGCGCCGCGCTCGGGGCGATATTCGGTGACGTTGCGATTGGCGCGACGCTGATGCAATACCGGGCTCAGCGTTAGCACCGGTTGCGGCGCGCCCAAGCCGGTGACCTTACGCAGGGTCTTGACGCTTTCTTCAGGCAACGCTTCGCAGTCGCCGCGGCGCAGTGCGCGCGGCAGTTCGATGCTGCCGTAGCGGATGCGCTTGAGTCGGCTGACCAGAAAGCCCTGCGAATCCCACAAGCGGCGCACTTCGCGGTTGCGGCCCTCGCGGATCACCACGCGGAACCAGCTATGGCTGCCACCGCGGCTGATGATGCCGATTTCGTCGAAACGCGCCGGGCCGTCTTCCAGCTCCACTCCGGCCTTGAGCTTTTCGATCATCTCGTCGGGAACTTCGCCGTGCACGCGGCACAGGTATTCGCGTTCCAGGCCGCTCTTGGGATGCATCAACGCGTTGGCCAGTTCGCCATCGGTGGTCAGCAGCAACAGGCCGGTGGTGTTGATGTCCAGGCGGCCCACGGCGACCCAGCGCGCGCCTTTGAGGCGCGGCAGCTGCTCGAACACGGTGGGGCGGCCTTCGGGATCTTCACGGGTGGTCACCACACCTTCGGGCTTGTGATAGACCAGCACTTCGGTTTCATCGCGATTGTCGGTGGCGACCACGAACTGCTTGCTGTCGATCACTACGCGGTCGCCCGCGTGCACGCTGGAGCCGATGCCGGCGGCGCTGCCGTTGACTTCGACCTCACCGGCCTGGATGCGCTGTTCCAGCATGCGGCGCGAGCCCAGGCCCGCGTTGGCCAGCACTTTGTGCAGTCGCTCTTCGAGGGGGGGCGCGTCAGCGTCGATCGGGGTATTGCGTTTCAGGGTCAGAACGGATTTTTGTGGCGCACTCATGCGCGGTACTCCTCGTTATCTTGCTCGGCGTCGCCGTGGTCGGCGTCCGCGGGGTTCTCTGCCTCGTCGGCAGTGCGATGGGTGGAAGCGTCGGCAGATTCGGACTCGTCATCGTCGTCGTCGTCGCTGGCAAAGAGGTTGGCCAAGGGATCGGCCCGTGGTAATGGCGCTGCCGGGGCCAGCGAATAAGCTGGGTCGGCCGGCCTGTTTTCAATTTCCGCAGAGGTGTCGTTATCGGCGCTTTGGGCGGCGAGGGTGGCCTCATCCTCGGCCGGTCCGTCCGGATCGATCGACAGCTCCCGCTGCGCGCGCGCGGGGATGGCTTCTTCGGGCAGGCGTAGTTGCGGGTCTTCCATATCGCGGATCGCCGACAACGGTGGCAGCTCGTCCAGAGATCTCAACGTAAAGTAATCCAAAAATGCGCGCGTGGTGCCGAACAGCGCGGGTCTACCCGGCACGTCACGGTGACCGACGACGCGGATCCACTCGCGTTCTTCCAGTGTTTTGATGATGTTGGAGGACACCACCACACCGCGGATTTGCTCGATTTCCGGCCGCGTGATTGGCTGGCGATAAGCGATCAGCGCCAGCGTTTCGAGCAGAGCGCGTGAATAGCGGCTGGGCTTTTCCGTCCACATCCGCGAGATCCAGTGATGGGTCTCCTGGCGGACCTGATAACGGAAGCCCGACGCCACTTCGCGCAACTCCACGCCGCGGCCTTCGCAATCGTCAGCCAGCGCTTGCAGCGCCTGGGCCAGTTGGGTGCGATCCACCGCATCATCTTCGACGAACAGCTCGCTCAATTGCGATACGGACATCGGCTGGCTGTGGGCCAGCAGCGCCGCCTCGATGATGGATTTCAGTTGCGCTAGCTGCATAAGCGGTCAGTCGGCTGCCGATATGACAAAGTCGTTGTCCATGTCCTGTTCTTCAGCCGGAGCCGTTTTGGACTTCAGATAGATTGGCGCCAGCGGTTCTTCCTGCACGATTTCCACCAGCATTTCCTTGGCCAATTCCAGCATCGCCAAAAACGTCACCACCACGCCCAGGCGACCTTCGCTGGCATCGAACAAGGTTTCGAAACGGTAAAAGCGACCCCCTTCGAGCTTGCTCAGCACTTCGCCCATGCGCTGCCTGACGCTCAACGCTTCGCGCTTGATGGCGTGATGCCCGAACAGTTCGGCGCGGTGCATCACGTCCTTCAGCGCCAACAGCATGTCACGCAGGTCTAGCGGCGGGGGAAGCTTGATCACGTTGCGTTCGCCGACCTCCGCCTGCACCGTGGTGGTATCGCGTTCCATGCGCGGCAAGGCTTCGATGTCCTCGGCGGCTTTCTTGAAGCGTTCGTACTCCTGCAGGCGGCGCACCAGCTCGGCGCGCGGATCGTCTTCAAAACCTTCCTCCGCCGGCGGCCGCGGTAGCAGCAGCCGCGATTTGATCTCGGCCAGGATCGCGGCCATCAACAGATACTCGGCGGCCAGTTCGAGGCGCATCACGTCGCGCATCATCTCGATGTACGTCATGTATTGCTTGGTGATCTCGGCGATCGGGATATCTAAAATATCCAGGTTCTGCCGGCGGATCAGGTACAGCAGCAAGTCCAGCGGTCCTTCGAACGCCTCAAGGATCACTTCCAGCGCATCCGGCGGAATGTAGAGATCCTGTGGCATTTGCAGCATCGGCTCGCCACGCACCATCGCCAGCGGCATTTCCTGCTGCTGCGGTACCGACGCGAAGGCGTCGTGGTTTGTGGTTACCGGCTGAGACTCGACTGGCTCAGTGCTGCTCATCAGTACATGTCGTGGCGCCGCCCCTGGCGACTGGCAATGCGTACAAAGGTTGAAAACGCTTCCGGTCGATGGCGTACGGTGCCCGGATGCCTCTGTTTACGCCGTTCTCACCGTGGCGCTTGGCGACCCGGTGTGATCCGACCTTTATTTGTTCAATGCGTCGTTATTCGATGCGTTAGCGGCGTGGCTCAACGACGATGAAACCATGCCGATGACGGTTTCGTGGCGTGTTGGCCGTGAGCGACCACTGGGGCAATTCGTGCGGACCACAAGCCCGGCCGAACGTTAAATCGGCGACGATACGAGAGCCGCGGATTTTCTCAAAGGTCTGCTGGATGCATCGGGAGGGTTTCGAAACGGTGTGAACTAGCCGCTACCGCGAGTCCCGATGCTTACCCGTAGGTCAAAGAGTATCGATACTGCTTGCACAAGTCTAGCCTAAACATGCAATAGCTTGAGCACGGCTCATGTGGCGGGCCGCGGTTGTGGCCGCCTCCACTGTATGAAGATGTTATCGCTGGCACGTCGCTTGCTTTGCGTTGGGGCAAGCGCCAGCGAGGACACGCGCGCATGTCGCTCGACGTTGAGGGTCCCGATAATGATAAATACGGGTGAGTCAGAACGGGTCGTGCCGTTCTACATCATCGACAAAGGACGTTGTCAAAGACAATGATCAACGACGATATGCGAAACCATCCTCAGCCGGGGCCGCTGCGCCCGGCGCGTATGCGCATTGAGACGACGGTGTTGATGAGTCACGGGGCGCAGTCGCATCCGACCGAGCTGGTGGATATTTCCGCGACGGGTTTGCTGTTACGCCGGCCACTTGGCTGGCGCGGGGAAACCGGACAGATCTGGATCCTCGATATGATCTTCGGGGTGGATCTGCATATTCATCTGGAGGCCCAGGTGGCGCGGGCGTCGATGCGGCACATCGGACTGGCTTACAGTTTCATTCCGGATGACAAGCAAGCCCAGCTATGGAGCCTGCTTGGCGGCTATGCCGACACCCTGGAGCCTTGGCAGGATTGAGCGGGCGGCATCGGCTGGCGCTGATTACGCAATGCCTCAAGGCGCTTTTTTCTCGTCGCGCAGTTCACGACGGAGGATTTTTCCGACATTGCTCTTGGGCAGCGCGTCGCGGAATTCGATCAGCTTGGGCCGTTTATAGCCGGTGAGGTTGTCGCGGCAAAACTGCTTGAGTTCATCCATGCTGAGCGCGGGGTTCTTGCGCACGACGTACAGCTTCACCACTTCGCCGGAGTGTTCGTCCGGCACGCCTACCGCGGCCGCCTCGGCCACACCGGGATGCTCCATCACCGCGTCCTCGACCTCGTTGGGGTAAACGTTGAAGCCGGATACCAGGATCATGTCCTTCTTGCGGTCGACGATGTAGAAATAGCCGTGCTCGTCCATCCGGCCGATGTCGCCGGTATGCAGCCAGCCATCGGCCGTCAGCACCTTGAGCGTTTCGTCGGGGCGATTCCAGTAGCCCTTCATGACCTGCGGACCGCGCACCATCAACTCGCCGATTTCACCCATCGGCAAAGGCTTGCCCTCTTCAGACCAACAGGCCATCTCGGTGCTGGGCATGGGCAGGCCGACCGAGCCATTGTGGTCGACGATGTCCAGGCGATTGGCGCTGGCCACCGGGGCCGTTTCGGTCAGCCCGTAGCCTTCGATCAGCGGATGGCCGGTGGCTTTTTTCCAGCGATCGGCGACGCTGCGCTGTACCGCCATGCCGCCGGCCATCGCGAGATTGACGTTGGTGAAATCGATCTTCTCGAAGCCGGGCGTATTGAGCAGCCCGTTGAACAAGGTATTGACACCGGTGATCGCGGTGAACCGTGCGGACTGCAATTCCTTGATGAAGGCTGGCATGTCGCGCGGGTTGGTGATCAACCGATTGAGCGCGCCCAAGCGGGTGAACACCATGCAGTTCACCGTGAGCGAAAAAATATGGTAGAGCGGCAAGGCCGTGATGATCACCTGACCGCTCATATCCATATGCGGGCCGACCCAGGCGCCGGTTTGCAACATGTTGGCGACCATATTGCCGTGGGTGAGCATGGCGCCCTTGGCGATGCCGGTGGTGCCGCCGGTGTATTGCAGAAACGCCAGATCGTCGCGGTTCTGGGTCACTTGCGGACGCGGCTGGTCTTTGCCGCGCGCCAACGCGTCGGCAAAGCGTATAGCCTTGGGCAAACCAAACGGCGGGACCATTTTCTTGACGTGCTTGAGCACGAAGTTGATCACTACGCCCTTGGCCCCCAGCAAGTCGCCGATGCCGGTGGTGATCACATGCTCGATGCGCGTGTGGGTGATGATCTGTTCGAGGGTGGCGGCAAAATTGTCCAGCACCACGATTGCCTTGGCGCCTGAATCCTCAAGCTGATGTTTCAACTCGCGCGCGGTGTACATCGGGTTGGTGTTGACCACGATCATGCCGGCGCGCAGCGCGCCGAACAGCGCGATCGGATACTGCAGCACGTTAGGCAGCATGATCGCCACGCGATCGCCCTGGCGCAGCCCCAGCACGCCGGTGAGGTATCCCGCGAACTGGCCGCTTAATTGGTCAATCTGGCGATAGCTGAGCACTTTGCCGAAATTGGCGAAGGCCGGCTGATCGGCGAAGCGTTGAAAGGACTCCTCCAATACCGCGGTGACCGACGGGTAGGGGTTCAGGTCGATCTCGGCGGGGACGCCATCGGGATAACTGGCCAGCCAAGGGCGCTCGTTGCTCATGATCGATCCTGCTCCTGGTTGGGGCGGCCGATGGCTCGACACCCGAAGACGTTTTGGAAAGTCGCGGCATTGGAGCATGCGCGTGCGTATAGCGGCAAGCCGCATCGCAGCGGGTTGTAGGGCTGTATCCGAGCGCCCAGAGCAGCGGTGGGAGTAGTTGATTTGGACTCGTCCACGTGCCTGGACGGACCGTCGTCATCGTCCCGGTCATTTTCGGAGAGCGCCGCGCAAGCGCCAAATTGCTTTTTGGCCGAACAGCCGGCACGTCCGCCTACCGAGCGGCGGGCCGGCATGGCGATCGATATCAGCGGACCGGTTGACCGGCCAACTGCCGCAGCACGAATTGCAAAATGCCGCCGTGACGGAAGAACTCCCGCTCTTTGGGCGTCAACAGCAACACCTGCACGGTGAAATGCTTGCTGCGGCCGTCCTTGCCGGTGGCGACCACGTTGGCCTGGCGAGCATTGCCACCTTCCAGGCCGGTAATGTCGAAAACTTCATCGCCGCTCAAACCTAGCGATTGCGCATTCTCGCCGTCCTTGAAGCGCAGCGGCAGCACGCCCATGCCGACCAGGTTGGATCGATGGATGCGCTCGAAGCTTTCGGCGATCACCGCCTTGATGCCCAGAAGCAAGGTGCCCTTGGCCGCCCAGTCGCGCGAGGAGCCGGTGCCGTACTCCTTGCCGGCCAGCACCACCAGCGGGGTCTGCTCGGCCTTGTATTTCATCGCCGCGTCGTAGATCGCCATCTGCTCGCCCGAAGGGATGTGCCGGGTGTAGCCGCCTTCGACGCCATCGAGCATCAGATTCTTGATGCGGATATTGGCAAAGGTGCCGCGCACCATCACGTCATCGTTGCCCCGGCGCGAGCCGTAGGAGTTGAAGTCGCGCGCGTCCACGCCCTTGGCGATCAGGTAACGCCCAGCCGGAGAATCCTTTTTGATCGAGCCGGCCGGCGAAATGTGATCGGTGGTAATCGAGTCGCCGAACAAGCCCAGCACGCGCGCACCGTGGATGTCCTCGACCGTGCCGGGCTCGGCCGTCATGTTGTCGAAGTAGGGCGGGTTCTTGATGTAGGTCGAATCGTCCCAGCGGAACAGCTCGCCATCGGGCGAGGCGATCGCGTTCCAGCGGCTGTCGCCCTTGAACACGTCGGCGTAGTTCTTGGTGAACATGGCCGGATTGATCGCGCCGGCGATCGTGTCGGAAATCTCCTGATTGCTCGGCCAGATGTCCTTGAGGAAGACTGGCTGGCCGTCGCTGCCGGTGCCCAGCGGTTCGGTGGTCAGGT
>JBEVMS010000074.1:0-11609 GCA_040508515.1 Dyella sp. | reverse complement strand
AGCGCGCCGGCCAGGCCATTGAGCACGGTGATGTTGTCGAACTGCTCGATCCCGTAGGAGGTGCTGTCCACCGCATTGAGCCCGTCGATGCGGCTGTTGGAGACCATCTCGCCTTCGAAGCCGCGCGACTGCGGACGTCCCAGCGCCGCACCGCTGCGATATTCGAGCTGCGTGGAGGGAAGGTAGCGCAGCAGTTCGGTCGGGTCCATCGCCAGGCTGTTCACCAGCAAGTCCGCCGGCACCACGCTGACCGAATAAGGCGTTTGCAGCAGGTTGGCCTGACCCAGCGGGCCCAGATCGGCCTGCTTGACCGCGTAGTCGGGCCTCATGGCGTAGCCGACCGGATCGCCGTTGGCGTTGACCTTGACGGTCGGCAACTGGGTCGTGGCTTTGCTCGGCGCGCCGTCAGCGTTCGACGCCACCTGATCGGCACCGTTGTCGCTGGCGAACGCCAAGGGCGCCAAGGCCAGACCGGCCAGCAGAATCACGCCGCGCAATGGCGTGGTGTGAGGACGATTCAGGGCGCGACGAATCGCGGCCGCAGTGATGGTCTGCAACATGGAGATTCCTGACGATGAGGCCTGCAAGGCCGGCGTTCGGCAACGTCGGTCCACTGAAAAGCGCTCCTGCGCAACGCGATCGCGTGAGCGATGGCGGCACGGCTAGGGCGAGCGCGCAGCCCTTAGGCTGCTGAGGCATAGCCTAGGGCATCATCAAGTCGTTATGTAAGTATTGTGCATAACGACATCACTCATACCTTGGTATGAGTCAGGAAGCTGTGGCGGTCAGATCGCCTTGGCCAGCGCCTCGGCCAAGCCGGTGTAGCCGCCGGGAGTTAGCGCCTGCAGCCGCTGCTTGGCCTCGCTCGGTAGCGCCAGGGTTTCGATGAAGGCGTGCATTGATTCGCGCGTGATGCCCTGGCCGCGGGTCAACGCCTTGAGCTGCTCGTAGGGTTCGGGCAGGTCGTAGCGACGCATCACTGTCTGCACCGCTTCGGCCAGCACTTCCCAGCTGGCGTCCAGATCGGCGGCCAGGCGCTCGGCGTTGACGGTGAGCTTGCCCAGCCCCTTTTTCAGCGATTCCAGCGCCACCAAGGTGTGTCCGAAGGCGGTACCCAACGCGCGCAGCACGGTGGAGTCGGTCAGGTCGCGCTGCCAGCGGCTGATCGGCAGCTTCTCGGCGAAGTGGCCGAGCAGGGCGTTGGCCAGACCAAAGTTGCCTTCGGCGTTTTCAAAATCGATCGGGTTGACCTTGTGCGGCATGGTCGAGGAACCCACCTCGCCAGCCTTCAACGATTGTTTGAAATAGCCCAGCGAGATGTAGCCCCAGACATCGCGCGCCAGATCGATCAGCACTGTGTTGGCGCGGCGCACGGCGTCGCAATACTCGGCGATGCCATCGTGCGGTTCGATCTGCGTGGTGTAGGGGTTGTAGTCCAGCCCCAGGCTTTGCACGAAGCGCTGCGAGAAACCGCGCCAGTCGACCTCCGGATAGGCGATCGCGTGGGCGTTGTAATTGCCGACCGCGCCATTGATCTTGCCGGGCACTTCCAGCGCGGCCAGCTGCGCGCGCTGGCGCTCAAGACGCGCGACCACATTGGCCAGTTCCTTGCCCAAGGTGGTCGGCGAGGCGGTCTGACCGTGGGTGCGCGAGAGCATCGGCAGCGCGGCGTTGGCGTGCGCCAGTTCGCGCAGCTTGTCGATGATTTCGTCGAACGCCGGCAGCAGCACCTCTTGGCGCGCGTCGCGCAACATCAGCGCGTAGGAGAGGTTGTTGATGTCCTCGCTGGTGCAGGCGAAATGCACGAACTCTTTGGCCTGGGCCAGCGCCGCATCGTTGCCGATGCGCTCCTTGATGAAGTATTCCACCGCTTTGACGTCGTGGTTGGTGGTCGCCTCGATCGCCTTGATGCGCTCGCCGTCGGCCACCGAAAAATCGCGCGCGATGGCATGCAACGTGTCCACGGACTGCGCGTCGAAGGGCTTGAGTTCGACGATGCCGCCCTCGTTCGCCAACGCCAGCAGCCATTCGATTTCCACCTGCACGCGCCGGTGCATCAGGCCGTACTCGCTGAAGATGGGACGCAGCGCTTGCGCCTTGCTGGCGTAGCGGCCGTCCAGCGGCGATAGGGCGGTGAGGGCGTGGGAGGACATCGCAGCAGCTTCCGTAAGGCGTAGAAACGCCCATTCTACAACGGTGAGCCATCGCGCGGCCCCGCGTGAGGCCAGGTCTTGATTTGTCGCCTCTGGCGCCTATGGTGATAAGACGCTGGCGTGCTCGATCGTGCTGGCGTCTCCCGCGACTTTGAAGGACGTCAGGCGATGAGCAAGTTTCGTATCGAACGCGACAGCATGGGTGAATTGAAGGTGCCGTCCGAGGCACTCTATGGCGCGCAGACCCAGCGCGCGGTAGACAATTTTCCGATCTCCGGCTTGACCCTGCCGCGCCAGTTCATCCGCGCGCTGGGATTGATCAAGGCCGCAGCCGCTGAGGCCAATTCGGCGCTGGGGCATTTGAAAAAAGCCCAGGCCAAGGCGATCGGCAAGGCGGCGCGGGCGGTCGCCGATGGCGATCATGACGCGCAGTTTCCGATCGACGTGTTCCAGACCGGCTCGGGCACCAGCACCAATATGAATGCCAACGAGGTGATCGCGCACTTGGCCAGCCGCGACGGCGCGCCGGTGCATCCCAACGATCACGTCAACTACGGGCAAAGCTCCAACGATGTGATTCCCACTGCGATCCATGTCAGCGCCACCCTGGCCACCAGTGAGCAACTGTTGCCGGCGCTCAAGCATCTGCGGTGTACCATCGACACGCGCGCCAAGGAATTGAAGAACGTGGCCAAAACCGGGCGCACGCATCTGATGGATGCGATGCCGATCACCTTCGGCCAGGAACTGTCCGGCTGGTCAGCGCAGATTGCCTCGTGCGAGGAGCGCGTCGCCGACAGCCTCAAGCGCGTGCGTCGGCTGCCGCAAGGTGGCACCGCGGTGGGTACCGGCATTAACGCCGATCCGAAATTCGGCAAGCAATTCGCCGCGGCGCTGGCGGCGCTCACCGACCAGCGGTTCACGTCGGCCGATAACTATTTCGAAGGGATGGCGGCGCAGGATGCGGCGGTGGAGCTGTCCGGTCAGCTCAAGACGCTGGCGGTGGCCTTGATGAAGATCGCCAACGACCTGCGCTGGATGAATTCCGGTCCGTTGGCCGGGCTGGGGGAGATCGAACTGCCGGCGCTGCAGCCTGGCTCCTCGATCATGCCGGGCAAGGTCAATCCGGTGATTCCTGAGGCGACCGCGATGGTCGCCGCGCAGGTGGTCGGCAACGACGCGACCATCACTATCGCCGGGCAATCGGGCAATTTCCAGCTCAACGTGATGCTGCCGCTGATCGCTTACAACCTGTTGCAGTCGATCGAGATCCTGGCCAACGTCTCGCGATTATTGGCCGACAAAGCGATTGCCGGCTTCACGGTCAATCGCGAGCGGGTGGAGCAGGCGCTGGAGAAGAATCCGATCCTGGTGACCGCGCTCAATCCGGTCATCGGCTACGAAAAAGGCGCCGCCACCGCCAAGCGGGCCTACCAGGAAAAACGTGCGATTCTGGAGGTGGCACGTGAGACCACCGGCTTATCCGAGGATGCGCTGAAAAAGTTGCTCGATCCGCTGACCCTGACCCGCGGCGGCATCCACGGTGGTGGTGGCGGTGGCTGATTTGACGCAGAGGCACGGCGCGCTCCGTGCGCTAGGTTTCGATGGAGTAAGCCTGGCGAGAATCGCTGCAAATTGGCTTCAACCGTGTTGGCGGCAATCCTTATCGGCGTCGCTGTCGGCGATATCGGCATAGGGTTGGAAGGCGGGCAGTTGCGCGGCCAAAATGTCCTGGGCGCGTCTGATCGCCACCATGTCCTCGCAAATCTTCATGGTTGCCAACGCGATCTTTTTGGACTGCTCATTCACGCGTTGATCGATGTCATCGCCGTCCTTGCTGGCCATGCTTTGCACCGAGCCAATGATCGACGCGCCTGCCATCGCTGCACCCGCCATGCCGGCGGCGATGCCGTGCTCGCGCACTGCGGCCACCGCTTGGTAATACTGCAGTAGTAAGGCTTGCTGAGTGGCATTGGTGGCCGTTGGATGCCCATCGATGATCAGGTGGCCAGTCCGATCGATGGTGGCATCGGCGGCGTGCTTGGCGCTCAAGGTCACCAGTCCGTTTTGTACGCTGATGCGTCCATCGAACAGTTCGCTGGAGCTGTAGTAATCGCTTGAATAGCTGCAACCGGCCAAGAGAACAGTTGCAAGCAGGGGGAGGGTTAGACGTAGGCTAGGCATGGCGGGCATATCCTGAAGTGATCGACGGGATTAGCGCGAAGCGGCTGGGTTCTGTATGGCGCCAAGTGATCACGCTGAAAATGGGTGATCCGGATGAGCGCCAGAGTGGGGCGGCGTTTCTCTTACCGAAATTACGTGCCCGGTGGCGTCGTACCTTCGTACCAGTGCACCTCGGCGTCGCCGTGAATTGCACCAACCTGAGCCGATCGACTGATCCAGATAACGGCACCGCGCTCGGCGATCACCTCGCCCATTACGTTGGCTTGCGGCGCGATGATCAGAGTGAGCAGGCGCTGGATGTCGTCGCCATGCTCATGAGCGCAGGTAGTCACCACGCTCAGCTATCGTCGCGCCAGCGGCGGAACCAGATCGCGCCAGCGATCATCGCCACACCCGCCGCCACACCGATCCACAGGTTGGCAGTGGCCAGCACGCTGTAGCTGTTGCTCAGGTTGAGATAGGTCAGCGCGCTGGAAGCCGTTTCAGGATCGACATGTTCGCCAGGCTGGCCGACCAGTGCGCCAAACCAGCCGCCTGGAAAGACACTCAGCAACATGCGGCTGAAAATATGGCTCCAGTACCATTTGGAACTCAGGCCGATCGAACCCATCAGGCTGAACCAGCCCAGGATCACCCCCGTGCCCACCGGCAGCAGCACGGCCCACAGGAACGGCTTGTTGCGGGCCCAGGCTGAGCACAGCATCAGCCAGCCCACCGTCGGCAACGCCCAGAGCAGATACAGCGGAATCGAACCCAGCAGGTTGGCGATGACCTGGAACGGATGGCCCATCACCAGCAACTGCCACACGCTCACACCATGAAAGGACAGCACGATCGCATAGAGCAACAGCATCAGCAGGCCAGTGATTGCGCCGACGATAAAGACAATGGCCGGCGCCAATACCGTGGCGGCAATCACTTTGGACAGTACGGTGGCGGTGTCGGAAACCGGCAGCGACTTCCAAAACAAGATGCTGCGATCGCGGCGCTCGTCGTAGAGCGTGCCCAGACAATAGAACAACACAATGAAGCCCATTACCACCGCCATGAGGCCGCTGGCTGAGTACATCGCGATGTCCAGTCCGGCGCCAACCTGGCTCAAGTGGCCGCTTTGCATATTGTTGACCATCACATCGATGGCGTTGTTGTCGGTGCCGACGTTGAAGCGAATGCCATGGTCAATACCGGCGACCTCGGCGGCGATCACCGCCATCAGGTTCAGCAGCAGAAAAATCACGCCAACGATGATCGGAGCCCACAGAAAACCGCCGCGGTGCTCCCAAAATTCGCGCTTGACCAGCCAGTAGAAGGTCTTCATGCGTAGGTTCCTTTCATGGTGGCGACGAACAGGTCGCTGACCGAGGGGCGGCGCACCTCGCCCAACGCATCGAGCGTGGTGCGATTCACGCCGTCGAATAGAAAAATGCTCTTGCCGAACACCTGGCGCTCATCCAGTGGCTTCAGCGAGCGGGCTTCGGCGGCGCGCTCGGCGCCGACCATCACTTCGATGAAGCGCTCGCCGATCGCCTCCATGTCCGCGTCGAGCACGATCTTGCCGTCGCGGATGAACATCAGGTCGGTCAGGATGTGCTCAACCTCTTCAACCTGGTGCGTAGTGACGATGATGGTCTTGTTCTCGTCGAAGTAGTCTTCCAGCAGGGTGTGATAGAACTGCTTGCGGTAGAGAATGTCCAGGCCCAGCGTGGGCTCGTCCAGCACCAGCAGTTTGGCGTCGATCGCCATCACCAGCGCCAGGTGCAGCTGCACGATCATGCCTTTGGACATCTGTTTGACGCGCTGCTCCGGCTGCAACTTGGTACGCGCCAGGAAAGCTTCGCATTTGGCGCGATCGAAACGCGGATGCACGTTGGCGACAAAATCCACCGCCTCGCGCACTTTCAGCCAGCGCGGCAACACCGCCACGTCGGCGATAAAACACACCTGCTCCATCAGCTGATCGCGCTGCTTGCGCGGGTCAAGCCCCAGTACGGAAAGCTCGCCCTGAAAATCGGTGAGGCCCAGGATGGCCTTCAGTGCGGTGGTCTTGCCGGCGCCGTTGGGGCCGATCAAGCCGACGATGCGCCCCGCTTCAATCTGGAAGCTGACATCGTCCAGCGCGGCGGTGTTCTTGTAACGCTTGCTCACGGATCGGGCAGTGACGACGGCGTTCATGAGCGCTTCTCCGAAGATGCTTCGCGCAGCAGCGTCTGTAGGTCCAGCCCGAGCCGTTGCAAGCGCGCAAACAAGGTCGGCCATTCTTCGCGCAGAAACCGCTCGCGTTCGGATTTCAGTAGCGCATCGCGGGCGCCGTCGGTAACGAACATTCCCAATCCCCTTTTTTTCTCAACCAATTGGTCGTCGACCAGTTCCTGGTAGGCCTTGGATACGGTCAGCGGATTGATTTGATAATCCGCCGCGACCTGGCGCACCGACGGCAGCGGGTCGCCCTCGTTCAAGGCGCCGTCCAGAATCATCGCCACCACGCGTTCGCGCAGTTGGCGGTAGATCGGGACGCTGTCGTTCCAGGTGATGGTCATGAGTTATTCCTTGGTGATACGGCCGAACGTGGAGCCAAACGAATAGTAGGGCATGGCCAGCTGCGAACCGATCACGCTGACGTCGCTATCGATCGACGCCACGCTGGCGGTGTCCGCATCGGTGCTGCTGAGCAGGGCGGCGGAGCGACGATCTTCCGCACTCGGGGTAACAGTGACGGCGGGCAGATCGACGACCTTGACCCCGTTGACGTGGGATATGCGCTGATAGGGCTGGTCGGCCAGGACGGTCGAGAGGCTGAAGGCGGTGATCATCACGGCAGCACTCAGAGCGAACAGGTTGGGCATTTTCATGACGGCATCCTCAGTGGTGGGTTTGTGCACCGGTGATCTCGTTGGCCGGTGTTGTAGTGAACTATAACACCATAAATTTGCGCGTCAAGGGGTGCCGGGAAAAATTCGCAACATGACTAATGACCTATGCGTCATGCGTGCCCCTGAACGGCGAGTCGCGGCTACTGGAGGCCGAGATTGCGCGGATGCGCCGCTCTCCGGCAGAGTCCGGCGTCAGCTAAGGCCACGACATTCATCAACGCGGCGAACGGTGTCTTGCCATCGCTGCAGCGCCAATCATCGAGGAGTGCGGTATGGAACTTGAACTAAGTAAACGGGTGGTGCTGATCAGCGGTGCCAGCAAAGGCATTGGGCTGGCCTGCGCGCAGGCGTTCGCGCGCGAAGGCGCTACGGTGATCGGCGTGGCGCGCGATCTGGGCCGTTTGCGCGAGGCGCAGGAGTGGCTGCAAGCGCAAGGCTTGAGCATGAGCGTGCAGGCGGCCGATCTGTCGGACAGCGTCGCGGCGCAGATGGTGGTGGAGTGCGTGGAGAACGATCACGGCCCGATCGACGTTCTGGTGAACAGCGCCGGTGGTGCACGCCGCTCCCCGCCCGCGGAGCTGGACGCCGCCGCCCTGGAGGCCGCGATGCAGGCCAAATATTTCCCCTACATGTATCTGATTGCCCCGCTGATCGAACGCATGGCCACGCGCGGCGGCGGTAGCATCGTCAATGTGGTTGGGCAGGGCGGGCGCCAGGCATATCCGATGCACATCGGTGGCGGCGCCGCCAATGCGGCCTTGATGCTCGCCTCGGTCGGCTACGCCAGCGCGTATGCCGCGCGCGGGGTACGCGTCAACGTGATCAATCCCGGATTGACCCGCACCAGCCGAGTTGATGAAGGTTTGGAGGCAGCCTCACGGGCAAGCGGTCGCGACAAGGAAACGGTGTTGGCCGAGCAGGTGGCGGAGATCCCGCTGGGTCGTATGGCTGAGCCGGAAGAAGTGGCCGATTTGGCGCTATTCCTGGCTTCGCCGCGTGCCAGCTATATCACCGGCGCGGTGATCCCGATGGACGGCGGCAAGGCCGCCGTGATCTAAGGACGGTCTGATCACCCCTGCATCGTCGCGAAGCGATGCAGGGCAATCAGAACGTTATGTTGCACGTCCCTTGGCTAATCAGCGCGTTCCCTAAACGCGAAACGCGTCTGGCGTGCCATCGCTTGATGCTTCTCAGCGTCCGCTGGGTGGCACCAGTGGATGGAGTTGCCGCCGGAGGCAGAGTTTCCTCCTCGCGCGGCACACTCGAGTCCCGGCGTTGCACCAAAACAATATCGACATGCACGCGCCGAGGGAAGGGGGCACACCCCCAACCGCGTGGGTCAGCGCGCTGTGCGAAGCCGAGCTCGGGAGCTATTCGCCGTCCAACGCAGCGTAAGCCGGTGAACCGGTCATCGGTATCATTATTGCCGCGCTATGGCAGTTCTGGGTTTGGGTCTCGTGGCTGCGGCAGTCATACTATCCGGCTGCACATGACCTGGTAGATCCAACGCATGCACATCGGTATCGATTTTGGCACCAGCTATTCCGCCGCCGCCGCCATGGTCGAAGGCCAGCTCACGCTGATCCGCTTCGGTAGTGCCGAGCAGTTTCGTACCGCGGTGTTCTTCCCGGAGCTGGTGCCCGATCCCAATGATTTCGAGTTGACGCCGTCGCTCCAAGAGCAATTGGAGGCGCAACTGCGCTCGGCGCGCACCTTGCAGCGCCAATTGGCCGCCGACGCTGCGGCGCGTGGGCAGGTGCCGGTCACGGCGCGCAGTGAAGCTGAATTGCGCACCGATGCGTTGCGCGTGGTGCGCCGTCAATGGATGGAAGAGCAGACGCGGCAGAGCGCGGTTTCCGTGGCCAGTTTCCAGCACGCGCTTTTCGGCGAGGATGCGGTGCAGGCCTATCTCGAAGCCGGCGGCGGTAACTTGATTGAGTCGCCCAAATCGATGTTCGGCTTTCGCCTGGACCCACAAGTGCGCAAGGTGATCGTGCATATCGCCACGCATATCCTGGAGCACATCCGCTTGACCGCCAGCCAGCAACTCGGCGTACCGGTGCGCGGTGCGGTGATTGGTCGCCCGGTGGAATTTCGCAGCTCCATGGGCGAGAAGGGCTCCGTGCAGGCGGTGGATATCCTACGCGAAGCCGCCGCCAGTGCCGGCTTCGACACGGTGAGTTTTCTTGAGGAGCCGGCCGCCGCCGCGATGCACTATCACAAGAGTCTCGCGTCGCGGCAGCGCGCGATCATCGTGGATATTGGCGGCGGCACCACCGACGTGGCCTATGCCGAACTCGGTGGCGGTCAAGCCCCCTCGATCACCCGCAGTTGGGGCCTGCCCAAGGGCGGCACCGACTTGGATGTGGGCGTTAGCCTGCATAGTTTCATGCCATATCTGGGCAAGAACGTCACCGCGGTACCGCCGCACCACTTCGTCGAAGCGGCCAGCGTGCACAACCTGCCCAAGCAGCGCGAGTTCCAGAAGCAGAACTATCGACTTGTCCCGGCGCCTTATGCGGCACGCCTGCAAGCGCTGCAACAGTTGGGTGCCACCACACGGCTCAACCAGACTGCCGAGCGCATGAAGATCAGCCTGAGCGGGCTGGATCAGCATCGTGCCGATCTGGGTTTTATCGAGCCAGGATTGGCAGTGCAGGCCAGCAGTGAGGATTTCCACACGGCCATTGCGCCTTTCCTGGCGCAGATGGAGCGCACGTTGAGTACCGTGCGCGGCGACCTGGACGAATTGCCGGCGAGCGTCTTCATCACCGGCGGCACCTCGCGCTCGCCGCAAGTCAAGGCGCAGGTGCGCGCCAGTTTTCCAGAAATTCCACTGGTCGAGGGCGATCCCTCGCTGGGCGTGGTGTCAGGTCTGGCCGTGGCGGCTAGCGAGGTTTAGCGCGGGTGACCCTCCACGTGCTTGACGTCGTTCTGCCAGCATCGTGCATCCTCATGCCGCGAGGATCGAGCGACATTGTCGCTGTTTTAATCTGCGTTGATCTGGGTCGAGGTAGCTGCACGCTTAGCCATTTAAGTGGCCATGCAGCGGCATAATAATTTGCTTGGTGCCCGAGACCGGAATCGAACCGGTACGACGGTTAAGTCGAGGGATTTTCTTACCACTTCGACTTTCGTCGCCAGCGTTGCGCTGTTCGTGGTCTGGAGCACGCCTTCACCATGGCCTTTTTGGCTTTAGGTGCCCGCCGTCTGCTCTCTACACCTTCCCACATCGAGGTGGGCTTGGCTCGGCGTTGGCGCGGATATGCATCCAGGGCTTTCACCGAATTTGACGGGCTTCACTTCGTCGATTTCTCGACGGAGGCTCAAATTGTTTTAAGTCCCTTGTGTCTACCAGTTTCACCACTCGGGCGGTGGAAGCCTGCCAGCAGGCAACAATCGCTTTGGATTGTGCATCTTACCATGAGTGGATGAGCCTGACACGCTTGCTGGTCAAGACGCAGGCCATCTTGCGGTATCGGTACGAAGCTTTATGCAATGCGCTTCGATGAGCTAGCCATGGAGCGCAAATGCATGAGGCATACGGTAGCAGCCGAGACGACAAAATCCTCGACGGTGCTTGAGTCATTCGTTTGTACAGGCGTTGCAGCCATACGGCATGTACCGCTGAATGCTGATGCGGGGTTGCAATGGCGACGCAGTCGTCCTAATTTCATCAAGCCTAATCAGGGAGGGCGCGAAGTGATCAATGTAGTGCTAATTGACGATCACGAATTGGTTCGCACGGGTTTCAGGATGATTCTGCAGCAACAGCCGGATATACGTATTCGCGGCGAGGCGGGCAGCGCGGAAGAAGGGCTGCGTCTGATTCGCTCGCTGGCCCCGGATATCGCGCTGGTCGACGTGCATATGCCCGGCATGAGCGGTATCGAGCTCACCGAGCGCGTGGTGCGCGCGAAGCTGCATACGCATATTGTGGTGGTTACGGTGGTGGACGACGCGCGGTTTCCCAAGCGTCTGCTTGATGCCGGGGCGTTGGGATATCTCACCAAGGGTTGTGCTGCCGAAGAGCTACTGAACGCGGTACGACAGGTAGCCAGCGGACGACGGTACTTGGCCCCTTCGGTTGCCCAGCAGCTGGCATTGGCGACCTTGGATGGCGATGGTTCGCCATTTGACATGTTGTCGAGCCGCGAGCTTGAAGTGGCGATGATGCTTGTACGCGGCAAACCACTGACCTTGATCGGCGAACAGCTCAATCTGAGCCCCAAGACGGTGTCGACTTACAAGCAGCGCTTGATGGAGAAATTGCAAGTGGAACATGTCATCGGGTTGGCGCATTTGATGACTGTGCATGGCTTGCTGGACAGTCAGAACAATCAGGTCGGTACGTCGACTTGAACCGCTGAGTATTATTTTCAGCCATAAAAAAGCCGGATTC
>JBEVMS010000065.1:0-21498 GCA_040508515.1 Dyella sp. | reverse complement strand
ACTACGACACCACCTTGACCGCATGGAAGGCCAATTTCGATGCCGCCTGGCCGGAGCTGTCGACGCGCTACGACGAGCGCTTCCGTCGCATGTGGCATTTCTATCTGGCGGTTTCCGCCGCGGTGTTCCGCAGTCGGCGCGATCAGCTGTGGCAGCTCACCTTGAGTCCCAATGGCGTACCCGGCGGTTACCGCGTGCCGCGTTAAGCGCCTTGGGACCGCCATGGACAAAATGCTAACGCCGCGACGGCTACGGTCCGCCGATGGATTGCCCTAGCCCCGCCATGGACGCCCGTACCGCCACGGCCGAAGTCAGCACCGATGTTCCGGCACGCTTGGATCGCCTGCGCTGGGGCCGTTTCCATACCCTGGTGGTGTTCGCGCTGGGGATCACCTGGGTGCTGGACGGGCTGGAGGTCACCATCACCGGCTCGATCGCCGGCGCGCTGAAATCCAGTCCCGTGTTGCGACTGACCGATACACAAATCGGTCTGGCCGCTAGTGGCTACTTGGCCGGCGCGGTGATCGGCGCGCTTTTTTTCGGCTGGCTGACCGATCGACTGGGACGCAAGCGGCTATTCACACTGACCCTGGGCCTGTACTTAGTGGCTACCGCCGCCACCGCTTTCAGCCCCAACTTTTGGGTGTTCGTGCTGTGTCGCGCGCTCACTGGCGCAGGCATCGGCGGTGAATACGCGGCGATCAACTCGGCGATCCAGGAACTGATCCCGGCGCGCTATCGCGGGCATACCGATCTGGTGGTCAATGGCAGCTTCTGGTTGGGCGCCGCGCTAGGCGCATTGAGTGCGGTGGCGCTGCTCGATCCGCGCTGGATCAATCCGGAGTTGGGCTGGCGATTGGCGTTCGGCATCGGGGCGATGCTGGGGTTGGGCATCTTGGCGCTGCGCCGTTACATCCCTGAAAGCCCGCGCTGGCTGATGCTGCACGGACGCATCGCCGAAGCCGAGCAGGTGATGGCGCAGATCGAGCGCATTTCCAACGCCCCGCTCCCCTTGCAACCCCTGCCACGACTCCGACTGCGTCCGCGCGAACTGCGCCTGACCGATGTCGCGCGCACCCTGCTGCGGGTGTATCCCCAGCGCACCGCGGTGACCCTGGTGCTAATGGCCGCGCAGGCATTTTTCTATAACGCGATCTTCTTCACTTACGCGCTGGTGCTGGGCCGCTTCTATGGGGTCAGCAACAGCGACATCGGGCTTTACCTGCTGCCTTTCGCCCTCGGCAATTTCCTCGGCCCGCTGCTGCTGGGACGCTGGTTCGATACCATTGGTCGGCGCCCGATGATCACCGCCACCTATCTGATTTCCGGCCTGCTGCTCGCGCTGACCGCCTGGCTGTTCCAACGCGGTGCACTGAACGCGCAGACCCAGACCTTGGCGTGGAGCGTGGTGTTCTTCTTCGCCTCGGCGGCGGCCAGCTCGGCCTATCTCACTGCCAGCGAGAGTTTTCCGTTGGAACTGCGTGCGCTGGCGATCGCCTTGTTCTACGCGGTGGGCACTGGCCTGGGCGGAGTGGTCGGCCCGTGGCTGTTCGGTTTATTGATCGGCAGCGGCCAGCGCGACGCGATCGCCTGGGGCTACTACGGCGGCGGCGCACTGATGCTGATCGCAGCGGTAGTCGTTGCCCGCTGGGGCCTGGCCAGCGAACGTCGCCCGCTGGAAGATATCGCCGCACCGCTGTCGCGGCAGGACTAAGAGATCGTACGTTTGGCCATCCAGACGTTCTTCTTTGGGGCTCGCTGCTGCAATACTGCTTGCCTCCACTGCGGCGGGCACCGATAGTGGGCGCCCGTCGTGGCCACGGGTCGTTCTGGCCGACGGGCCCCGCCCGAAGGAGTACCCATGTCTGGATGTCGTTGTTTTCGTGTCGCCGCCGCGCTGCTGCTGACGTTGTGTTCCATCGGCGTGGTGTCGGCCAAGCCGGCGCTGTGGATGGCGCGACAGGGCCAGTCCACGGTGTATCTCCTGGGCACGGTGCACCTGCTTCCCTCCGACACGAACTGGTCATCCCGCGCACTGGATGAGGCGCTGCGCCACAGCGATGACCTCACCCTGGAGTTGACCGATGACGACCCGGCGAACATGCGAACGCTCATCACACAATACGGTGTGGACGCCGACCATCCGCTATCGAGCAAGCTCAGCACGACCGACCAGGCCAAGCTGGCTCAGGCAGCGGCAGCCGCCAAGCTGCCCGGCGGGGTGGCGATGCTGCAACCGATGCAGCCGTGGCTGGCCGCGCTGACCCTGACCATGGCGCCGCTGATGCAAGCGGGGCTCGATCCCAGCGAAGGCGTCGACAAGGTGCTCAAGGGCAAGATGCAAGCCGCCGGCAAACCGATCCACGGCCTGGAAACCGCCGAGCAGCAATTGCGCTTGCTGGCCAAATTACCGCAGCCGCAGCAAGTGGACTTTCTTCGCCAGAGCTTCGATCAGGTCAGCGATGGCGTGGCCCGTGTGCGCCAACTGATCGACGCCTGGAAGCGCGGCGACGTGGCGGCGATCGCGCGCATCGAAGACAACGACCTGCGCCAGGACAGTCCGGCGCTCTATCAATCCATGGTGGTGGCGCGCAATCGCGCCTGGGCCCAGCTGATCGCCCAACGCATGCGCCAGCCGGGGGTGCATTTTATCGCCGTTGGGGCCGCTCACCTGGCCGGTCCCGATAGCTTGCAAGTGCAGATGGAAAAACTGGGCATCGCGGTGCAGCGTGCGCCGGACGCGCCGCCGCAGGTTAAACGCGCCGCTGCTGATAACTAATCGCCCAGCGACGCCACCGCCGCGTGCAGCCAGCGCGCCAGGCGCTGGCCCCATTCGCGCTGGCCGGCGGCGCTTTCGATCAGATCCTGGCGCACTTCCAGTTCCACATGCAGCAGGCCGCGTTGCTCGCCGTAGACCGGAATCGCGTAGTCGCTGCTGTCGCTGACCGCGTAAGGCTGGTTGTCGCCAACCACCCAGCGCCCTTCGGCGCGCATCGTCCGCAGCAAGGCCTGGGCCAGCCGCGCATCGCGTTGGTAGAGCACGCCCAGGTGCCAATCGCGCGCGTGATCCATGAAGATCGGGGTAAAGCTGTGCACGGTGATCAGAATGCTCGGCTGGACGTCAAGTAGGCGCCGATCCAGTTCGTCCACGGTGCGTTGATGGTAAGGCTGGAAAATTTCTCGCCGCCGCGCCTCCACCGCCGCCGCATCCAGCGCCTTGTTCCCGGGAATCTCGGTGCGCTCGCTGACTGTGGCGATCGAGGTGGGCGAGGCGAAGGGCCGGTTGCAGTCGATCACCAGGCGCGAATAGGTCTGGCAGATCAGCCAGGCGTCCAGTTCGTCGGCCAGCACTCGTGCCATGCCCTCGGCGCCGATGTCCCAGGCGATGTGCCGATCCAGCTCGTGCGTGGGCAGGCCCAGATCGGCCAATGCGCGCGGAATCCGGCGCCCGGCGTGGTCGCAGGTCAGCACGAACGGCGAGCGCGCCGCCGGGCGATAGACCGTATAGGGCGCGGGTTCGTCGCTGGCCAATAGGCGTGTGGTCGGAACGGGCGACTTCATGCGCTACACCGCAGGCGCCAAACCTCGGGACGGCGTCGAAAGCAAAATTCAATCATGCGCGCATGCTAACTGCTGGCCCGGATCAGGTCAGCCCGGCCACTGCCCACCCACATCACCGGCGACCATGCAACCTGTCCCGCACCGGCCAGTTCTGGCACCATCTTCCGGCTAGCCGGCGCCCTGCCGCGCCTTAGAAGATGTAAACCCATGAATCTGCAAGCCAATTACGAACAGATCCCGCTGAAGGAATATGCCGAGCGGGCCTACCTCGACTATTCGATGTATGTGGTGCTGGATCGCGCACTGCCGTTCGTCGGCGACGGCCTCAAGCCGGTGCAGCGGCGCATCATCTACGCGATGAGCGAGCTTGGTCTGGCCGCCGGCGCCAAGCCGAAAAAATCGGCGCGTACGGTCGGTGACGTGATCGGTAAGTTTCATCCGCACGGCGACAGCGCCTGCTACGAAGCGATGGTGCTGATGGCGCAGCCGTTCTCCTACCGCTACCCGTTGATCGACGGCCAGGGCAACTTCGGTTCGCCGGACGATCCCAAAAGCTTCGCGGCGATGCGCTATACCGAGTCCAAGCTGAACCCGATCGCCGATGTCCTGCTGGGCGAACTGGGTCAGGGCACGGTGGATTGGGTGCCCAACTTCGACGGCACGCTGGAGGAACCGAGCTGGCTGCCCTCGCGCTTGCCGCATGTGCTGCTGAACGGCTCGATGGGCATCGCGGTGGGCATGGCCACCGATATTCCGCCGCACAACCTGCGCGAGATCGCCTCCGCCTGCATCCGCCTACTGGACGACCCCGACGCCACCGTGGCCGACCTGTGCGAGCACGTGCGCGGCCCGGACTACCCCACCAAGGCTGAGATCATCACGCCGGCCAAGGAATTGCTGGCGATGTACCAAACCGGCAACGGTTCGGTGCGTGCACGCGCGATCTACCAGCGCGAAGAAGGCAACATCGTGATCACCGCGCTGCCGCACCAGGTCAGCCCCTCGAAGATCCTCGAGCAGATCGCCGCGCAGATGCGCGCCAAGAAGCTGCCGATGATCGAAGACCTGCGCGACGAGTCCGATCACGAAAACCCGATCCGGCTGGTGATCGTGCCGCGCTCCAACCGCGTCGACGCCGACGAGATGATGCAGCATCTGTTCGCCACCACCGATCTGGAAAAGAGCTTCCGCGTCAATCTCAACATGATCGGTTTGGATGGCCGCCCGCACGTCAAGGATCTGAAAAAGATCCTCAGCGAGTGGCTGACCTTCCGCACCAGCACGATCACCCGCCGGCTGGAACACCGGCTGGGCAAGGTCGAGCGGCGCCTGCACCTGCTGGAAGGCCTGCGCATCGCCTACCTCAACCTCGACGAAGTGATCCGCATCGTGCGCACCGAGGACGAGCCCAAGGACGTGCTGATGGCGCGCTTCGGACTGTCCGAGGAACAGACCGACTACATCCTGGAAACCCGCCTGCGCCAGTTGGCGCGGCTGGAAGAAATGAAGATCACCGGCGAGGCCGACCAGCTCGAACAGGAGCGCGCGCGCATCAACGTGCTGTTGAAATCGCCGGCCAAGCTCAAGGGCTTGATCAAGGAAGAACTGCGCGCCGATGCCGCCAAGTTCGGCGACGACCGCCGCTCGCCGTTGGTCCAGCGCGAGGCCGCGCAGGCGCTGGACGAAAGCGCCCTGGTTGCCAGCGAGCCGGTCACCGTGGTGCTCAGCCAGAAGGGCTGGATTCGCGCCGCCAAGGGCCACGACATCGACGCGTCCACGCTCAATTACCGCGATGGCGATGAACTGCTGGCGACCGCGCGCGCGCGCACCACCCAGCAAGTGGCGTTCATCGATTCGACCGGGCGCAGCTATTCCACCGCCGCGCACACCCTGCCCTCGGCGCGCGGCAACGGCGACCCGCTGACCGGGCGCTTCGGCCCGCCGGCCGGGGCCAGCTTCGACGCCCTGGTGGCCGGCGACAACGACACCCGACTGATCCTCGCCACCGATTTCGGCTACGGCTTCGTCACCCGCTTCGAGGGGCTGACTGGGCGCAATAAGGCCGGCAAGCAGATCATCAGCCTCAGCGACGGCGCGCGCATCCTGACGCCGACTATCACCGCCGATCCAGCACGTGACCGCATCGTGGCGGTCACCAGTGAGGGGCATCTGCTGATGTTCTCGGTCGCCGAATTGCCCGAACTGGACAAGGGCAAGGGCAACAAACTGATCGACATTCCCAAGGCCAAGCTGGTGAGCGGCGAAGAGCGGCTGGTCGGCATCGCCGTGGTCACCGAAGGCAGCGGCGAGATCACCCTCTACGCCGGGCAGCGCAAATTCACCCTGAAGTGGTCCGATCTGGTGCAATACGGCGGCAATCGGGCCACCCGCGGCGGTGTGCTGCCGCGAGGACTGCGCCGGGTGGAGCGCATCGAAACCACCGGCTGAGGCCACCGGAGCGGCGTGTAAAATCGTTCTGACGCACGGCCAAGGCGGCGCCATAGCTCGAAAGCGATCGGAAAGGACGTATGCTGCAAACTTGTCACATGTCAATCCCTTGCATCGCTTTTGCAGCGCCGCATCGCCCCTTCAACCACCGGAGTCCATCGTGATCCAGAACGTCGAATTCCGTTACGAGGGAGGTCGCGCCGGGGTGTTGCTGATCCACGGCCTGACCGGCACGCCGGCCGAAATGCGGATGGTCGGCAAGGGGCTCAATCGGGCCGGTTTCAGCGTTTATGGGATGCAACTGGCCGGCCATTGCGGCAGCGTTGACGACCTGCTCGCCACCGGCTGGCAGGACTGGTATGTCAGCGTGGAGAAAGCTGCCCAAAGTCTGCGCAAAGAAGTCGACCAACTGTTCGTGGCTGGCCTGTCGATGGGCGCGCTGCTGGCGCTTAAGCTAGCCGCCGATCATCCTGACTGGGTCACCGGCGTGGGCGTCTACGGCGCCACTTTCCGCTACGACGGCTGGGCGATTCCGTGGTACGGCCGGTTCTCGTTCCTGCTGCCGCTGTTCCTCAAGTTGGGCATTGGCAAGAAGCGTATGGTCCACGAGGAGCCGCCCTACGGCATCCGAGACGAACGCCTGCGCGCGCAGATCAGCGCCAGCATGCTCGGTGGCGACAGCGCCGCCGCTGGCCTGCCGGGCAATCCCTGGCCCTCGCTGGGCGAGATGTACAACATGGCCGCGCTGGTGCGCCGGCAGTTGCCCAAGGTGACCGCGCCGTGCCTGATCGCGCACGCCACCGAGGACGACATCGCCAGCCTGGACAACGCCTACATGGTCGAAAGTCTGGTATCCGGCCCGGTCGAAATGCTGCTGCTGCCGGACAGCTATCACATGATTACGGTCGATCGCGACCGCCGCACCCTGATCGAACGCTCGGCCGATTTCTTCGGCCGCATCGCCAGCGAGCGCGGCCCGGCCGTGCGCGCGGCGGCCTGATGCGGACCGCCGCATGACCCCGTTGGTGATCACCCTGTGGCTGTCCAATGTCGGCCTGGACACGCTGGGCCAGTTGGCGTTCAAAGCAGCTGCCAGCGATCCGCGCGCCGGCGATGGCATGGCGCGCTGGCGCTACATGCTGGCACGGCCGTGGATCTGGGTCGGGGTGATCTCCTACGTTATCGAGTTTCTGGTCTGGATCGCCTTCCTCTCGCTGGTGGAACTTTCCCGCGGCGTGCTGCTGGGATCGATCAGCGTGGTGGTGATCATGCTGGCCGGACGAATCCTGTTTCGTGAAAAGCTGACGCCGCTGCGCGTCGCCGGTTGCCTGCTGGTTACCGCCGGCGTCGCCATCGTCGGCTTTGCGGGGGGCGCGTGAAGCGCTTCTATCTGATCGGTTTCACGATCCTGGTGCTGTTCGACACCATCGTGCAGTTGAGCTTTAAGTACGCCGGCGACCATGCCTTTCCGCCGCAGGCCAATCTGGCGTGGCTGGTGCGCGTGTTTGGTCATCCGTGGATCTACATCGCGGCAGTCGGCTACATCGGCAATTTCTTCACTTGGATGACCCTGCTCAAACACGCGCCGATCGGCCCCGCCTTCGCGGCGACCCATCTGGAGGTGGTAAGCGTGATGTTCTTTTCCGCCTGGTTGTTCGGCGAGCCGCTGACCTGGACACGCCTGGCCGGGGCGGCGGTGATCGTGGCCGGCATCATCTGCCTGGCGCTGGCCGAGAGCGGCGCGCACCCGGAGGGCGACGCGCCGATCGAAGCCAAGGGCGCGCTGGGCATCGCCGCCGGCGAGTGAGCGCGATGCCGCGCGAGTTGCCACCCACCGCCGGCCTGCCGCTGCACTGGCGCGATCTTTTGCCCGCACGGGCGCGATTGGCTGAAAGTCTGGCCGATTGGCTAGGCGTGCCTGAGGTGCAGTTGGAATGCTCTGGCACCGCCAGCTTGGTGATCGCGCTGCACGCCCTGGCCAAGCGCAGCGCGCGCCGCGAAGTGGTGGTGCCGGCCTGGACCTGCCCGCTGGTGGCGCTGGCGGTGCACCGCGCCGGCCTGGTGTTGAAGCTGTGCGATCTGGCACCCGACCACTACGACATGGACCCCACCCAGCTCGCCGCGCTGTGCGGCGAGAACACTTTGGCGATCGTGCCTACCCATATCGGCGGTCGACTGGCGGACGTCCAGACGGCCATCCGCATCGCCCACGCCTGTGGCGCCTGGGTGATCGAAGATGCTGCGCAAGCGCTGGGCGCGCAACAAAACGGGCAGACCGCCGGCCTGCAGGGCGATATCGGTTTTTTCAGCCTGGCAGTCGGCAAGGGCCTGACCACCTTCGAGGGCGGCGTGCTGCTGGCGCGCGAACCTGAGCTGCGCGACGCCTTGCGCCAATCCCATGCCGAACTGATCCGCCCGTCGGCGCCGATGGCCTGCCGCCGGGCGCTGGAACTTCTGGGTTACGCGTTGTGCTATCGGCCGGCCTTGCTGGGCCTGGTCTACGGCCGCCCGCTGCGTCGGGCGCTGGCTGCCGGCGATCCGGTAGCCGCCGTCGGCGACGACTTTGGTTCAGAGATTCCATTGCATCCGCTGGGTCGCTGGCGCAATGCGGTGGCCACTCGGGCGCTGGTTCGACTGCCGGATTTTATCGCGCGCACCCGCCAGCAAGCGCAGGCGCGATTGGCACAGCTACGTTCGCTGCCAGGCGTGCGGGTATTCGATGATGCGCCCGGTCAGCAGGGTGTGTGGCCTTTGCTGCTACTGGCTTTGCCCGATGAAGCCAGCCGCGACCGCGCCCTGCAGCGGCTATGGACTGCCGGGCTGGGGGTCAGCCGGATGTTCATCCACGCCCTGCCCGACTACGACTATCTACGCGGCATCGCGGCGGATGCACGGCTGCCCAATGCGCGAGAGTTTGCCGCCCGTTCGCTGACCATCAGCAACAGCCCATGGCTGGGCCAGCGCGACTTCAACCGCATCGTCAATGAGTTGCGGCAGACATTGACCACACACTAGCGTTGCACCCAGGCCATGGCCTGCCCCGCAACCACTCATCCAGGCGGAGCATCGCGCTCATGCCAAGACGACCTCGGTATACGTGTTTTATACTCTTGTATAGGCCGCGGCAAATGCGCAATTTGATGCGATTCCGGGGTAGTTTGACGGCAACTCCACTCGGCCCAGACTTATGCGCAAAACGCCTGCGATTAGCTCTACCGCCAAGGTTCGCTGGCAGCCTGGCAGCGCCGCGCTGGCCGCCGTGGCAATCTTTTTGATCGATGCTCTCACGCCGCTGGATATCGCTGTGGCGGTGCTGTATGGCCTCGTGGTGATGATTTGCAGCCAGTTCTGCACGCGTCGCCAGCTCTACGTGGTAGCGGCCGTGTGCATCGCGCTCACCCTGATCGCACTGGAAATCTCCCGCACGCGCTTCCACGCCATCGATGCGCTGGGTCGCTGCCTGGTCAGTCTGACCGCGATAACCCTCACTACGTTTCTGTCGCTCAAGAACCAGCACACCACCAAGGTCTTGCGCGAACAGGCCGGCTTGCTGGAGCTGACTCAGGACGCGATCTTCGTGCATGACCTGCATGGCCAGATCCGCTCCTGGAACCGCGGTGCCGCTCAACTCTACGGCTGGCGTAGCGCCGACGCCATCGGCGCCAACGCACACCGGTTGCTGCAAAGCCAGTTCAACGATTCGCCCGAACAGGCGATGGCCACGGTGCTGCGCGATGGCCGCTGGGAAGGCGAGCTCAAGCAGCGACGTCAGGACGGTAGCGCGCTGGTGGTTTGCAGCCGCTGGTCGCTGTGGCGCGACGAGCGCGGCCAGCCACTGGCCGTACTGCAAAGCAATACCGATATCACGGTGCGCAAATGCGCTGAAGCGCGCGCGCAGCAGCAAGAACGCGAGCTGCGTGATGTCATCGACACTATTCCCGCGATGTTGTGGAACTCCACGCCGGACGGCAACCTGGCTTCCATCAACCGGCGCTGGACCGACCTGGGTCTGAGCCTGGAGGATGTCCACGGCGACCGTTGGCGCAACATCGTGCACCCGGACGACCAGCCTCAGATGGAGCAAGATATAGCCCACGCGATGCGAACGCGCGGGATGTACGAAACCGTCAGTCGCTGGCGCCGTGCCGACGGACAATACCGTTGGATGCTGATCCGTGGCCTGCCGCTGCTGGATGCGTCCGGGGAAGTCATCCGCTGGTACGGGGTGATGAACGATATCGAAGAGTTGCGTCGCGCCGAAGATGCCCTACAACGTTCGCAAAGCGAGCTGGCTCACGCCAACCGGGTTGCCACGCTGGGTGAGCTGACCGCCTCGATCGCTCACGAGGTCAACCAGCCATTGGCGGCCTTGGTCACCAACGGCGAGGCGAGCTTGCGCTGGCTCAGTCGCCCCGAGCCGCAGTTGCAGGAAGTACGCGATGGGCTCAAACGGATGATCTGCGAGGGACGCCGCGCCAGCGAGGTGGTCCGGAACCTGCGCGAATTGGCCCGCAAGGGTGAAACCCAGCGCAGCGAGCTGGATCCGGTCGAACTGATCGACGACGCGGTGCTGCTGGTGCAACGCGAAGCGACCCGATTGCAAATCAACCTGCGGCGCCATTACACCCAGCCGCTACCACGCTTACTGGGCGACCGCGTACAACTGCAGCAGGTCGTGATCAATTTGCTGGTCAATGCGCTACAGGCCATCGACAGCATCACCGGCGGAGCGCGGCAGATCGTCATCCAAGCCCGCACCGAGGGCGATGGCAAGCTATACGTCGGCATCGTCGACAGCGGGCCGGGAATCACTGCCAACGACCTCGATCGCCTGTTCACCGCTTTTTTCAGTACCAAAGCCCAGGGCATGGGCATGGGCTTGTCGATCTGCCGCACCATCATCCAAGCGCACGGCGGACGCATCTGGGCCAGTTCCGAGCCGGGCCAAGGCAGCGTCTTTCAGTTCGTGCTGCCACCATTGGCGGCGCGCTGACCGCTCACCGGCCGAGGCCAGATCGGACGACCGGGCGGCGCTCAGACTCCGCGCGAGCAGACCCTCGTGAACAAGCCGCGTGCCCGCGTCACAACCCTCCAACGCGACGATTGAGCAGGCCTCGGGCTTCCACTACCTTTAGTCTCCAGCTTGCCCTGTAGGATTGACGCGATGTCTGCTGCCGCCATCGACGAATCTGCCCGTCTGGCCCGATTGCGCGATCTGGCTGTCTTGGATACGCCGACCGAGCCCTTGTTCGACGCACTGGCCAAAGCCGCAGCCTGGATCACCGGTCGACCGATCGCCCTGATCAGCTTGATCGACCGCGACCGCCAATGGTTCAAGGCCAATGTCGGCTTGGCCGGCAGCAGCCAGACGCCACGCGATCAAGCCTTTTGCTCGCACACCATTCTGGACGATCAACTGCTGGAAGTGCCCGATGCACTGCAAGACCAGCGCTTCGCCGACAACCCTCTGGTGATCGGCGCCCCTGGCATACGCTTCTACGCCGGCGCGCCGATCACCCTGCGTGACGGCATGCGCATGGGTTCGTTATGCGTTATCGACCGCGAGCCGGGCGAGCTGACCCAGGTGCAGCGCGAAACCCTGCGTGAACTGGCGCATGCCGTATCCGAAGCCCTGGAGCTGCGCGCCGAGCTGCTTCAGCGCAACCAGGCACTGCACATCGAGGCGCAGATCGCGCATCAGCAAGTCCTGCTGTCCGTCCAGCTGGAACAACGCCTGCGCGCCAGCGAGGCGTTTCTGGACCGCACCGGCCGAGCGGCCGGCGTCGGCGGCTGGGAAGTTGATCTGCTTACCCAGCAAGTCGTCTGGTCCGACGCTACCTGCCGCATTCACGAGCTGCCCGCGGGATATCAACCGAGCATGTCCGAGGCGCTCAGCTACTTCCCCGCCAGTGCGCGCGAACAAATTCAAACCGCCTTGCAAACCTGCATGGCCAGCGGCACCGGCTGGGATCTGGAACTGCCGATGACCACCGCCACGGGCCGCGACATATGGGTGCGCACGGTGGGTGGCGTGGACTACGAGGATGGGCGGCCGCGACGGCTGTCGGGTGCGCTTCAGGACATCAGCCTGCGGCGGCGGGCGATGGCCGCACTGGAAGCCAGCGAACGGCGCTTCCGCAACCTGTTCCAATACAGCCTGGGGCTGATCTGTACCCACGACATGAGCGGCGTGTTGCTGTCGATCAATCCGGCCGCCGCCCATTCGCTGGGCTATGCAGTCCACGAACTGATCGGCCGCTCACTGAGCGAATTGATACCGCCGCGACGGCATGACGAGTTTGGTCTTTATCTGCAACGCATACAAGCTCATGGCAGCGACTCGGGCAGGCTGCTGCTGACCTCCCGCGACGGCAGTTCGCGCGTCTGGCAGTACCACAACGTACTCGACCACGATCTGGACGAGCCCTATGTGCTGGGCCATGCGCAGGATATCTCCGAACAGCAGCGCGTCGAGCGTAAGCTACGCGAATTGGCCGAGCGCGACTCGCTCACGGGCTGCTTCAACCGCCACTTCCTGACCGCGCTGGCCCAAGCCAGTGCCCCCGAAGCCTGCTGGGGCTGCATCGCCTTCGACCTGGATCGCTTCAAACAAGTCAACGACACCTACGGCCACCAGCGCGGTGACGAAGTGCTGGTGGCGATGGCGACATTCCTTCACGAGCATCTACGCGCCGAGGATATCGTGGTGCGCTTGGGCGGCGACGAGTTCCTGATCTTCATGCCGCAGGCCGATAGCCATATCACCGCGGAACTTGTTCGTCGCATCGAGAGCCAGCGCCACCGGGCACCGATCCAGTTCACTATGGGCTACGCGACCCGACAGCCGAACCAGACATTGGAAGCCGTCTTGGCCGAGGCGGACCGCCGCCTTTATCAACAGCGTTCGCTGCGCCAAGACAAAACGCACGGGACCGCATGAAGAAACGCCGCTGCATCGGCGACGTTAGATGCTGCTTTCGTCGATGGCCCGCAGGAGGCGTTGATTCAATGCGTTCTGCTGGTGTTGCCAGGACACTATATCTTCCGATGAAATAGCCGTCTGTCCGTCCATACCGCTAAGCCATCGCTTCCACCATGTGCGGTAGGCGTAAGCGGAAACCTCGCCGGTGATGTCGCTGGCGATGATCCGACCACGCAGCGCCTCGATCACCGCCAGAGCATGCGGCAACTTGAGCTTGCCTTGGTCCCAGTTGGTTCGCGCGGTGAGGGTGTCGAACGCGTCCTTGTCGATCGACAAATACGTCGGCTGCGCCGTGCGCTCACGCTGTGTGGTAAACGCCTCGACCAGGGCATCGGCGTCGGCGTAGCGGCGAAACGCATCGGCCAGTCCCCACCGCGCGGCCCAGCCGACATCCACATCCATGCACCAGTAAGTAAGCTTGCCGGCTTTTAGAGGAGCCACATAGTTTTCCCAGGCATGCCGTGCGCCGATGTCGCCGGAAGTGATGCCCAACACGTGCACTTGGCTGACATAAGGCAGCAAGGCCACTTTGCGCACCCACGAGCCGCAATGGATGCCCCAGGGAAAGCGCATGTTGTCTGGATGGTTGTCCAGCACGACCACCTGAAAGGGGCCGCGCGCGCGCTGCCGCTCGATCAGCGGCCAGCTCAGATGATGGTAGTCGCCCGAACCCATCAGCACGGTGCCGTAGTCAGCGGGCAGCAGCGCATCCAGATGCCGGCGCAATTGTGCGAAGGTGTGCAAGCGGCAGCCAAAGCGGATGCGCTCTTGCCATTGCGCCAGCGCCAGCACGGTGGCCCCCGCCAGCTCACCGACCGAGCCATCGAAATCCAGCACCAATGGCTCGCGGCGATTCAACCCCATCGGCTCTCGCTCTCGAAGAATTTACCCAGCCGACGCGCCAACAAGCGCAACAGGGGGCTGCGCAAATAAACCGCGTGCCGGGTCAGCGTGAAACTCGCGCCCAGGTAGGATTTGATTTCCGGATCGGTCCAGCCCGCCACGTAATGGCTTAAATCATGTTCGCGCGCATAGGCCAGATTTTGGAACCAGCTGATGAAGTAAAGGTTGTTCTCGCGTGCTTGCGGATAGGCGAAACCGATGTACTTGTCGATCAATTTGCCGTCCACTACAAAGCACAAATTCCAACCGATCATCGCCGTGTCGTGCCGGTAAACAAAGACGATGCCACCGCTGTCGCCGTCGCGTAGCAACGCGGCGAAAAACTCGCGGCTCAGCTTGTCGAAATGGATGTCGCTTTGCGCGTAGACGGCCTCGTAAAGCGCGTAGTAGCGATCAATCTCGACCTCGTCGGCAAAGCGCGCATCGCCACAGCGCAGCACCTCCACCGCCAGCGCGTCACGCCGACGCAGTTTGCGCCGGATATCCTTGCGCCGGCTGGCCGAAAGCCGGGACAGATAGGCCTGTTCATCGGCGAAATCGATCGGCACATAGGCCAGCGCCTGGCCTGCCAGCATGACGTAGCCGGCCTCCACACTGGCTTGCAGGAAATCCTCGCTCCAACGCTGGCTGACGTTATCGAGCAAAGGCGACGCTTGCGGCAGATCCTTCACCACCATCATCCGCTGACGATGTCCCAGCGCCGCAATCAGTTGTTGCGGCAGTGCGCGCGGGTCGACCTGCGAGGGAAACAGCACGTATTCGGAAACGGTGGTGCCGATAAAAGCCGTACGCCAATGCAGCAGGCGTGACCACCAGCGATAACCCGGCGCGCGCTGGAGCCGTGCGCGGATCGGCGCTTCGGTAGTGGTCAGCAGATCAAAGGACGCCAGAAAGACCGGTACGTCCGCAACCATTTCCAGCCGAAAATTCAACGGCGGGTGCGCCGCGAACCGATCAAGCAACGCATCCGGTTCAAGCTGATTGAGATACCGCACCGGCGTGCCCCGTTTCCAAATATTGAACCCAGCGCCGAATCATCGATTCGCCCAAGAACATCCCATCGAGACCACCCAATACTCGCAAGAGCATACGGGCAAATGTCTTTCAATGCCCTTACCGCCCGGGTCCAACTGCGTTGCCCATCTCGCGTCGGGCACGCCGATCCATGCGACAAAACGCCTCGCCAGCGACTGGACAAGCTCCAGGTGGAAAGGCAGTCTTGCCGGACCGGCGGCGGAGGCCGTCCTATGTGTCGCGCGTCCAGCGCAGCGGATGCCAAGCGGGGTATGTGGATGAGCCTGGTTACACAGCAGACCTACGAGATCGTCGCCAAGTACGCCAAGCGCGATCCAGAGACGATCACCCCCGAGTCCACCTTGAAGGATCTGGCGATCGAGTCGCTCGATGCGATCGAGATGATCTTCGACCTGGAAGAACGCTTCGGCATCAACCTGCCCAACGAAGATACCGATCTGGCCAACGGCACCATGGCCCAGTTGGTGGAAGCGATCGAGCGCCAACTGGCGTTGAAGACTGCGGGTGGCTAAGCCGGCGCCTCGTGTCGTGATCAGCGGCATGGGCGCGATCTGCGCGCTCGGCCACAGCGCCGATACAACCTGGCGAGCCATGGTCGAGGGACGCAGCGGCATCGGCAAGGTCAGCGCGGTCGATCCGAGCCTGCTGCGGTACGGCGGCGTCGCCGCCGAAGTGCGTGATTACGACCCGGCCGCGCACTTCGATGCCGGCCAAATCAGCCTGCTCGATCGCTGCAGCCAGTTCGCCGTGCTGGCGGCTGGCGAAGCGCTGTCGCAATCGGGTTTGCCGCTGGACGGCGCGAACGCCGCGCGCGTCGCCGTGGTGCTGGGCACCGGTGCCGGCGGCGAGAGCAGTCGCGACGAACAATACCGGCGCCTGTATGCCGAACAAGCAACCCGGCTGCATCCGCTGGGCATCGTGCGGATGATGATCAGCGCGCCGGCCAGCCAGATCAGCATGCGCTTCGGCATCACCGGCCCAACCTTCGTGGTGGCCAGCGCCTGCGCCTCGGCCAACCATGCGCTGGCGCAGGCGGTCATGATGATCCGCAGCGGCCTGGTCGACGCGGCGGTAGTCGGCGGCGCCGAGGCCTGCCTGACCCTGGGCAGCCTACGCGCCTGGGAGGCGATGCGGGTGCTGGCGCCGGACACCTGCCGGCCGTTCAGCGCCGGCCGCCGAGGGATCGTGCTGGGCGAAGGCGCCGGCATGTTCGTGCTGGAATCCCTGGAACATGCTCGCGCGCGCGGCGCACCGATGCTGGCCGAACTGGCCGGCGTCGGGATGAGCGCGGACGCCGGTGACATCGCCGCGCCCTCGGTGACCGGCGCCGCCGCGGCGATCCGCGCCGCGCTGACCGATGCCGGGCTGGAGCCGTCCAAAATCGATTACATCAACGCCCACGGCACCGGCACGCAAGCCAACGACAGCACCGAGACGCAGGCGATCCACCAGGTCTTCGGCGCACATGCGCGACACCTGGCGATTTCCTCGACCAAGGCCGCGCACGGCCACGCGCTGGGCGCTTCCGGCGCGCTGGAATTGATCGCGATGATTGGCGCGTTGCGCGACGGCGTGGTGCCGCCCACGCTGGGTTATCTGGGCGCGGACCCGGCCTGCGATCTCGATTACGTGCCGCTGACCGCGCGCCCGATGCGCGTCGACGCCGCGCTTAGCAACTCGTTCGCCTTTGGTGGACTCAACGCCGTGGTGGCGTTGCGCAAGCTCTGAGCGGCACGCCCCTAGGAACAACTTTGAGCGGCATGCGGGCGCAGTTTCAACGCACCAACTCTGCACCGCCGCCGCGCGCAGCCAAGCCATCGCGCTCATCCAGGCGGCCCGCAAGCGGACAACACGGTTCGCCGTCACATGTCGGCGACGACAACGCTCACCCTCACAAGCGCGTGAACGACCACGACTGCATGCGGCCGTCCTTGTAAGGCATCACGCCGTGGAACGGACGCGGATCGTCGTCAAACACCAGCGGTAGGAAATGCCGATCGCCCTCCCACATCGGCAGCGTCATCAGTTGGTCGCGGTCGACCCATGCCAGGGTGCCTTCCGGATTGCTGCCGTGCGGGTCGCCACGAAAGCTGTCGATCACGAAGATGAAACCCAGCCAGTCTTCGCCGTGCTTGCCGAAACCGGGCCAGTTGAGCGTGCCGCGCAGGCGCATGGCCATGCATTCGATACCGGCCTCTTCAAAAATTTCGCGGCGCATGCAGGCCGCGATGTCTTCGCCGGGCTCCATTTTGCCGCCCAGCCCGTTGTACTTGCCCAGATGCTGATCGTCCGCGCGGGCGTTGCGGTGGATCATCAGCACTTGCCGCCGGTCGGGGCTGAGTACGTAGCCGAGCGTGGCGACGATGGGGGTGTAGGGCATGGTCTGGACGTGCGCGAAAAATCGCAAGTCTACGCCCAGCCCTCGGCCCCTGCGACCGCATACTGAACATTTATCCAGGACGCTCTTGCGCCGAGGGAGCGCCGCGGCGACCATCGCGGCATGCCCTGCCTTCGTCGACGTCCCACCCGCGGCCTGCTGCTTCGTCGGGTCCTGCCCTGGTTTGCCCTGCTGATGCTATTGGTCGCCGGGGGCTGCGCGCGGCGCGTGCAAGCGGTGGACAGCCACGAGCTGACTTACGCCCAGCAGAACTTCATGGTGGTCACGGTCGATCTCAAACGCGAAAGCCTCAGCCTGCATTGGCGCAATCCGGACAGCGGCGAGGCCTTCGGCGATATCGAAACCCTCAAGCAATGGGGCGAGGCACGCGGCCAGCATCTGTTGTTCGCCGCCAACGCCGGTATCTACGATCGCCAAAATGCGCCGCTGGGTCTTTATGTCGAACAGGGCCGCACCGCTGTACCGCTGAACCTGGCCCGGGGCAATCCGGCCGCGGGTAATTTTTCGCTGCAACCGAACGGGGTATTTGCGATCTATCCCGACGGGCACGCGGCCATCCACACCAGCACCGACTTCAAACAGCTCGCCCAGCCGGTGCAGTGGGCCAGCCAGTCCGGGCCGATGCTGGTGATCGACGGCCAGATCAATGCGCAGTTCCTCGACGACTCGACCAGCCTGAAATGGCGCAGCGGCGTGTGCGCCCGCGCGCCGTACGAAGTGGTATTCGTGGTCAGCGAGACGCCGGTCAATTTCCACGCCTTCGCAAGCCTGTTCCGCGACAAGCTCGGCTGCCGCAACGCGCTGTACCTGGATGGCACCATCTCGCAGTTTTACCTCGATGGCACAGGCTATGCGGGCGCACCGGCCTTCATGGTCAAGCCTTATGCGGGCATGTTCGCGGTCTTCGCCAAACCCTGAGCGCAACCACCGGCGGGATCTGGATGAGTGCACGGCGCCCGCTACACTGGGCATAAGCATTGCCGCCAGGAACGCGCCAGCATGACCGCATCGACCTATTCGCGCTCACGCGTTTGGCGCTGGCTGCGTCGCCTGTTGGCGCTACTGTTGTTGCTACTGCTGGCTTCAGGCATCGCCGTGTGGCTGCTGCTGGCCGCCAGTCGCGCACGCCTGGACGGCACGCTGCGCCTACCCGGATTGACCCAGGCGGTTAGCCTCACCCGCGATGCGCAAGGCACCGTGACCGTCGACGGCAAGGATCGCAACGACGTCAGCTTCGCTCTAGGTTTCGCGCAGGCGCAGGAGCGTTATTTCGCAATGGATCTGATGCGACGCCTCCCGGCCGGCGAGCTGGCCGAGCTGGTCGGTCCGGCGGCATTCGATGTTGACCTCAACCATCGTCGCCATCGCCTGCGCGCGGTCGCCGAAGCCGCCTACGCCCAACTGCCGTCGGCGCAGCGGCTGGCGCTGGATCGCTACCGCGACGGCGTCAACGCTGGCCTCGCCGCGTTGCGCCTGCGTCCGTGGGAATACCTGCTGCTGCGCACCAAGCCGCAGCCCTGGCGCTCGCCGGACAGCCTGCTGGTGATCGCCGCGATGTACCTGGATTTAAACGGCGACGGCAGCAATCAGCGCGAGCTGGCGATCGCCCAAATGCGCGCCGCGTTGCCGCGCGCGGTGGTCGATTTCCTACTCGCGCCCGACCCGACCTGGGAGGCGCCGCTGCTGGGCGATCTGTCGCGCACGCCGGTGCTGCCCGAATCCACCGTGCTGGACTTGCGCGGCACGCCGTCACCGGCATCCACCGACGCCATGGCCGCGGTGTTGGCGCCACTGCAACACGACCTGCGTCCCGGCAGCAACAGCTTCGCGGTCTCCGGCGCGCTGACCGGCACCGGCGCGGCGATCTTGGCCAACGACATGCACCTGGGTCTGCGCGTGCCCAACATCTGGTTCCGCGCGCGTTTGCGCTACGACGACCCCAGCGCGCCCGGCGGCAAGCGCCAACTCGACGGACTGACTTTGCCCGGCACACCGGCGCTGGTGGTCGGCTCCAACGGGCAGATCGCCTGGGGCTTCACCAACAGCTACGGCGACTGGCTGGATTGGGTGCGCGTCAACATGGATCCCAACAACCCCAACCGCTACCTCACGCCCGATGGCTGGCAACCGATCGCCGTGCACCAGGAAACCATCCGCGCCAGCGACGGACAAACCCGCCAATTGACCGTACGCGCCACCCGCTGGGGGCCGATCATGGCCACCGACACCGACGGCACGCCCTTGGCGCTGGCGTGGATCGGCGATCTGCCGCGCGCCTATAACCTCAACCTGGTGCAATTCGAACACGCCGGCAGCGTCAAGGCCGCGCTGGACTTGGCGCCCAGCCTGGGCATGCCGCCGCAGAACCTGCTGGTCGCCGACAGCACCGGCCACATCGGCTGGAGCCTCGCCGGCAATGCGATTCCCTTGCGTGGCGAGATCGATCCACTGGTACCGTCCGACTGGTCACACGACGGCAGCGGCTGGATCGGCTGGGCACAACCGTCGGAGTATCCGCGCGTGGAAGACCCTGCCGACGGCCGGTTGTGGACCGCCAACAACCGCACCGTCGATGGCAACGCGTTGGCCCTGCTCGGCGACGGCGGCCATGACCTTGGTGCCCGCGCTCAGCAGATTCGCGACGATCTGCGCGCGCACCAGCGTTTTCGTCCCGGCGATCTTCTGGACATCCAGTTGGATGACCGTGCGCTGTTCCTCAGCCGCTGGCAGCGACTGCTGCAGGACACGTTAGCCAAGTCGCCCGAGCCGGAACTCGAATCGATGCGCCTGCTCACCGCCAACTGGCGCAGCCGCGCCGACATCGACAGCGTCGACTACACGCTGGTGCGCGCGTTCCGCGAGGAAGTGCAAAAAGCCGTGCTGGCACCGTTCGCCGCGCGCGTCAGCCAACGCTTCGGCGACTTCACATGGCCGCAATCGAGCAGCGCCGAGGCGGCCGTCTGGATGCTGTTGCGCGATCGCCCCAACTGGCTGCTGGACCCGCATTACGCCAACTGGGATGCCTTGCTGCTCGACAGCGCTCGCCGCGTGGTCAAGAACTTGGGCCAAGCGCCGGGCGGCTTGGCCGCGCGTCAGTGGGGCAATCAGAATCGTGCCGCGATCCAGCAACCGTTGGCACGTGCATTACCGGGCTTTCTCGCCTACTTACTCAATATGCCGGCCGATCCACAAGCCGGCGATCGCGATATGCCGCGCGTCGCCGCGCCCAGCTTCGGCGCGTCCGAGCGACTCGATGTGATGCCCGGCCACGAAGCGCAGAGCATTCTCCACATGCCCGGCGGTCAGAGCGGCAACCCGCTGTCGCCCTACTACGGCGCCGGCCATGAGGACTGGGTCCAGGGACACCCCACGCCATTGCCACCGGGCCCGACCAAGTACACGCTCAATCTACTTCCGGCCGAGCACTGAGAACCAGCGCGCCACGTCCAACCACCGCACAGCGACAACAAGGACGTATAGACGTCCATAGCAAAACTCATCGACGCCGCAATCAGAAACACAACGATCCAGGCTACCGCCACGGCAGCCTGAATCGTTGCCCCTCAAGACGGCTCAGGCAGCTGGTAGTCGAAGTCGTAGCAATGTTTGCCATCGACGATGCGGATGTTGAACGTACCCGACAGGCCGGTCAGCTCATCGCTGCCCGAATCGGGCACCACGGTAATGGTCATGTGCTGCTGCCCATCGGCCATGCTGCCGCTGTGCTGCAACACAAAGCTGCCCCGTCGCCCTTTTAGCGCCCCGCTGACCCGCTCGAGCGCGACATAGGCGCCCGACCCCGCCACCGCGCTCAAAGCGCTCAGCATCTGCCCCTTGCCGCTACCTTGCAGATCGCCCAGGAATTGCTTGTCCAGCGACATCCGCCCCAGCGTTACCCCGCCCGCCTCATCGGCGGGGTCCAGCGCCGCCAGCTTGACCTCGAAGCTGCCACTGGCGTGTACCGTCATAGTCATAGTTCGCCCTGCCCTGTCAGCAAAGAAACGACCGGGCCATCGCAGACGCGATGCCCCTAGTGCTTATCCACGACCCCACGACAATTCCGTCCCCTGAGGTCATCTTAGCCCCGCATGGTTGCCATCGCACAGGTCCGGGCCGATGGCATCTCACGCAGCATCGATCCGCCGCTACCGTCGTCGTACACTTGGCAGCC